>JBGUZS010000022.1:0-17351 GCA_045223835.1 Oscillospiraceae bacterium | reverse complement strand
CCAGGGTGTAATCCGCATACTCGGTGCCGGATTCGGTAACGGTGTACTCGCCCACCGGCAGGTTCTCGATGGTGTACTCGCCGTCTTTAAAATCGGCATACGCAATCTCTTCTTCGTACTCGTTCGGGCCGGTGACGGTGAAGATCAGTTCCTCGGGAACTTCACCCTCGGGCAGACCTTCAATGGTCTTCTTGATCGTCAGATTGCCCACGTCCTGGGTGTAGACGTTGGTGAATTCGACTTCCGCTGTCTTATCCTTTTCAACGGTGGCTTTCTTCTCGATCTCGGTGTTTTCGTCCAGGGTGTAATCCGTGTACTCGGTGCCGGATTCGGCAACGGTGTACTCGCCCACCGGCAGGTTCTCGATGGTGTACTCGCCGCCTTCAAAATCGGTATACGCGAACTCTTCTTCGTACTCGTTCGGGCCGGTGACGGTGAAGATCAGTTCCTCGGGAGCCTCACCCTCGGGCAGACCTTCGATGGTCTTCTTGATCGTCAGATTGCCGACCGTGAGTTCATTGGTGATCGTACCCTTATCCTCTGCAGGGCTGCCGGTTGTGCTGTAGCCTTCGATCGCATCCTCTTCGACGGTGTAGGCAATCTCTTTGCCGTCGGCATAGCGATCCAGGCCGGTCCACTTCACCGTGTAAGTATCGTCATCATTATCGGTTACCGTGAGCTTGTCGGCGTTCGCGCTGGTGACGTCGGCGCCGTCCGCCTTAAGCGTCAGCATGTCCTTGAACTCGTCAGCCGTGGGACGCAGACCCAGAGCATCGCTGTTGTCGTCCCACTCCTTGGTGATCTCGATATCGGAGAGGGCGTAGGTGTTGGTGTAGGTCACCGTATAGTTGATATTTGTTGCCTGAATGGTACCTGTGGAGGTCTTTGCGCCGACGAAGGAATCATCCGTCTCCTCGGGGGTGATTTCGTTTCCGTCTTCATCCCAGGTCTGTTCCTCCAGCTCGGAGCTCGCAAACGCGTAATTTGCTGGCAGCGTACCTTCGGTAATGGTATAGGTCGAGCCGGTGGGGAGGTTGAGGAAACGGAGATTGTCGCCTGCCTTGAGGTTGACGACGATATCGCTCCCACTCTTGGCATAGTAGTAGCCGGTCCATTCGCCGTCCTTCATTTCCTTTGTCGCGCCGGAAACAAGGGCGTCGACGTAGCCGCCGTTATAGACGGAGAACCATACCCAGTAATCGGAGTTGAGGTTATCCTCGCTGCCGCTCGCAGCCTCGGAGTCGACTACGTTCAGGGTGAAGGGGAAGGTCTGATCGGGATCGGCGTCCTCGCCGTCAACGACCTTCGTGATATTCAGGCGGGAACGACGGTGGTTGATGGCAGTGAGCTTCGCTTCGCCCGTGCTGCCGACATAATAATCCTTGCCGTCCCCGAACAGGTCCTCATAGATCTTCGTGCCGTCCGTAGGTGCAGGATGATTCTTGTCGACCATGATGAGCATGGTCTTCACCCCGTCGATCAGCATCGGGCGCACCACGGGAACCTCCAGCTCCCAGTAGTAGCCCAAATCCGCGGGTTCCACGAAGGTGAAGTTGTGACCCTTGGTCAATACCTCCACGGAATTTCCGGAGGTTCTCATGATGCCGATGGAGATGTATACCAGTTCTTCCCAGCTGTTATCCTTCGAGAGGGTTACCGTATAAGCCTTCTTGCCATCCCGGGTGACCGTGAGGGTAATGGGGGCAGCCGCCTGGCCGTCCAGAACATTCTCCCAATCCTTGGTCACCGCGAGCTGCTGGATGGACTCGCTGCTCACAGGGTCCGGGTTCTTGAATTCCGTGCTTCCCTCCGCGCCGGTACGGGTGTCCACATAGCTGAGGGAGGCGCCGGTGTTGGTCGTCAGGCTGCCGTCGCTGCCCAGGTACTTCTTGACTTCGTCACTTAAACCATTATAGGAAGAGGGGTTGTTCTTAATATCCGCGATCAGGTCCAGCGTATCCTGAGAGGGCCAGACATCGAAGGTGACCGTATAGGTGACGCCGTTTTCCAGGACGCCCGCGCTGCTCAGGTCCCATTTCACATCGCCGCTGACCAGCTCCGCCTCAGGCGCCTCAGTCCATTCGTCGCCAAGGCCATCGTTCGCCGTGGTGCTGTAGTCGCCGCCGGCGCGATAATATTTGAAGGAGTTTTCATCCACGTCCAGCAGGCCGCCGCCATAGGGGGTGATCACGGACGCCGTGGTACCATCCTCCATTTCCACGCTGCCGATACCGGCCAATTCGATCTTGGACAGGATCTCATTGAAAACCGCCTGCAGTTGGGCAGCATTATCCGGCGAATAATAGTACGTATCAGTAGGAGCGGTAGTCTCACTTTCTGTATACGCGTAATTCGTCAGCCGGTTCAGCAAATCCTTTCCCGTATCATTGCCAAAAGCGATAATGCTATACAAGGTATTGCCGTCTGTAACGACCTTTCTGGCATCATCAAGGGAAGGAGGGAAGGCGGTATCAGTATTATACCCGGTACCGCCGCCGACATATTGAGTGGGCTCACCATCCGTGAAGAAAATGACAAAGGTCGGATCGTTGTCGTCTGCGCCAAAGTTGACGTTGGGAACTGCCTGAAGAGCAGCCTCCCAGTTTGTGCCGTGGTAATCATGATCCGTACGATAGTACTCTGCGCAGTTTGCGGTGTTGCCGCCTGCAGTGCCTTTGAAGGTAGCAAAACTTGTGGTGGGATTTACAACGACACTGGCCGTGTTGGCGAACGCAATCAACGCGAGTTCAACCGTGTCTTCAGGATTTCCCTCTACGCTGTTATAGTTCAGCAGCGTTTCAGCCACAACCTCCATAGCGTTCAGGGTGGCCTCCATGCGGTTCGGCTCGGCTCTCGTAAAGAGCTGGCCTTCATACAGTACAGCGTTGGCAACTTGGGTATACCTTGTGCCGGTATAGTTCGCTCCATTGTATCTCCAGTTGCCGTTTTGGCGGCTCAGCTGAACATACTCCCCATCAACCAATCCATACTGAGTACCCTGGTTGCCGGTTGTGGGAACATAGATCGGACCGCTGCCCTGGGAAGTATAGTAGTAAACATAATTGTTGGCATAACCACCGCGAATCAACCCGAAAAAGTCATCATCGCTGGCGGTATCAGGGGCTTCAGACAAAGTGCCGTATGCTTGAGGATTATTGGCCGTAGATGCCGGATAAGTTCCTGCAGGAACAGGAGAATACTCGCCCGTGCCAGCATCATTGGAATACATGCTGTTCGAGGCGTCCAGGATCATCGTCACATTGGTCTTATTGACCTTCTTTTCCGAATCGCCGGTGACGCTCAATGCGATGGTGTACGTACCGTCGTCGTTGGTTATCAGGGTCTTGCTGTGTGCCGGCTCATCCCCTGCCGCCGCCTTCGCAGACGGGGCCAGAGCACCGGAGGGCACGACAAGGCCCAGGATCATCAGCGCCGCAAGGAGCAGACTGAGGACCTTCTTCCCTTTGTGCTTCATGTCTTTAACCTCTCTCCACTTATGATTTGCATTCTATCATAGCAACATATGGATAGCGATACATCGTAACTTTAACACAGAACCGGACAAATGGCAAGCCTAAATTTATGCAGAATCTTTCAATGATATACAAATCCCCAAAATGACAAACAGGGCATGCTGCAAAATGCGATTCCCGCCCGCCATACCGAACCTTCTGCGCTATGCCGGATGCGGGGCGTTCTGCAGCACGCCCATGCCGGAGCTCCGCCGCCGTTTACCGGCCCAGGAGCATGCGGCGGAGGATATACTTCCGAAGACCCAGCTTCTTCCGCAGGACCCGCTCCAGGAAAATATAATAGTCGCACATCCGCCGGAGCTCCCCGTCCGAAGGCTGCCGCAGGGCGAAGCGGGAGAGGACTACGGGCTCGCACACGGTCCCCAGGGAGTATCGGGCCCGCTCCCCGGCCAGGGCCTCGTCCGCCCGGGCGCAGAAGCGCAGGATGGTATCCGCGGGCTGCAGCTCCAGCCCCAGGAAGCCCAGCTGCTTCAGGATCTGGCGGTAGCACACGTCCGCCCGGGCGGCGTTATCCGGATACTTCCGGTTCAGACGGCGATAGAAGTTCTCCACCCGGAAGAACAGCAGGATGAACCGCACCAGCAGGAAGACCAGGAAGGCGGCCAGGTCGAAGCCCAGGATGATCAGCAGGAGCTTTCCCGTATTGTCCTTCTTCTTCGGGGCCGCGGGCTCATGGTCCGTCTCCGGCTCAGGCAGCTCCGGCTCGGGCAGCTCCGGCTCGGGCAGCTCCGGCTCCGGAAGCTCCGGCACATCCGGCCTCGCCGTGGGCTTCGGCTTCTCCTCCTCCGGCGCATCCTTCGTCACCGGCTCATAGAAGTTCCAGTGGGTGGGGTCGAAATCCACCCAGCCCACGCCGTAGAAATAGACCTGGGACCAGGCATGGGCGGTGGCGTTGGTGGCCACATAGGAGGTGGTATCCCGCACCTTATCCGCCTGCTTCAGGCCGTAGCCGGTGACATACCGGGCGGGAAGCCCGGCCATGCGCGCCATGAGGGTCATGGCGGTGGCGTAATAGGTGCAGTAGCCCTCCCGGGTCTCCAGGAAATAGGAGAGGAAATCCCGGTCCCCGGGGGCGTCCCCGGGGGTCTGGGTATAGGTGCAGTTCTCCCGGATCCAGCTCTCGATGGCCAGGGCCTTGTCATAGTCGTCTTCGCTGCCGGCGGTGATCTCCTCCACCAGCTCCGCCGCAAAGGGCTCGATGGTCTCCGAGAGGGTTGTATATCTCTGCCTGATCTCCTCATATTCCCGGTCCCTGGAGGCGGAGGCGTATTTCAGCAGGACATGCATGTTCCAGTCGAAGTTCTCCTGCTCCCGGTCGAAGACCCGGGTGCGGATGGTGTAGGTCAGGGCATAGTCCGGAAACTCCAGGGCGTACAGCTCCCCCTGGGTATTGAAGTAGATCCTGGAGTCGTCCGCCCGCTGGAGGCTCAGGCGCTCCAGCTTGCCCCCGGCGAAGAGGGAGCGGAAATTCACGCTCATGGAGATATCCAGGAGGGCGCTCTTGCTGATCTTCCCATAGGGCGCCAGGGCCTGGTTGGAGGAGGGCTTATCGATGGTGAAGATCTCCCGCCGCTTGCCCCGCCACAGGGGACTGTTGAAGCGGAAGCGTCCCAGGGCCCAGCCATCGTACCAGCCATAGCCGTTATAGGTATCGTACACCGCCCCGGCCAGAAGGATGGGGGTATCGGTCTTCACCCGCAGGACCGGGCGGTTATTGGGCTCGATATTCCCCCCCAGCTGGAAGCCGTTGGGGGAAAGGCCGGAGTAGGACAGGTCGAAGCTGCCGCCGCTGGAGCTCCCCTCCCCGTAGAAGGAGAACACGTCCCCCAGATCCTCCACGAAATTCACCAGGGATCTGGACTGCCAGGCCCCCTCCTCCTTGGGGCCGAAGGCGAAGGCGAAGAGCACCGCCAAGGGGGCCAGCGCCATGGCCGTGACCAGCATGGCGGAGGCGGGGATCTTTTCCCCCCGCCCAAGCTTCCGGTTGATGCTCCGGGCGTTGGTGCGGCAGATGAGCACGAAGAGGACGATGAGCAGCAGGGCCGCCGCGGTGAGCAGGTTTTCCGCGCCGGAATAATGCATCCAAACCAGCAGGGCCGCGCTGAGGAGCACCCACACCGGCAGGAAGGGCAGACGGCGGAAATAGATATACAGCACCAGGGTCACGGGGAAGGAAAAGGCCAGATGGACCAGAAACTGGCTGCCGTTTTCCGAATAGGGCAGGGTATAGGGATAGGCGGCGTTGTACCACTCGATAAAGCCGTTCACATATTCCAGCACCGTATCCTTCAGCCTGAACGCCCAGAGGGCGCCGAAGCCCAGGAGGGCAGCCGCCGCGATCAGCGCCGGGGCGATCCACCACCGTCGGGAGAGGAGGAAGATCACGGAGAGATCCACCGCCGCAAAGAGCATGCAGTCCGCCATGCTCACCTCCTGGCCCAGGGCGGGCAGGAGGGCGCTGCAGAAGGCGCAGCTTCCCAGGAGGCAGCACAGCAGCTCCACGGCCAGGGAGGCGGAAAAGACGGCGTTTTGCTTCTTCACGTCAGCACCCCCTTACTCCAGCGCCACCAGCTGGGCTGCCACATCGCAGCCCAGGGGCAGACGGATGGTGGGAATGAGGCCCGTATCCCGGTCCCCCTCCCCCACCAGCACCAGGGTCACGGCGCCGTACCAGGACTCCGCCTCCGCCAGGGAGGCCTCCAGCTCCGGGGTGAAGGAATCCGTAACCAGGATCAGGGAGCTCCGGCCGGAGGCGGACTCCATGGGCAGCGGTCCCTTCGCGGGCTCTTCCCCAAAGGGCAGCAGGGCCAGCCAGCGGCGGATCTTCTCAAAATCCGTCAGGTTCAGGGCTTCCTCCCCGCTGTGTACGCCCCGGGTATCGCAAAGGGCCCGGAGCGCGGCGCTGCGGTTCCTGGAGAGGCAGTGGAGGGTGATGCAGGCCGCTGCCTCGCAGACCGTGTCCGCCCGGGCCAGAGCGTCCTCACCCGCCGCGCCGTGGGCGCAGTTATCGATGAGCAGGGTCAGGTTTTCCCGGATGGGCTGCTCATACTGCTTCACAAAGAGCTCCCCGTGGGCGGCGCTCTTTTTCCAATGGATCTGCTTCAGGGGATCCCCGGGCCGGTACGCCCGGGCGCCGGAGATGCTGCTCCCGCTCTCGGCCTGATGCAGGAACCGCTCCCCGAAGAGCTTTTCATCCGCCACGTCCGCATACAGGGAGGCGGGGGCCTCCGCCCGGGGGTAGACCGTCAGCTCCGGCTGGCGGTAATAATGCAGCTTCCGCATATCGAAGCGCATGGGCAGCAGGCCGAAGATATCGGTGATCCGCATGGTGGTGATCCCGATGGGATAGACGCCCCGATAGGGCATGGAGACCTTGAAATCGAACTCCTTTCCCGCAAAGGGCAGCAGGCTGAAGGAGATCTGCGTATTCTCGCTGGGGGCTGCCAGCTCCACATCCATCTGCATCATGGAGAGGGGAAATGGCTTTTCGTTCCGGATGGAAAGATGCAGGGCGGTCTCGCTGCCCTTCACGGCCTCAGCGGCGTCCAGCTTCTGGGTATAGGAAAAGGTGCGCACGGTCCACTGATTCAGCCCCAGGATGGCCAGCACCAGCAGGATCTGGGCGATGAGGACGACATACCAGATCCGCATGCCGGTATACAGCCCGGCAAAAAGGAAGACGGGCATCAGCAGATAGAACAGGAAGCGCAGGACCTTCATGACACCGCCGGGACCTTGATCTCCCGGATGATGGAGGCGAGCACGCTGCCCCGGCTCTCCCCCCGGATGCCGCTGCGGCGGTCCAGCACCAGGCGGTGGGCCAGCACCTGGACGGCCAGCTTCTGCACGTCGTCCGGCAGGGTGTAGTCCCGGCCGGAGAAGAGGGCGTTGGCCATGGCCGCCTCCGTCAGGGCAATGCAGCCCCGGGGGCTGATCCCCAGGCTGATGCGCTCGTCCTTCCGGGTGGCCTCCGCGATCTGGATGATATAGTCCAGCACCGCGTCCGCGCAGATGACCTTCTTCCGCTCCTCCCGCAGAGCCAGGATATCCTCGGCGGATGCGACGGGCTCCAGCTCGTCGATGGGCCGGGCGCGCATATTGCGCTTCAGGATATCGATCTCCTCCTCATGGGAGGGGTAGCCCAGGGAGATCTGCATGAAGAACCGGTCCAGCTGCGCCTCCGGCAGCGGGTAGGTGCCCGTATGCTCCACCGGGTTCTGGGTGGCCAGGACGATGAAGGGGGAGGGCAGCGGATAGGTCCTCCCGTCGATGGTGAGCTGGGCCTCCTGCATGGCCTCCAGCAGGCTGGACTGGGTCTTGGGGCTGGTGCGGTTGATCTCGTCCGCCAGCACGATCTGGGCCATGAGGCCGCCGAAGCAGACCTCCCGCTCCCCGGTCTTGGGGTTGAAGGCCGTATAGCCGGTCACGTCCGAGGGAAGCAGGTCGGAGGTGAACTGGATGCGGGAATAGGTGCAGTTCAGGGACCGGGCCAAGGCCGTTACCAGGGTGGTCTTCCCCAGACCGGGCACATCCTCGATGAGCACATGACCGCCGCAGACCAGGGCCAGGAGCAGCGCCTCCGCCTGGGCCTCCTTGCCCACGATCACCTTCCCGATGTTCTTCTTCACGTTTTCCACCAGCTGAATGGAAGACATAGGATCACCGCCTTCAAGATTCATAGAATTGTCCAGGTTAAGGATAGCATTTTCTGGGGGGAAATTCAAGACGCGGGCGCCCATTCGGACGCCCGCGTTTCGGGTTCAGGTTTCCTTTTCCGCCTTCTCCGGAGCCTTGCTGCGGATCCCCAGATGCAGCGCCCCGGCGGGACAGCTCCGGGTGCAGTCCCCGCAGCGGATGCATTCCGGGCTGTTGGGAGTCCTGGACGGATCCACCTGCATGGGACAGGCTCTGGCGCAGGCGCCGCAGCCGGTGCAGCGGCCCGCATCCAGATGCATCCGCCAGAGGGAGATGGGGTTCGTCAGGCCATAGAGCGCCCCCAGGGGACAGAGGTATTTGCAGAAAGGGCGGAACAGGAGAATGCACAGGACCAGGATCCCCAGGGCTACGGCCAGCTTCCAGAGGAAAAGCCCGCCCACCGCCAGGTGCAGCCTCCCTCCATGCAGGAGCACCAGAGGAACGCCGCCCCCCAGGGTCCCCGCCGGGCAAAGGTATTTGCAGAAGGCCGGAACGTAATCCATGACCAGGGCGGGGAGGCCGATCACCAGCACCAGGAGCACCGCATACTTCAGCTTCCGCAGCAGCCGGTCCCCGGGAAAGGTCCCCAGCTTCCGGCGGGGAAAGGGCAGTTTATGCAGCAGGTCCTGCACCAGCCCGAAGGGGCAGAGAAAGTCGCATACCGCCCTTCCCAGCAGGGCGCCGAAAAACAGCAGCAGCCCCACGACGTAATAGGGAAAGCGCACGGGCCGGGAGGACAGGAAGGCCTGGAGGGAGCCGATGGGACAGGCCCCCAGCGCCCCGGGGCAGGAGTAGCAGTTGAGCCCCGGCACGCAGACGCTTTTCAGCGCGCCCCGGTTGATCCTCCCGGTGAAAAAGCCCCGGAAATCCGCATTCTGGACCAGCGCCGCCAGCAGCTGGATCCGCAGCCTTACCTTCCCCTTACCCAACGCCGATACACTCCAGGCAGACCCGGACCGCCTTCATCATGACCTCCTTCGCCTGGCCCTCCGTCACGCCGACGACCACCAGCGCGGCGGCCAGGAGCAGCGCCAGGAGAGCAAAACCGCGTTTCTTCATTTCAGCAGCTCTTCAAGGATCTCGGCCCAGCAGGGTGAGGGTCAGGGCCAGGGTGAGCAGGCGTCCGGAAAATGACTTCATGACGATCGTCCTTTCTGATCAGCCGGATTCGGCTGTTTTGAGAGAAGTATACCACGCCGATGGGCAGAACTCAATTCTCCCCCGGTTTACATGAGGGTTTTGACGGGACAGCTCATGCACAGCGCATCGCTATCTCGCATACCGGACCGTCTCCCCGGTGTCCCTCTGGCCGGTCATGGCTCCGCCGGCGTCGAAGGTATAGCGGAACACCCGGCAGGTACCGCCGACGGAAAAGGCGCTGGTGGCCGGGGAAAAGAAGGTGGATTCCACGCTCTCCACATCCCATTCCAGCCCCGAGGCCTCGTTCACGGAGAGCTTGCCCCCCAGGGAACCCTTCACGGAATAGAAGGTCTGCGGTTCGCCTCCCTCCGGATCGCACAGGAGCAGGACGGCGGTATAGTTCTCCCGCACAACGGGGGTCAGCTCCTCACTGGTAATCGCGATCCCGTGGTCCTCCTTCGACCAGATATAATCCAGGATATTGGCGATCTCATCCCTTCCCCCCTCGTCCCGCTGCACGGGAACGGCATAGGCCGAAAGGTATACCTGCCCGCCGAACTCCGCCATATCCGTAATATGGTAGACGCAGTCCTCTCCCTCATAGGAAAACTCGTCGGTCACATTTCCTTCCCGGTCCATGCGGAAGAGATGGGCATAATCCCCGGCGTTATCGCTTCCCAGATGCAGGATATATCCGTTCCCCAGGCGGGCTGCGTTCCAGATTCCGTAGTTCCCCACCTCGGTCTGACGGAAGCTGAGCTCCTTCCCCGCCGGGTCAAAGCAGCTGAGGCACAGATACTTCCCGTCTCCCCGGCTGATCACCGCCCAGGTGCCGTTGTCAT
Organism: Oscillospiraceae bacterium; assembly: GCA_045223835.1. Lineage (GTDB taxonomy): Bacteria > Bacillota > Clostridia > Oscillospirales > Oscillospiraceae > UBA1774. The sequence continues at coordinate 7,141 of JBGUZS010000022.1, read as the reverse complement.
TCCGCAGCACGGAAGCGATATACTCACGCTGAAACCCGTGGTTCAGGGGCTGCTGCCAAAGGACGCTTCCCGCTCCATCCAAAAAAGCGATCCAGGCATAGGTCCTGTCCGCTGAGGAGAAGGTCTCGTTCCAGCCCCAGGCTGCAATCCCCTCCGGGAAAGCCGCCCAATCGTCCAGATAGAAAGGGAATTCCGCGGTCCAGAGCAGTTCTTCATCCCGCCGGCATTCCAGCAGGCTTTTTTCCAGGATCTCGCCCCGGTCTTCGCTGTGTTTATACCGATAATCCCGGAGGAATCGGATCCCGTCCTTCGGTGCAGGCTCCGCCCAATTCTTCCGGTCCCACAGGGCGGCGAGATCCTCCGGCGCAGGCTCGCTCTGGGTGATCTCCCATCCGGGGACGGCACGGCGGATCACCTCCGTGGTTTTGCGGTAGGAAAAGCGCCGGGTGGTGATATCCCGATAGACCGCCTTGATCTCGCTGCGGCTGAGTCCCTCCAGGGGAAGGTCATTCTCCGCAAAGAACGTGACCGCCGTCCGGTATTCCCGGGCTTCGGCGGCATAGGCGTATGTGGCGGACCCCAGCCCCAGGGCCGCAAGCAGGCATGCGGCCGCCGCGCCCCACCGGAGCCGGCGGGCCTTCTGCCGAGCCGGAGCCCGGCCGCGGGAATGCCGCCGGCCGTCCGGGGCGAACAGGGTCGCCTCGTCGATATACTTCTCGTCGATCAGACTGACGATCTGCGAGACCTTCTCGTTTTTCACAGGAATATCCCCTCCTCCTCCAAACGCTTCCGAAGGGCTTTCCGGATCCGGGACAGGCGCACCGAAACGGCGTGCTCGCTCAGGTGAAACAGCTCCGCAAGCTCACTGATGGAATCCGCATGCCAGCAGCGCCGGACAAACAGGATCCTGCTCTCCCGATCCAGCGTTTCCAGGAAGCGGTTGACGGCCCGGGCCGCTTCGCCCGCCTCCACCGCCTGCTCAACGGATGCGGCGGAGGGAACGCATTCCGCGATCTCCTCCAGAGCGGCGTCATACACGCTGCACCGCTTCTGCGCCGTATTCCACTGATACCGCTTCAGCGCCTGATTCCGCACGATCCGGCAGACGTAGCTCAGGAGCGGATCCGGCCGCTGCGGCGGTATGGCGTTCCACACGGCGAGATAGGCGTCGTTCAGACATTCCTCTGCATCCAGCCGGTCGTTCAGGATGTTTTCCGCCACCCGGCGGCAGACGGCTCCATATTTATGGGAAAGCTCGGTGATCGCCTGCTCCGAGCGGGCGAAGAACAATTCAATGATCCGGCTGTCGTCCAAGCTTTCGCCCTCCCTCCTGCCTTACCCCTTTACTACGGATCCGGAGGAAAATATCTCACGGCGCTTTGAAATTTCCCGAAATGCCGGGAGCCTCCCGCTTCACCTGCCGCTTGTCCCGCCGCGGTTTCCGTGATAAGATGAGCACAAAAACCGATGCAAGGAAAGGACGGATCGATATGAGCGGCAAACTGACCAAGGTTCTGGTCCTGGGCGACCACAGCGCGGAGGGTCTCCGGCGCTTCCGGGCGCTTCCCGACTGCAGCCTCGTTATCGCAGAGGATTTCCGGGATATCCGCCCGGAGGACCTTCGGGAGGCGGAGATCTTCGTGGGGCTTCCCAATCCCGAGATGGTCCGGCAAATGCCCCGGCTGCGTTTCGTTCAGCTGTACAGCGCGGGGGCCAACAACTATTCCTGGCTGCCGAAGGAGGTCACCCTGGCCAACGCCTACGGCGCATACGGCGAATCCATCGCGGAGCATATGCTCACCACCACCCTCATGGCCATGAAGCGCATGCCGGAATACCTGCGGATGCAGGACAGGCAGGAGTGGACCCTCCTGGACAACATCGACCGCTTCGCCGGCTCCAAGGTGCTCTCCGTGGGGATGGGGGCCATCGGCACCGCATATCTGCAAAAGGCCTCCTGCCTGGGCGCGGCATGCTGGGGCGTGCGCCGCACCATCCATGACCGTCCGGATTTCGTCCGGGAGCTGGTCACCCCGGAGGGGATGGACGCCCTGCTTCCGGAGATGGACGTGGTGGCCCTCAGCCTGCCGGGCACGGATGAGGCGGCGGGTATGTTCGACGAGCGGAGGCTCCGGCTGATGAAGAAGTCCGCGATCCTTCTGAATGTGGGCCGGGGAAACTGCGTGGTGACGGAGGACCTGCTGCGGGTGATGGCGGAGGGCCGGCTCAAGGCCGCCTGTCTGGACGTGATGGATCCGGAGCCCCTGCCCAAGGGGCATCCCCTGTGGACCGCTCCCCGGGTCTGGATCACCCCCCATATTTCCGGCGGCTACCGGGCCGGGGTCAACTACGACAGGGTGATCGACGCCGTGATCCGCAATGTCACCCTGGTCCTGCAGGGAAAGCCCCCGGTGCACATCGTCGACCGGGCATTGGGATACTGAACGAAAGGAACCGCAGCAATGAATAAGCCTTCTCTGAAAAAATACACGGATTTTCTGGTCAAGGAAACCGAGACCCTGCTGAATATCGACTCCCCCACCGGCTACACGGAAGCGGCGGCAGCCTGGGTATTGGAGGAGTTTCAAAAGCTCGGCTTCGCGGCCAGTCTCACCAATAAGGGCGGCGTACTGGTCTCCTTCGGCGGAGAGGACCGGGGCAGCGGTCTGCTGCTGGAGGCCCATGTGGATACCCTGGGAGGCATGGTGGCGGAGATCAAGGCCGACGGACGGCTTCGCCTCACCAATCTCGGCGGCATGAATCCCAACAACGCCGAAACGGAGAACGTACGGGTCGTGACGAAATTCAGCGGAGACTATGAGGGCACCTTCCAGCTGTGCAACGCCTCCATCCATGTAAACGGCGAATACAACGACATAAAGCGCGGCTGGGACACCTGCGAGGTCGTCCTGGACGAGGATGTGAAAACGAAGGAGGATACGGAAAAGCTGGGTATCGCCGTGGGAGATATCGTCTGCTTTGAGCCAAATGTCCGGATCACCCGGTCCGGCTATATCAAGTCCCGCTTCCTGGACGATAAGCTGAGCGTGGGCATCCTTCTGGGCTTCGCCAGGTATATCCGGGAGAAAAGGATCACGCCGAAGCGGGCGGTCTACGCCCATATCACGGTGTTCGAGGAGGTGGGCCACGGCGGCTGCGGCAGCGTGCCCGCCGGCTGCACCGAGGCCATCTCCGTGGATATGGGCTGCGTGGGCGAGGGACTGGCCTGCACGGAAAAGCAGGTCTCTATCTGCGCCAAGGACAGCGGAGGACCCTACAGCTATCCGGTGGTGAAGGGACTGATCGAGGCGGCGCGGCGCAGCGGCGCGGATTACGCCGTGGATATCTATCCCCATTACGGCAGCGATGTGGAGGCCACGCTGGAGGCGGGAAACGACCTGCGCCACGGGCTGATCGGCGCCGGCGTCTATGCCTCCCACGGCTATGAACGGAGCCATCGGGACGGGGCGGAGAATACCCTCCGGCTGCTGATCGCCTATGCGCTGTAACGCGGCGGCGGAAGACCTCTTCAGGTATTCAGGAACTCCGCGAGCCGGGAGACGGCGTCAATCGCCTCCCCATCCTCCCCGGCGGGCAGGGTATTGGTCCCATGGCTGCAGACCAGGGGAAAAACCTCCTGGGCATTGAGCTGGCGGAGCAGGATCTTTGCCGTGGCGTAGGGCCGCCGGGGATCCCCGTCCCCGCCTCCGACCAGGATCACCCCGCCCTTTTTGGGCTTGAGCCCCGGATCCTCGTTCCGGAAAAAACGGGCGGAATAATAAACCTGGAAGCGGCTCGCCGTATCCAGCAGCTTTCCCGTCAGCTCCGCGTAGTAGATCGGCGAGGCGATGACGATATTGTCGCACGCCTCGATATACCCGTAGATCTCCTGCATCCCGTCCTGCAGAACGCATTTCTTTTCCTTCCGGCAGCTGCGGCAGTCGATGCAGGGGGAAATCTCCGCCCGGTAGCAGTCCACCACCCGGTATTCCCCCGCGAGCCCCTCCGTCAGCACCCGGATCAGGGCGGCGGTATCTCCCCTTTTTCGGGGAGAACCGTTGAAGATCAGGGTTCTTCTGTTCGCCGGATCCTGCATTGCCTCAGCCCCCTCTCCGGCGCCGGGACCCGGCCCCGGCGTCAACATCTCTATATGACGATTATAGCATTTTCGCCCGCATTCTCAACAGGCATCGTCTCGGGACCGGGAACGCCGCGCGCACGGACCCCCGATCGCGCCGCCAAAGCGCCCCAGAGCAAAGCCCCGAAAAAAAGCATGCCCGGAGACCGTTGGCTTTCAACGATTTCCGGGCATTTTGTCAGCCCCGGGGCAGAATGCCTTCCCTTCCCGGGGAACAGGCCGGATCATTCCGTTTTCGGGATTGGGTCCCCGCGGATCTCCGAAACCCGTTCCGGATCCATAAATACCTTCGAGCCGGTTGCGCCGCGCTGCCCCTGATACTTTCCGGCATAAGGCCGTATGGCCGGCGCATCCATCCCGGCAAATACCAGCTGCCCGACTCGGCGGCCCGCGGTCAGTTCGATGGCGCAGCGGTTTGCGTTATAGAGCTCCAGCGTGATTTCTCCCCGAAAACCGGGATCTACCCATCCGGCATTCTGGATGAACAGCCCCATGCGCCCCAGGGAGCTTCTCCCCTCCACGAAGGCGGTCAGGTCGTTTGGCAGGGAGATGTATTCCATTGTGGCGGCAAGGACGAACTGACCGGGCAGCAGCAGATAGGTATCCGTCCGGATCGTCCGATAATGGATCTCCCGGTCCAGTGTGATGATGCCCGTTGAGCTGTCCTCTACGATGCTGAAGGTGTTGCCCAATCGGATATCGACGCTTGCAGGCTGGATCTGGCGTTCCTCGATGGGATCGATCACCAGGCTTCCTTCCTTCAGCATCCGCAATATGGTCTGGTCAGACAGGATCATGCTTTTCTCCTCGATTCGACAGGTTAAAACTGCTCGTATTCTACCATACCGTCGAGGGCTCTTCAAGGTCATCCGGGAGAAGCGCATCGACCGCGCAGAGGGCAGATTCTTTCCCCGGACTCCTTGTAACGTGCATTCGGCCAAGGTATACTGAAATAAGCTCAAGCATGCCGGAAACGGCCTTATTCGCGCCGGGCTTTACCGGAAGGGAAAGGAGGACCGGGGTTGAAGGTCATTCTCTCAAGAAAAGGCTTTGATGCCGCCAACGGCGGTTGTCCCAGCCCCATTATGCCCGATAATACGCTGCTGTCCTTCCCGATCCCCTCCGACGACTGCGTCGGCTATGAGGAGCTGTCTTACCGGGGGCTGAAGTACTCAGACCTTTTGGCCCAGCTCAACCCCGGAAAGGTCTGTTCGACCTGCCATTTGGACCCGGATATCCGCGAGGGTATCCGGCCCGCGCCTCCCTCCTGGAGACCTGCCTTTGGCCAGATCGGCGCCGCGCAGGGGCTGCTGTCCAACGCGAAGGTGGAGGCGGGGGATCTGTTTCTCTTCTTTGGCTGGTTTCGGCGGATCGAACGGCATGGCGGCGCATTCAGATATGTCCGAAAAAACGCGGAGGATTTCTATAACGGGGCTGATCTGCAGGTCATTTACGGGTATCTGCAGATCGGCGAAATCCTGACGGATAGAGACAGGATCGCCGAATACGGCTGGCATCCCCATGCATCGGCAAAGCGTCTGGAAAACGCGAGCAACGCTCTGTACACGCCGACGGAGGAGCTGTCCTTCCTTCCCGGCCGGAAAGGATACGGCATACTGGATTACCGGGAAGACCGGGTGCTGACAGGGAAAAACCAGAGTCGGGCAACCTGGAGGGAGCTGGGTTTTCTCCTGCCGCAGAATACATACGGCAAACGGAAAAACTCAGCAAAGGGTCCCGGACTATATTACGGCGGCATCTGGCAGGAGTTGGTGGTCTATGAAACCGAGGAGTTGATGGACTGGGTCAAGAGTATCATTGACTAAAAACCCTGCTTCCATCCCGAACAACCGGATAGGACAGCATTTCGGATTATTTTTACTAAATGGAAATGGATGGAGGAACATGAAGAAAATTGCGGAGCTGACGGACAAAGATTTGCTTGGACTTGCTGGAAAAGCTAATTCCACACCGCAGTATAAGGTCAGAGCAATTCTGCAAAACGCGGATGGTCTGTATGCCGTTATGTACGAAGACGGCACTGGCCTGTACTCGCTTCCCGGAGGAACTGTTGAGGACGGGGAAGATATCCTTACTGCATTAAGGCGCGAAATGCTGGAAGAAACCGGCTGCACTTGTGATGTAATCTATGAGCTTGGGTATATTTATGAAAACCGGGCTTATTGCGATCTGCAACAATACAGTTACTTCTTTACGATAACCACCAAAGGGCCTTCAATGGCACCCACCTTTACCAGCGAAGAAATCGACGTAGGAACTAAGCTGATGTGGTGTACGTTGGAAGAAATGGTATCCTTGATCGAAAATGGAAAACCGAACACCAACCAACAGATATACCTTAAAGCCCGCGATATGGCGGTGCTGAAAGAATACCTCCATCGGAGTATTCGTGAACAAAATGGGGCTTTTCGGCCTGTGAATGACCGAAGCCATATAACGATCCTGCGTAAATTCTTGTCGGACCTATCTATCGCGGATATCGGTCATATTCTGGATGCAGGAAGCGGCAAGACCAGTCTGGCCGCAATCATTTCCTGTTTCCCGAAAGCAAGCGTGGATGCCATTGTATATCCGGGCGATGAGCGGAAGCTGAAAACGATCAGAAATATGCAATCTGATCAGGTAAATGTGGTAGAGCGGGATATTTGCGATACGCCCATTCCCGCTCATTACGATCTGGTTGTGGCCCATTTGCTCCTTGGGGAAGCAAGCAAATTCGGCAATAGCTTTCAGGACCTGTTACAGAATCTGTTTTCCATACAAAGCCGATACTACATCATTATCGACTATCTGGAGGACCCTAAGGTAGATGCTGATGCAATTCGTACATATTGCGAAGGTGCTAACCTCAAGATACAGAAATATACTTGTGCTGAAAACACGGAGCCGCAGGTTTGGAATGATTTTATCGGGATACATAACTTCGGATTTCTGATAGAACGCTAGAAAATGAATAAATCGTGTGTCATTGGGGACAGCCCC
>JBGUZS010000021.1:0-41782 GCA_045223835.1 Oscillospiraceae bacterium | reverse complement strand
CAACTGGGTCGCCCTGGAGCAGGTCTGGTCCAACTCCCACTCCGCCCCCGGCGGCGAGGTCATGGACTACGACCCGATCCCCTGAACTAGGCGTAAACAACAAACCATAAACCCATAAAAAGCGCCCCCTGTGCAGGACATCCTGCGCAGAGGGCGCCGGTTCTTTTGGAAATGCATAATCGTCAAATGATCCACCACAGCCGCCTGCGTCAGTCGATCACCCGGTGATCAGCCCACTTGTTTCCCCGGAAGCGAAGGGTGAACGCCAGACTGCGCACACCCCAGTCCAGAAAATACCCGCACCAGATGCCCACCAGACCCACGCCGAACACCCGGCAAAGCAGGGTGGTGAGGCCGACGCGGAAGATCCACATGGAAAGCGTGGAAACCATCATCCCGAAGCGCACATCCCCTGCGGCGCGCATACCGCTGGCCGGGACGAAGGCCAGGGGCCAGAGGATCGGCTTGCAGATACTGATAACCAGCAGCACATGCAGGGCAATGGAACGGGCGTCTGCCTCCATACCGGCTACCCGGCAGATGGGGCCGGCCAGACCGTAGAACCCCCAGTTCATGCAGACGAGCACCAGAGCGGACCAGATCGTCAGCCTCCGGGTGTAAAACCGGGCTTGGTCCTGCCGACCTGCGCCGATACACTGTCCCGCCACGGTCATGAGACCGGTGCCCATAGCCTGGCTGGGCATACTGGTCATGAATTCCAGCACCGTCACGATGGCATTGGCGGCAATGGAAGCGGTGCCCAGGGTGGAAACGGTGCTCTGGACCACCAGCTTGCCCAACTGAAACATACCGTTTTCCACCCCGGTAGGCAGACCGATGTTCAGCACACGGAGGATCATTTTCGGCTCCGGCCGCAGGGCGGAGAGCCTACCGATCCGCACGGGGGGATCCGGCCGGTGCAGGGCGATGAGCATTGCCGCCGCGGTGAAGGCATAGGACCCGGTGGTGGCGATGGCGGCCCCGGCTACGCCGAGGCGCAGACCGAACATGAGCAGGGCATTTCCCGCAATATTCAGCAGATTGCCGCACACGGAGATCACCATGGGAAGACGGGTGCTCCCCGCAGCGCGATAAACCGCAGATGTGGCGTTGAAGACCGCCAGGAAGGGGTAGGAAAAGGCGGTGAGGAGAAAATAGGTTTTTGCCGCTTCCATGACGGCAGGCTCCACCGTTCCGAAAATCAGCCGAAGCAGGACTTTCCTCAGGACCAGACACAGCCCCATCACCAGCAGGGAGAGGGTAACGGTGCTGAGCAGCACCTGACGGGCAGCCCTGTCTGCACCGTCCCGATCCCGGTGTCCCAGGTATTGGGCGCAGATAATGGCCCCGCCCGTTGCCATGGCGGTGAACAGAAAGATCACCAGCTTATTCACGGAGTCCACCAGAGAGACGCCGGACATGGAGGCGGAGCCGATATTGGAGACCATCATGGTATCCACGATACCCATCAGGCTGGTGAGTACCTGTTCGATGATCAGAGGGACCAGCAGTCTGCGCAGGTCCCGGTTGGAAAAAAGAAGCTCGTTTTTCATCGGATAATGACCGGCGGGGGAGGAACCCCCGCCGGTATACCTCGCCGGTATTTGGAATCTCGCTTATTCAGAAAGCATCCGCGCAAGGGTCATGTAAGCAGCCCGCGGCCAGCTGCCGCCGAAGTAGCCGCTGCCGAAGCCGTTTTTGGGGTTGATGAGGAAGGGGAACCGACGGGTACGCAGCGCATCGCAGTACTTCTGGGCGAAAGCGCGGGCGTCCTCCCGGCGGTGGCTGTCCCACAGGCCGGTGCAGATGTACAGCACAGCCGGGGGAACCACCACGCCGCGGCCGATGCTCATCCCGTTGGGGTAGAAATAGTCGCTCTGCATGTTTTCCGAAGCCAGGCCGTAGGGGCTGTTGAAGGTCAGCTCGTCGGAGAGATCCTCCACCATTTTGTCCAGGATCTCCCTGGGCAGACGATCCCCCAGAATGCAGGGCATGTAGTGGACCAGAGAGCCGGACCAGATCTTTTCCCCGGTATAGGGATCGAAGGCAAAGAAATGCTCCCCGTCCCAGAGCCGGTCCACCAGCCGCTTCAGCAGGTCCTTGGATTTGGTGAACCATCCCTCCGTCTCGGCCTCCGGTCTGCCCAGGATCCGGGCAAGCTTGCCGACGGCCTCGTACAGGAGGACCAGGTAGGCGGCGATATCCGGGGTGGTGAGCTGCAGATGGTGCAGGAACATGGTGCTGTCATCCAGGCCGGTCTCGTCCCCATGATCCAGGGTGGGGAGCCCGTCCCCATCGTCATCCCGGTAGTTCATGAACCAATCCGCCCAGGGGCCCAGTCCGTCATACAGCTCCCGGATCTTCTCCATGGGCCATTCCCTGGCGATATCATGGCGTTTCATGATCTGAAGCAGGGCCCAGCCATGGATGGGGGGCTTGATCAGCTGCGTTTCCACGGCGAAGTCGTCGTGGCTGTCCGCCAGCTGACCTTCGGCGCTGCGGCGCTCCAGCGGATTCAGCAGGAGGCCGAGGGCAAGCTCCATGTTCTCCTGCAGGGCGACGGCATTCTGACACATCTGCCACTGGGAGGCCATAACGCCGGCGAACATCTGGATCATGGGGTACTTGACCATGCTGTTGGGGCTGGTGAGGTAGGACCAGAGGGTATACAGGCATTCTGCCTTCTGCTCCTCCAGCCCACCCTTGAAGGTGGGGGCTGCCGCCAGGAAGCTGTCCCACTCCGCCTGCATCGAGGCCTTGGCCTCGGCGTATTGGGGATAGCTGTCCCGCACGATGCCGCCGTAGGGGAACTCCTCCATCACCAGGGTGAAGCGGCCGTCCGGACCCGGGTGGGTACGGCCTTGGACCTTGCCGCTGGAGAGCTTTTCCCAATCCCAGTAGTTCCTGCCTTCGTTAAAATCGAAAGTAGACCCCTCCAGGCCCTTAAAGATGAAGGTGGAGGTGAGGCGGAATACCGCCTCCCAGGCGCCGCCCTTCCGGGGATGCACGGTTTCATGCTGCACCATGTTTTTTTCAAACAGCAGACCCATGCCGGGATCGCCCTCCGCCATAAGCTGGCGGGTATTGGCGTAGGTGAAACGGATACTGCCGTGATTCGTAACGATGGTCAGCTCCGCAGGCTCGACGGAGACGGTGTAGGGGACCTTCCGGCCCTCCGCAGTGGGAAAAATGTTGATCAGGCGGCTCCGGTCCGGGGCCTTGGCGGACATGCCGTGGCAGGTGCCCAGGTTCAGGGAAACATCGCCATAGATGCTGCCCCGCTGGAAGATGCCGAACCAGGCGCCGCGGCGCTTGAACATGGTGCCGTCGATGGAGTAGTTGGGCATGTTGTCACTCCTTTTCCTTTTTGTTACATACGCGGAGGCCATAGGAATCAACCGTTCTTGGCTTTGTAAACCTCATAGGCGTCTTGCCACAATGCGCACACGTCCGCCAGATTGAACTGTTCCAGATTCGCCTGGAAGGTGTCCCACTGATCCATGGGGGTGGAGCCGTCCACAAACAGGATAACGTTTTCCGCGTAAAAAGTATTCAGGTCGGTCATGAGGGAAGCGGCTTCGGTTCTGGCTTCGTCCTGAAGCTTGATGGAGGCGGGGTAGTTATAGGCATAGTCGCAGTTGGGCAGCGTCCAGATATCGAAGGCGCGGGTGATGCGTTCGCCGCCGTCAAAGGCATAGTAGCGGCGGGACTGCAGCAGACAGAATTCCGTCAGGTGGCTGGAGGCGTACACGCACATGGCCACGGCGGAGTCGTACTCATGGTGCAGGATAAAATCCGTCAATTTGCGCTCGCCGTTGTCGTCATACTCCCAAAGCAGCCCCTCGGGTCCCCAGCTGGTGAAGGTGGAGCCCTCGTCGCTGAACCACCAGTCCAGCCAGGTGACGGCCAGGGGGATATTCTCGCAATCGGCAGAGATACATACGCTGCCATAGGTGAAGCCGGTGGCACTGGGGCCGTAATGCACCATCTGATCTTCGGTGATCAGAGGCATGGGCATAGGTTCCCACCGGGCATTGGGATCTGTCATGCTTGATTCCACGGTGGCAATGGTAGAGGCCACATTGGGGAAGAAGCCGGCAGTATCGTTCGCCACGTAGCCGCCGCCGTCAAAGGTGGAGCTGTGGGAGCCATAGTTGGGATCAATGTAGCCGGCGCTGTACCAGGAATTGATCAGCTTCATGGCTTCGCCATCGTCATCCGTGCTGCCGCAGAACTGCACTTTGCCGTCCACAACGCGCTTGTTCGTCAGGCTGCCGGAGGTCATGTAAGTGTTGTAGCCCATCAGCATATAGTTTTCGATCTGGATGGTATCGAACATGTACATGGGCCAGCATTCCGGGTGAGCGACCTGGAAAGCCTCGCAGATCTCGGTGATCCGGTCATAGGTTTTGATGTCTTCCGCTTTGCCCAGGCCCAGCTGATCCAGCCAGTCCTGACGCACATAGAAGCCCATCTGAGGGGTCACCTCATCGTAGCGGCCGTACATGCACGCCATATGGGTATCATCCAGATAGATATAGGGCAGAACATCGGAGTAGGCCTTTGCGGCTTCGTAACACTCATAGAGGTAGCAGGGCATATAATCCCGGTAATCGTACAGGTTTGCGAAATAGCCGTCCGCAATAGCATCCATCAGGGAACCGGAGTAATAGAAGGAAGCTCCCTGCATGATGTCATCCAGGTCGTCGGAAGCCAGGAGAACGGAGAAGTTTTCGGACCGGCTTTGCCAGGAAACCAAGTTGTACTCGATGTGAACGCCGGTCATGGTCCGTACACCGGCCCAGGTGTCCATGGAGCCCCAGCCTTCGGCAGGGATCAGCTCCGGAGAATAGCAGGTGCACCAGTCGGTCAGGATTTCGTCGGTCGTGCAGAGGGGAAGCTCATAGACATACCGCTCGGCGGGGTATCCATCCGTGTTCACCGGGTATTTGCCCGCGGCGAAGTTGTACGGAGAGGGTTCTTCCGTCTCAGCCGGGGCCTCAGTGGCATTCTCGCCGTCTGCCGGAGCCTGAGTTGCCGGAGCTTGGGTCGCAGGAGCCTGGGTCGCAGGAGCCTGGGTCGCCGGAGCGTTTCCGCCGGGTGCAGCGGTGGCCGGGGTATCCGCCGGCTTGCCGCCGCAGCCCGCAAAGAGACTCAGCAGCAGGAGGAGGGCGAGAGATAACGTCAGGATGCGTTTCATTCTACCATTTCCTTTCTCAGTGATTTTTGGTTTGCCCGCTCCTTGAAGTCTAGCACAGAAACCGGGCGAATTCAACGGACTAAAGTATTGCAATTATATGAATTCCCGGTGAATGAAGCCTCCCGGTCTTCGGGAAAGGAATGAGATTTTTTCCAAATTGGTATTGACCTCTGGCGAGCTTTGCTATAAAATTATGAAACCAAGAGTATATGAAGGAGGATTGCGCCATGCCTTATGATCTGGAAACCGGTCCCGACAATGTCGTGAATATAAAGGTGATCGGCGTCGGCGGCGCCGGCAACAATGTGGTCAACCACATGGTGGAGGCCGGTACCACCGGCGTAGAATTCATCGCGGTCAATACGGACAAGCAGGTGCTTGCCATCTCCAAGGCGGATCAGAAGGTCCAGATCGGAGAAAAGCTGACTCATGGGCAGGGCGCGGGTTCCGATCCGGAGGTAGGCAAGAAGTCTGCTGAGGAAAGCCGTAATAACCTGGCCAAGATGTTCGAAGATGCGGATATGGCCTTCATCACCGCCGGCATGGGCGGCGGTACGGGTACCGGCGCGGCCCCCGTGGTGGCGGATCTGGCCAAGGAATCCGGTATCCTCACCGTAGGCGTGGTCACCCGGCCCTTCGCCTTTGAGGGTAAACGTAAGGCCGCCCAGGCGGACGCCGGCATTCAGGAGCTCCTGGGCAAGGTGGATTCCCTCCTGGTCATCCCCAACGAGCGCCTGAAGTACGTATCTGAGCAGAAGATCACCATGTTCAATGCCTTCCGTGTGGCGGACGAGGTCCTGCATCAAGCCGTCACCAGCATTTCCGATCTGATCAAGAACACCGGCTTCATCAACCTGGACTTTGCCGATGTGACCACCATCATGAAGGACGCCGGCTATGCCCATATGGGCGTGGGTCACGCCAGCGGGAAGAACAAGGCGGAGGAGGCGGCGAAAATGGCCGTCACCAGTCCCCTGATGGAAACCAGCATCGATGGGGCGAAGGGCGTCCTGGTGAGCATCATCGGCTCCATGGATATGGCGCTGGAGGAAGTGGAAAAGGCCGCCGGCCTGGTCCAGGAGGCAGCACATCCCGACGCCAACATCATCTTCGGCGCCGCCTTCGACGAGACCATGGAGGACGAGATCCGGGTGATCATCATCGCCACCTGCTTTGAGGACGGCCCCCAGGCCGGAGCGAAGAAGGAGGAGGAGAAGGCTCCCGCCGCCCCGGAGAAGACGGCTCCCGTTTCCGACGAAGATAAGGATTTTGGGGATATCCTGCGGATTTTCCGCTGAGTAAAGCGTTATAGAATTATTCTGCGGGCGGCCTGACGGCCGCCCGCCGCTGCAAATGGGAGGTATTCCCTTGGCAACTGCACAGACCCTGGTTTTTTCCGAATCGCTGATCACCGCGCTGAGCTTTTTGTTTTCCTTCTGCCTGCTGGCTCCGGCGCTCTATTACGTCTGGTTCGTCTATCGGCGCAAGCTGGACCATACCGGCCTGCTGGGCGGCCTGGCCGCCTTTTTCCTCTTCGGCTATCTGATCACAGGAATGCTCCTGGGGCTTCTTGCGCCTGCGGATCGAAAGGAGGAGATGAGCCCCTGGACCTATGCTCTGCTTCGGGGAGCGATCACCGCGCTGGTGGAAGTGGGCGGCTGCTGGCTCAGCCTGCAGTTCCTCCGCCGGGGCAGAACGGAGGCGCGGCGCACTGTGCGCGTTCCCATCGGCTTCGGCCTGGGTTATCGGCTCTTTGACCTTCTTTATCTCGGCGCCTTCAATGCCCTCTTCCGCCTGCTGAATGCCCTGAGCGTGAACCGGGATGGGCTGGAAACCATACTGGAAGGGGTAGAGGCGGAGGCTGCTCCTGCGCTGGAGGCTCAGCTGCGGCTGCTTGCGGAAACCGCTCCGCGGATGTATTGGCTCAGCGCCGCAGACTATCTCTGCCTGCTTGTCCTCTCCGTATGCGCGGCCCGTCTCCTGTGGTACAGTATGGAGGGGGGACTGAAGCCCCCGGAGATCCGTTTTCTGCCCCTGGTATTTGCCGTGCGTCTGGTGGGGGAGGGCCTTCTGGCGCTGTACCAGAGCGGCGGCGGCAGCTTCCTGGCCTGTGCCGGCACCTACTATGTCCTTACGGCGGCCCTGGCCTGCTTCACCTGGTACCAGTCCAGTCAGCGGGACAGCAAAGAGCTGCTGCACGATGAACACCTGAAGAGCCGGATAAGACCAAAACGATGACAAGAGAATATCAATAAAGGAGTGTATGGTTATGCTGGAAAGCAAGTGTTTTGTGGATCCCCTGAGCGCTCCCTTTTCCCGCCGCGGAAGCGATATGGCCTTTGCCAACGCCAACAACGGGGATAGTCAGTACGGGAAAAACACCCTGTATCTCATGACCTGCCGGGGCGGGGTCAACGCCGCCGCCTTCGGCTCCCAGAACGGATGCCGTCAGGTGGCCCTGGAGCTGATGGCGGGGGGCCAGAAGCTGCCCACCGTGATTTCCACCACCGAGGCGGAGGTGATCCTGGAGAGCCAAAAGGGCAGCGTCCGTTTCTGCATAGGGGAGCGGAAGCTGATCCTGGGGGAGGGCAAGGATGGGCTCAGTCTGCGCCTCACGCCCCAGCGCGGCGCCTTCGGCGCCGGCGCTTTGGAGCTGGGGGATGGGACCTGGCGCTTTCCCTTCGGGGACAATACCGGGCTCCTGGTACCCTTCAATGGGACCGTTTCCCTGCTGCCCGGGGGCGCTCTGCTCCTGAACCCGGATGGGAAGGGCGATATCTCCTTCGCCATCGAGGAATTCAGCATCGACCCCAAGGCCAGGCCCATGAAGGACTATCCCAAGTATGCCGCCGCAGTCAAGGCGGTGCAGAGGGAATTCGACGCCTTCTGCAAGGCGGTGTGCCCCAGCCTTCCGGCGGAGTTCGAGCCCATGCGCCGTCAGGCCCTGTGGAACACCTGGAGCCTCATGCAGGATCCGGATGGAGAGAATGCCTACAAGCATCCCATGGTGAACATGATGCGCATCATCTTTGAGAGCGCCTTCGGCTGGCAGCAGGCTATGCAGGCCATCTTCCTCAGCCGGGATCCAAAGCTGGCCTGGAACATCCTCCGCTCCAGCTTCGACGAGCAGGATGCCAACGGCCGGATCAAGGACTCCATCTCCTTCCGCAGCACCACCGGTATGGGCATGAAACCGCCCTTCCAGGGGGTGGCGCTGGAATGGCTCATGGATCACTGCGACCTGAGCAAGATCAGCAAGGCGGAGAAGAAGGACCTGTACGACCATATGGCCCGGTGGGTGGAGTTTTTCTTCAACTTCCGGGATCTGGACCGTGACGGGGTCTGGGAGAACCAGGGACCGGTGGAGACCGGCTGGGAGGATGCCTCCTATTTCTATGTGGGCTTCCCTCTGGCCTGCCCGGATATGAACGCCTACACCGTGCGCCTGATGGATGCTCTGGCCCGCCTGGGTCGGGAGATCGGCGTTCCTGAGGAGGACTGCCTGGTGTGGACGGCCTGGGCGGATAAGCTGACCCAGCAGATCATCGATATGTTCTGGACCGGGGAACGCTGGGTCGCCCTGAATCCCCGCACGGGGCAGAAGGCGGAGTCCCTGAGCCTGCCCATGTTCGGCGCCCTGATCCTGGGGGATAGGCTGCCGAAGGAGATCCTGGATAAGACCATCGACTTCATCTGGAAAAACGGGTTCGTCACGGATTACGGCTTCGCCTCCGAGAGCGTGGACAGTCCCTATTTCCACCATGGCTTCACCGGCGGCAGCATCATCGTTCCCGCCCAGCTCATCTTCTGCCTGGCCCTTGAGGCCGCAGGCAGGCCGGATCTGGCCAGGGAGATGGGGCTGCGGTATGCCCGCACCCTGCGGGATAACGGCATGTTCCATATCCATAACGCCTTCACCGGGGAAGGGGAACGGGGCCTGGTGGCCTTCGGAGAGAAACAGCTGTTCTGGTCCTCCTGGGCTTCCTCCTGCTACATTTTCTTTGCGGAGCGATACGGGAAATAAGGCGATAAAAGAATTGAGCACCCTCGCGGCGAATACCGCGAGGGTGTCCCTTTGTCAGTCTGATTTGCCAAACCTGCTGAGGAGCCAGCGAGCCACGCTGTCCTTGTCATTCGATCCGATCACCGCCGTGGCGGCCGCCTTGAGCTCCGGAACGGCGTTTTCCACGGCATAGGCTTCGTCCGCGATGCGGAACATGTCCAGATCATTGATTCCGTCCCCGAATACCACCAGCCGCTCGCAGCCCAGCAGCTCCTTCAGCTGGAGGATCGCATGGGATTTGGATGCGCTTTTCGGCATGATCTCCAGCCATTGCTCCCCGGAATAAATATCCCGCTGGTAAACGCAGTGGTACAGACCCGAACAGGCTTCATAGAAGGGGGCAAGCTTTTCGGGTTTGTCAATACAGGCGAGGTAGAAAACGTCCCCTGTCAGCAATTCATCCGGTCCCGAAACCGGGCGGTCTCTGCTGTCTCCCATCCTGCTCAGGACAAAGTCCCTTGTGGCGGCATTGATCGCGTCCTTTTGATAAGAGAATTTTTCTTCCCCGCCGACAAAAGCATAGACGATCGGCTGAATGCTTTTCTCGATCAATTCCCGAATCAGCTTGACGATAGGATCCTTTTCAAAGAGATTTTCCCATAAGCGCTTTTTGCTGGCATTATCCAGAATGAGCGCCCCATTATACAGGATGAGGGGAAATGCCGCGGTCAATCCCTCTGTCGCTCTGTGGGCGGTGTTGTATGACCGGGCGGTGGCGTAAGAGAACAGCATACCCTCCTGAACCAGGGCGTTGATGGCGGCGTTGGTAAACGGGGAGGTCCTTTGATCGGACCGGAGCAGCGTTCCGTCCAGGTCGGAGACATACAGCGTCTTCATTACGCTCTATTCGGCCTCCAAAGCCTTCTTCAGCGCTTCCAGCTGCCTGTCCACCTGCTCCGGTGCGGTGCCCCCCAGGGAGGAACGGCGCAGGACGCAGGCGTCCAGATCCAGGGCCTCGTACAGCCCCCGGTCAAATACCGGGCTGGCCTCCAGATAAGCCTCCAGGGGAAGCTCCTCCAGAGTGACGCCCTCTCTGACGCAGCGGGCCACCAGCTGTCCCACCAGCTTGTAGGCGGTGCGGAAGGGGACGCTCTTCTTCTCCACCAGCCAGTCCGCCAGATCCGTGGCATTGATGAAGCCCATGGCGGCGGCGCGGCGCATATTCTCTCCGTTTGCCTTCATGCTATCCAGCATAGGGGCCAGAACGCCCAGGCAGGCGTCCGCCGTATCGAAGGCGTCGAAGATGGCCTCCTTGTCCTCCTGCATATCCTTGTTGTAGGCCAGGGGGATGCCCTTCATCACCGTGAGCAGGCCCACCAGGTCTCCGTAGACCCGTCCGGTCTTGCCCCGGATCAGCTCAGCCATATCCGGGTTTTTCTTCTGGGGCATGATGGAGGAGCCGGTAGTCCAGGCGTCGGAGAGCTCGATGAATTTGAATTCCCAGCTGGACCAGAGGATCAGCTCCTCCGAGAGCCGGGAGAGATGGGTCATGAGGATGGCGAGGGAAGAGGCCAGTTCCAGGACGAAATCCCGATCCGAAACCGCATCCAGGCTGTTCAGGCTGACGCCGGTGAAGCCCAGGTCCCGGGCGGTCCTCTCCCGGTCGATGGGATGACTGGTACCCGCCAGGGCACCGGCTCCCAGGGGGTTCTGGCTGTCCATCCGGGCGGCGGCGTCCTTCAGCCGACCCAGGTCCCGCAGCAGCATCCAGGCATAGGCCAGTAGCTGATGGCTGAAAGTGATGGGCTGGGCCCGCTGCAGATGGGTATAGCCGGGCGTTACGGCGCCCCGGTTGGCCTCCGCCTGCCCCATGAGGGCGGAGATCACGGCGCGGATCTTCTCCCGGGTATCCGAGACCCGGCTGCGGAGATACAGGCGGGTATCCACCGCCACCTGGTCGTTCCGGCTGCGGGCGGTATGGAGCATCCGCCCCGCGTCGCCCTTCCGCCTGGTGAGCTCCGCTTCCACAAAGCTGTGGATATCCTCCGCCTCCGGGTCGATGGTCAGCGCGCCGGAATCCAGCTCATTCAGGATCTCCTCCAGACCGGCCAGGATCTCCTCCGCCGCCTGGGCGGGGATGACGCCCTGGGCTCCCAGCATGGCGGCATGGGCCATGCTGCCCCGGATATCCTGCCGGTACATGCGGCTGTCCACCCGGATGGAGGCGTTGAAGTCGTCCGCCGCCGCGTCTGTGGGGCTGCCGGCCCGGCCCTCCCAGAGCCGTGCCATCAGGCCTTTTTCCCGTCCACCACGGCCTGGATCCGGGTGGGCAGACCGTAGAGCCGGATGAAGCCGTCCGCATCGGACTGCCGATAATCCGATTCGCCGAAGGTGGCGATCTCCTCAGAATATAGGGTGTTGGGGCTCCACACCCCGGCATTGATGATGCTGCCCTTGTAGAGCTTCAGCTTCACCTTACCGGTGACCCGCTCCTGGGTCTTGGCGACGAAGGCGGCCAGCGCCTCCCGCAGGGGGCTGAACCACTGGCCGTTATACACCAGCTCGCCGTAGGTGATGCTCAGCTCCTGCTTCTTGTGCAGGGTGAGCTTATCCAGGCACAGGGTCTCCAGCACCTCATGGGCCTTGTAGAGGACGGTACCGCCGGGCGTTTCGTATACGCCCCGGCTCTTCATGCCCACCAGCCGGTTCTCCACCAGATCCAGCAGGCCGATGCCATGCTTGCCGCCCAGCTTATTCAGGGCGGCGATGAGCTCCACAGGGCCGATCTCCTCCCCGTTGAGCTTCACGGGAACGCCCTTCACGAACTCCAGCTCGATATACTCCGGCGCATCCGGCGCCTGGAGGGGAGAGCAGCTCATCTCGAGGAAGCCGTCCTTCTCATACTGGGGCTCGTTGCCGGGCTCCTCCAGATCCAGGCCCTCGTGGCTCAGGTGCCAGAGGTTCTTATCCTTGGAATAATTGGTCTCCCGGTTGATTCGCAGAGGGACGTTATGGGCCTCCGCATAGTCGATCTCCTCATCCCGGGATTTGATGTCCCACATCCGCCAGGGGGCGATGATGGGCATATCCGGCGCGAAATGCATGATGCCCAGCTCGAAGCGTACCTGGTCGTTGCCCTTGCCGGTGCAGCCGTGGGCGATGGCGTCGGCGCCCTCCGCCTTGGCGATCTCCACCAGCCGCTTGGCGATCAGGGGCCTGGCCAGGCTGGTGCCCAGAAGGTACCCTTCGTACTTGGCGTCGGCCTGCATGGCGGGGAAGATGAAGTCCTCCACCAACTCCTGCTTCAGGTCCTCGATATACAGCTTGCTGGCCCCGGTCTTCAGGGCCTTGGCCTCCAGCCCCTCCAGCTCGTCATCCTGCCCCACGTCAGCGGCCACGGCAATGACGGAGCAGCCGGGATAGGTCTCCTTCAGCCAGGGGATGATGATGCTGGTGTCCAAACCGCCGGAATAGGCGAGAACGATCTTTTTGTAAGACATGGCGTATTCCTCCAGATATGGTTTTCAGAATGATAAGGCGAGTATACATCCATAAACCCGAAGAGTCAAGGGGGATTATGAATAAATATACATAAATGATGAAAATTAATCCGCGTTGGACTTGGAAAACCCCACAAGGGGAGTGGGAAGAGAAGGATTGCCAATTCCCTTCCCCTGTGATAAAGTTAATCATAGTGCAAAAACAGGAGGCGGGAGCATGGAGCTGCGTCCCATTGCCCGGGTCCATTCGGATTTCGGCAGCAAATTCGGCGTGCCGAGGCAGAGCGGCCTGGTGCCGGAGCTGACGGCCGAGCTGGAGTTTGAGCCGGAGTTCCGCAGTCCGGAGGCGGTCAGGGGCCTGGAAGCCTTCAGCCATATCTGGCTCATCTGGCAGTTCTCCGAAAATGCGGACCGGGGATGGAGTCCTACGGTACGTCCTCCCCGGCTGGGGGGGAACAGGCGGGTAGGCGTCTTTGCCAGCCGCTCTCCCTTCCGGCCCAATCCGCTGGGGCTGAGCTGCGTCCGGCTCCTGGAGGTGAGGCAGGATCAAGCTCGCGGACCGCTCCTCCTGCTGGGCGGTGCAGATCTGGTGGATGGCACGCCGGTATACGACATCAAGCCCTATGTGCCCTATGCGGACTGTCATCCGGAGGCTGCGGGCGGCTTTGCGGAGGAAGTGGCCTGGCGCCCCCTGGAGGTGGATTTCCCTCCGGAGCTCCTGGAACGGGTGCCGGAGGAGAAGCGCGCCGCTCTCCGGGGGATCCTGGCCATGGATCCCCGCCCGGCCTATCAGAAGGACCCGGGACGGATATACGGTTTTGCCTTTGCCGGACTGGAGCTGCGCTTTTCCGTTGGAGAGGGACGGCTCCGGGTGCTGACGGCGGAACCGGAAAACGGGAAGAATAACGAATAAACATACACAGGAGGAAGAAACATGCGGGCGAAACTCTTTGCAAACCGGGCTTTTCCCATCGGAGAGGTCGACCCCAGGCTGTACGGCTCCTTCATCGAGCACCTGGGCAGGGCGGTTTACGGCGGGATCTATGAGCCGGGCCATCCCACGGCGGACGAGGAGGGCTTCCGGCAGGATGTGCTGGAGCTGGTAAAAAAGCTGGGCGTACCCATCGTGCGGTACCCCGGGGGCAACTTCGTCTCCGGCTATCGCTGGGAGGACGGCACCGGGGACAAGGCCAGGCGTCCCAGGCGGGCGGAGCTGGCCTGGAACAGCATTGAAACGAACCAGGTGGGCATCGATGAATTCCAATCCTGGGCGAAGAAGGCGGACAGCCAGGTGATGATGGCGGTGAACCTGGGTACCGGCACCCCCCGGGAGGCGGGGGACCTGGTGGAATACTGCAATTTTCCCGGGGGCACGGAGCTCAGCGACCGGCGGCGGAAAAACGGCTTTGAAAAACCCTTCGGCATCCGGACCTGGTGCCTGGGCAATGAGATGGACGGTCCCTGGCAGATCGGCCATAAGACTGCGGAGGAGTATGGCCGGGCAGCCTGCGAGGCGGCGAAGATCATGAAGCTGGTGGACCCGGGGATCGAGGTCATCGCCTGCGGCAGCTCCAATTCCGGGATGGACACCTTCGGCACCTGGGAGACGGAGGTGCTCAGCCGCTGTTATGAGCAGGTGGACTATCTCTCCCTCCACAGCTATTACGGCAACCGGTCCGACGATACGGCGGAGTATCTGGGCTGCTGCCGGGATATGGACGAATTCATCCGCAGTGTGGAGGCCATCTGTGATGCGGTGAAGGCCATTAAGCGGTCGGATAAGACCATGTACCTGAGCTTCGACGAGTGGAACGTGTGGTTCCATTCCAACGATGCGGATAAGCAGATCGCCCCCTGGCAGGTGGCGCCGCCGCTCCTGGAGGATATCTACACCTTTGAGGATGCCCTGGTGGTGGGCTGCCTGCTCATCACCCTTCTGCGGCATTGCGACCGGGTGAAGATCGCCTGCCTGGCCCAGCTGGTGAACGTCATCGCGCCCATCATGACGGAGAACGGCGGCAAGGCCTGGGCCCAGACCATCTTCTGGCCCTTCCTGCAGGCTTCGGCCCATGCCCGGGGCAGGGCCATGCTCACCCGGGTGGACTGCCCCTCCTGCAGCGCCGGGAAATATGGGGAGATGCCCGCCATCGAGGCCATCGCCGTGGAGAACGGAGATGAGCTCACGGTGCTGGCGGTGAACCGCAGCCTGGAGGAGGATGCAGAGCTGGAGTTGGATCTCCAGGGCTGGGGGAACCTGACCCTTCTGGAGCACAGCCGACTGTACTGCGAGGATCTGAAGGCGGTGAACACCGCCGCCGATCCGGAGCGGGTGAAGCCCGAAGCCGGGGACGGGAAGACTCTGCGCCGCCATTCCTGGAACCTGCTGCGTTATCGGTTTGCATGATCTGAATGACTCAACGTGGAGGAAAGAGAATGTCGAAGAATTATGAGGCGCTGTTCACCCCGCTGAAGGTGGGCGGCGTCACCCTGAAAAACCGGATCGTCCTCTGCGCCATGGGCGGCACCAACCCCATCGGCTTTGAAGGCCAGTTCAGCGAGGGCCATCGGGATTACTATATCGCCCGGGCCAAGGCCAACGTGGGCCTCATGATCCCCGGCGTGGCGAACGTGGGCACCGCGTCCAAGGGTCACCGCTGGCTGTATGAGGAGCGGGAGCTGTTCCTGGGTCCCATGAAGCAGCTTATGGACGAGATCCATGCCTACGGCTCCAAGTTCTTTTTCCAGCTGGGCACCAGCTTTGGCCGCTCCCAGATGGTGTTCCCGGGCATGGATAAGATGCCCCGGGATATGGTGAACAAAATGCTCGTCGCCCCCAGCGATGGGATGCCCAATGTCTGGGCCCCGGAGCTGAAGCACAGGGCATTGACCATCGAGGAGATAAAGGAGACCATCCAGGCCTATGCCCGTACCGCCGCCCTGTGCAAGGAGGCCGGAATCGACGGGGTGGAGATCCATGCCGTGCACGAGGGCTATCTTCTGGACCAGTTCTCCATGGCCAACATGAACCACCGCACCGATGAATACGGCGGCAGCCTGGAAAACCGGCTCCGCTTCGCCACGGATATCATCAGGGCCATCAAGGCGCTCTGCGGCAAGGACTATCCCGTTTCCGTGCGGTACAGCGTTGCCAGCAAGATCCGGGGCTTCAACCAGGCCGCCCTGCCCGGCGAGGCCTATACGGAGTTCGGCCGCAGCATGGAGGAGAGCCCCGCCGCCGCCAGGATCCTGCAGGAAGCCGGTGCGGATATGCTGAATGCGGATAACGGCTCCTACGACTCCTGGTTCTGGGCCCATCCCCCCATGTATATGCCCATGGCCTGCAACCTGCCGGAGGTCTCCTATCTGAAGCAGTTTGTGGATATCCCCGTGATCTGCGCGGGACGAATGAACGACCCGGATATCGCAGCAGACGCGGTTCGCAGCGGAAAGGTGGACGGCGTGGGCATCGCCCGGCAGCTCCTGTGCGATCCGGACTGGTGCGATAAGGTCCGGGATGGGGAGTTGGAGGATATCCGCCCCTGCATTGCCTGCCATAACGGCTGCTTCCCCGTCACCCGGTATAAGGGCCTATCCTGCGGCATGGTGGGGCACATGGGCCGCTGCGCCCTGAACCCCGTGACCTTCCGGGAGAAGGAGCTGGAGCTGAAGGCGGCGGAGAAGAAAAAGAAGGTTGCCGTTGTCGGCGGCGGCATCGGCGGCATGGAGGCCGCCCGGCTTCTGGCTCTCCGGGGCCATACCGTCACCCTTTATGAGAAGGGCGGCGAGCTGGGGGGCGTGTTCCGGGCTGCAGCCGCGCCGGAATTCAAGGAGCAGGATAAAAAGCTCATCGCCTGGTATATCCGCCAGTTGAAGAAGCTGCCGGTTGAGCTCCGGTTGAATACGACCGTGACCGCGGAGGACTTGAAGGCCATGGATGCGGAGGAGATCATCGTTGCCACCGGCTCCAAGCCCAGGAAGCTCCCCATACCCGGCTTCGACGGGCCCAACGCCGTGGAGGCGGTGGATTATCTCTTGGGGAACAAGCCCGTGGGGGAGAAGGTGGTCATCATCGGCGGCGGCCTTACCGGCTGCGAGATCGCTTACGATCTGGCGCTGAAGGGGAAGAAGCCCGTCATCGTGGAGATGCAGGACGATATCCTGAAGATCATGGGTCTCAGCGCCGCCAACTCCAATATGCTCCGGGAGATCATCCGGTATTACCAGATCCCCGTCCATGTATCCACCGCCCTCCGGGAGATCAAGGCAGGGGAGGTCCTGGTGAAGGACGAAGCGGGCAAGACCTTCGCCATCCCGGCGGACAGCGTCATCCTCTCCGTGGGCTATGTGCCCGACGGGGACCTGGGAGATGGAGACCCCCGGGTGCATGTGCTGGGAGACGCCCACAAGGTGGGGAACCTCATGAGCGTCATCTGGGAAGCCTACGATATCGCCTATCAGATCTGAACGAACCTGACAGCCGCCCTCCTCAGTTTCTGAGGGGGGCGGCCCTTTGTATACCGAGAGTGGTCGGAACGGCAAAATTTTCTTCGGGAACCTGTTAAAAAACGGCCTTCTCATGCAACTAATAAAGCAGAGGGGTGAGAACGCCTTGTTCAAGGAAGCGGATATGCGGGATATGCAGGATACCGGCCTGCTCCGACTGGGAAATGCGGAGCGGGAGTTTATCCATGCCCTGTATCTGGAGCGCTCCCCGGTCCTGCGGCGATGCGCCGTAAGACTGGGCTTCTCGAAGGACACGGCGGACGATCTTCTGCAGGATACCTTTCTGACAGCCATCCGGCGCGTGGACACCCTCCGGGAATGTCAGAATCAGCGGGCTTATCTCTTCCAGATCCTGCGGAACGTGATCGGCTATCGGCTCCGAAGCGCGAAATACGCTGCGGAGATCCTGGAGAAGCTGCGGAAGGACAGAGAGAAGGGGGCAGATCCGGCGGGGTATTGGGATGAGCTGTCTCCTGAGCTCCTGTATCGCGGCCTCATCGAAGAAGAGGAGCTGCGGCTGCTGCTGCGGGTCTATCTGGAGGGATGGCCGGTCAAGGAAGCGGCCCGGGAGCTGGGGATCGACCCCGGGGCATGCTACATGCGCCTGAAACGGGCCAGGGAGCATCTGCGCGCGGCTATGGAAAAGGACGGTTTGCGATGACGCGGGAGGTGAGAGCATTGGCGGACAGAGATCGGAAGGTTCCGGAGGAGATAGCGGCAGAGGAATGGGAGCGGAGGCTGAAGGATACCTTCTTCTGCCCGGATCAGATCGATGATACGGTGTCCCAGGAGCTGGAGGCGATCCTGGAGGCGCTGGAGGAATTGCAGCCTTCGCTGAATGAGCCGGACCCGGAGGAGAGCTGGCAGCAGTTTTTGTCGGACAGAGCCGCGGAACTGGACGAGACCTTTGCTGCGGAGATCCGGTGTGACGAGAAGCCCTGCACACCGCCCGCGCGGACTCATACTGCGCCGAGGCTGTTCCGGCGTGTGCTCATCGCGGCGGTGGTGGTCGTGCTCCTGGCCGGGGCGGCTCTGGCGGCGGACTCCCTGGGTTTATGGGCCTGGGTTCCCCGGTGGAACGACACGGCGGGGCGGTATGAACCCGCGGCACAGGAGGTCTCCGGGAAAAGCCCCATCCTGGAAGCCTTGGCGGAGCTGGGGATCACGGAGCCGGTGTATCCGGCGAAGCTGCCGGAGGGTTTCGTCATCACGGAATCCCACATCAGCGAGGACCCGCTGGTGATGATGGAGCAGTACGCCCGGGGAAACGAACGCCTCAGCATAACCATCACTCCCGTAAAGGCGGTTAAGTCCACAATATTCCAAAAGAGCGGAGCGACGGTGCGGGAGTATCGCAGCGGAGCAAAAGCGTTTTTCCTCTTTCAGAACGAGGGGACCATTACGGCAGTATGGTTTACCAAGGACTACGCCACCACCATCAGTGCAAATCTTTCCGTGGAAGAGATCACTGCGATAATTGATTCCATTGATGCGACATCCGAAGGAGGCCAATTGACATGAAGATCGGCACACACCTGAAAAGCCTGTACCGGAGTCCGTTAAAAACTGCTCTGACCTTGTTGCTTTTGGCGGCAGCGGCATTCCTGTTCCTCTATAACCTCTCGGAATACAGTGTGGCGGACCGTGAGTATCGGGAAGCACGGGATGAATATGAAGGTGTCCTTACTGTGGAGGAGGCAGCAGTTCCGGAAAACAGCACGGTCTTCGACTGCTTTTTGATGACGGATGAAACCGGAAGGACGGCATCTTATGGGGCAGAGTATTACGACAAGGAGACCACCTACGAGAATTATCACCAGAAGAGTATACAAAATGAATTGATTGATAAGCTGGGGGCGCTTGCCTATGTCTCCCGCGTGGAGCGGCGATATCTCACCGCAGGAGTCTCAAAAGCCTATATGCGTTTGGATATGGATTCCCACATGTTTCCTTACAACGCTCGGGCTGTCATCACTGCCACGGTGACGGATCGCTTCCCGACCCCGGCAATAAAGCTGTTGGATCGAATGTGGCCGACACATGAAAGCCAGGAATGGGTGACTCTGGAGAATGTTGAACTCCTGGCAGGTGATCCCATTTGGCTTATGGATAGCACACACACCAAGTTCAGCGATCAATTTGCAATACACGTCATGATCCATAAGGAAGAAGCCCGAGGAAAACTAAATGTCATCTACAATGTCAACCCTGAACATGGCGGCGATCGGCTGAACACATTTGGTTTCGATAATTGCCTGTTCCCAGGAGATGCGGATGTCCTTCAACCCGGCCGAAGAGTTCTTTTGGTGCTGCGCAACGACGCTGAAGAGCATTATGTCTCTGCGCCGGTGGAAGAGCAGGAATACTACCCCAGCGGGCTTATGCATGTATTCGTCGTTGGGGATGATACGCTTATTGACTGGTGGCCGTATTTTGTGGATATTACCGACCTTCCGGAAGACTGGTTGGAACAGGAGGAATTTGCTGATCTTCGGGAGCTTATCCAAGTGACCAATGATGATCTGCATACCTTCGACGTGGTGTACGGGGACGATATGGCTGCCCAGCGCCGGGTGGCAGAGGGGAGGATCGTCTGCGAGGACGGACGGTTTATCACCCCGTCGGACGCCGGGCAGTCGGTATGCGTGGTGAATACGGATGTGCTGGATGCCTATGGGCTCAAGGTGGGGGATTCGATCACCCTGGACCTGGGGAACTACCTCAGCGAGCAGTATGCCCCTCTGGGGGCTGTGGCCTCAACGCGAGGGCGGCAGAATACGGAATACACCACTCAGACCTTTACCATCATCGGGGCCTGGAGGGATTTGAATGAGGGGAACCATCCTTTTCGGGATCTGTTTTGGTGTTGGAGCAATAATGCGATTTTTGTCCCCTCTGCCTTCCTGCCGGAATGCCGGAATGCCGAGGGCCACGAATTCAAGCCCAGTGAAGTGAGTTTCGTCGTGGGGAATGCCGAGGATATCCCTGCGTTTGTGGAGGAATGCCTGCCCCAGGTGGAGGCCATGGGACTTACTTATGTGTTCAGCGACGGAGGCTGGCTTCTCATATCGAAGGATCTGATGCGGGCTAAGTCATTGGCACTGGTAAAGCTCCTGATTTTCTCTGGTGCAGCCCTCTTTGCCCTGATCCTCACCGTTTGGCTGTTTGTTGGGCGGAAAAGGCGGGAATACGGAATTTTCCGGGCCTTGGGCATGCCCAAGGGTGAGGCGTCAAACCGCCTGTTTGTTCCCTTCCTGCTTTTGGGGGCCGTTTCCACAGTGTTGGGCTTCCTGGCTGCGCGGATTGTCACCGGCGTCCAACTGGCGGCATCTGAGACCACTCACGTTTCCGCAGATTTGACACTCTTCATCCTTGGAGCCTTGGGGTTCCTGCTCTTGCTGGCGGTGATGGCTTTTGCGGGTCTCCTGATTGTTCGGAGAGAGAGTATTCTGGAGTTGGTGCAGGAGAAACAGAAATGAACTGGAGCGGGAGGTATTTGAGCCGTCTCCTTTTGCGGAATTTCGGCAGAAGCTTCCTGAGCCTCCTGCTTGCAGCTCTCCTAGCTTTCGCTTTCGGTACGCTCACGGTCCTTCGGGGCATTTATACCGAACTATACCAGAACGTGGAGGTCAAAGCGGATTTTTCAGGCGGTCTGAGTTATCGCCGGGCGCTGAAAATCGCAGAATCCGGTTATGTCCGGAATCCCTATTATGAATACACCGCCCAGGATGCAATGGTGGAAATGGAAAAAGCTACGATCATTCTCACCAACCGTCTGGACAAACTGGTGACGGAGCCGGTGGTATGGCTTCCCGGCTGGGATGAGGAAACGGCTTTGAACACAAAGGAACGGATCCTGATCCTGTATTCCACACATGCAGATAAGTTTGGTTTACAGTTGGGGGACATGGTGCGGGTGAATGAGCTGGATTGGTGGAACAATGTTACCTCCATGGGCCTTGATCCGCTGAAGCCTGGGGAGACTGACATGGATCGTCGAGACGCCCGTCGCCCCTTCGTCCCGTTGGTGGGGATCATCCGGACAGAAAACCCGCGGGAGATCGCTTTTATGCCTGCGGAAGCCTGGCAGAAGGTCCTCTTTCTGGTAGGTGCCAACTTCCAGCTGGACCTGGCGGAGTATACTTTGAATGACTACCACAAGGCAGCAGAGTTCACGGCTTACGCCAAAGGTGAGTTGGAAAAGGAACAAACTGCGGTGCGTTTCAAGATGGACACCTCCTATGCGGACCGGATATATAAGATCCATCAGCTCATCGAGACGCTGTATCCCTTGACCATCGCCGCTGCTCTTTTCCTTGGAGGTGTTCTGCCCGGGCTGACCGTACTTCATGCTTCCCGGCAGATCAGCGTCATCCGGGCCCTGGGGGCGAAGATCGGAAAGTGCGTGGGAATCTATACCCTTGCCCAATTATTATGCGCCTTATTTGGCCTGATCCTGGGTTTCCTTATGGTGATCCTGACTCAACATCCGGACCTTTCAAGTGTGTTGAAACCGTTTGGCATCTACCTTGCCGCCCATCTTGCCGCCTGCGCCCTGGGGAGCGGGGTGTTTGCCTGGCTGTGCGCCAGGAAGCACGTTTTGGCCCAACTGCAGGCGAAAGAATAGGGATGAATGTCCCTCATCCGGCTCCGGCTTCCGTGGGATGCCGGAGCCGCCTTCCCCCAGGGGAAGGCAGCTCGCGCGGCGGGGACGAGAGATGAGAGAAGGGTAATGAACAACCGGATGCAGTAACGATCCGCACTCTGGCTTCCCCTGGGGGAAGCTGTCAGCCGCCGCCCCCCGCAAGGCGGATGACTGATGAGGGACCTCCGTCCCGCCGCAGCAAAATCATAAATAGGGAGGTTTTGCCATGTATGCATTAACGTTACAAAACGTCAGCTACACCTACCCCGGGGGAACTTCCCCTGTGGTGAAAAACGCGAGCTATGAATTTGAAGCCGGGAAGCTGTACGCCGTCGTCGGCCCCAGCGGCAGCGGAAAAAGCACCCTGCTGAGTATGCTGGCGGGGCTGGACACCCCCGGGGAGGGGGATGTGGTCCTGGGGGAAGACAACCTGAGATCCCTGGGCCTGGACAAGTACCGCCGGGAGGGGGTCAGCATCATTTTTCAAGCATTCTGTTTGCTGCCCCTGCTCACGGTGCGGGAGAACGTCTGCCTCCCCATGGAGATGCAGGGCATCCCGGAGAACCAAGCCCGTGTGAAGGCTTCGGAAGCCCTGGTGAAGGTAGGTATCGAGGAGAGCAAGCACAAGCGTTTCCCCTCCGCCCTCTCCGGGGGCGAGCAGCAGCGGGTGGCCATTGCCCGGAGCCTGTGCTCTGGCGCTCCCGTACTCCTGGCGGACGAGCCCACGGGGAACCTGGACGGGGAGAACACGAGGATCGTCATGGAGATCCTCCATCGCCTGGCCCACGAGGAAGGCCGCTGCGTCATCGTGGTGACCCACGACCCGGAGGTGGCAGATACCGCCGACCTGGTTCTGAGAATGAAGGACGGATACCTGCTGTGAGAGTGAGCCTGTCCAGGCGGCTTGAACGGAATAAGAAACGAATACAGAAAAGCCACTTCGGCGCGGGTATGACCCAGCGGTCACATGGAACGCCACGCTCTGAACCCGGCCGCCTTTCGGAAGAAGGAGCCGGAGCTGAAGCCTATGGAAGAGATAAGAAATAAAATGCGGCGCGGGCATTTCAGCCCGCGCCGCTGCCGTATATCGGGTTTTCGGATGGGATCATCGCCCTGGAGCGGTGACGACTTGTGCCACCTTGCACGACTTGGAACAACTTGTCCCTAAAAGAGAAGAAACGAAAACAACAGAAGAGAGAAGAAAATCAAACGGAAAGGAAAAGAACAGCGGAAAAGAGGCGGAGGGAATGCGGACAACCTGGGGATGGTTTTGTGGAAAACCTCCGGTTACTGGTTTTCCAGGACGATATTCTGGCACCAGAAGCCCGAATGCACCAGAATGAGCCCGATGGCGCCCTTCACGATATTGGAGAATCGTACGATAAAGAACAGGGGTACGATCGGCAGCGCGGTGAAATGCACCAGGCACCAGGCCAGAGGAATGGTGAGGATCCAGGAATAGGCGCTGTCAAACAGGAAGGTGAGGAAGGTCTTTCCCCCGCTGCGGATGGTGAAATACCCGGTTACCGCAAGCGCATCGATGGGCATTTCCAGCGCCCCGATCAGCAGGAGGGTGGAGGCGAGCTTCCGTACCATGGACTCCGTCTTGTAGATCAGGGGGATGTAGGGACTGACCAGGGCCAGGATGCCCCCCACCAGGATGCTGAGGGCGACGGCGAAGGCGATGAGCTTCCGGTCCGTATCCCTGGCCCGGTCCAGATCGCCGGAGCCCAGCTGCTGTCCCACGATGATCGCCACAGAGTTGCCCATTGCCATCAGCACTACGCTGAACAGATTCGTCACGGTGGTGGTGATATTCATGGCGGCCACCACGCTCAGCCCCCGAAGGGAATAGCACTGACTCAGCATAGCCATGCTGCCGGCCCAGAGAAGCTCGTTGGCCAGCAGGGGGATCCCCTTGGCCAGGATGCTCCGAAGCAGGGAAGCGGGAACCAGCAGGGTGCGATACAGGCCCCGGACAAAGGCATAGCGGTCTGGGCGCCGATGGGTATCCAACAGAACGATGAAGAGCTCCACAAAGCGGGAGACCACCGTCGCCGCCGCCGCGCCCTGCCCGCCCATGGCAGGAAGACCCAGCTTACCGAAAATCAGAATGTAATTCAGCACCAGATTGGTGAGCACTGCCGCCACGGCGGCTTTCATGGGAAGAAGGGTCTCGCTGCATTCCTTCAGGGTGCTGGCATAGACCTGGGTGAGCATGAAGGGGAGGAAGCCCAGCATCATGATCTGCATATACCCCAGGGCATGGGCGGCAGTGGCCTCCGGGTCTCCTACGTCCGCGTCCCCCTGGAGGAACAGCATGACGAGCGACCGACCGAAAACCAGAAAAACGGCGACGGCAGCCAGGACGACCGCAAGGCCGATATACAGCTTGACCCGGAAGGTGTTCCGCACCCCTTCCAGATTGCCGCTGCCGAAATACTGGGCGGCGAAGATACCTGCGCCGGAGAGTCCGCCGAAGATGCCCAGGTCGAAGATCATGATCAGCTGGTTCGCGATGGCTACGCCGGACATCTGTTCCGTACCCACCCGGCCGACCATGATGTTATCCAGCAGATTGACGAAGCTGGTGATGCCGTTTTGCACCATAATGGGTACGGCTACCGCCAGCACCATGGCATAGAATGCCCGATTCCCGATGAGCCTCCGCTGTTTTCCCATGGTCAGCGCAGTTCCCGGTACATGGCGGCGGCCTCGTCCTTCCCCGCGTGCTCCGCCGTACTCACCACTTCCACCCGCAGAAACCGCTCTCCGAAGCGCAGCTCCAGGATATCCCCGGGCTTCACCGCGTAGGATGCCCGGGCGGGTTTGCCGTTTACCGTTACCCGCTCATTGTCGCAGGCTTCGTTCGCCACCGTCCTGCGCTTGATGAGCCGGGATACCTTCAGATACTTATCCAGCCGCATGGTTTTCTCCTTCGTATTGCTCCCGGCTCAGAGCCGGAGCAGCTTGGCGAGCTTCTCTCCCTTGGGCACCAGCTCCAGCTCCTCCCGCTTGATGGCCTTCAGCAGGATCACCATGAGGAAGTAGATCACAACGCCGACGACCACAGCGATCACCGCGGGGAGCAGATCGGCCATCCGTCCCCCTTGGAACAGGTCCAGCCGGACCAGCAGAGCCCGCACCAGCCGGTCCGCGCACCAGGCGCATCCCCCCATGATCAGGGAGGCCAGCAGAGGCCGGAGGAACAGGGGAAACAGGGAAGGGCAGGCCTCCACCTTTTTCCGGATCATGAGCAGATTCAGCAGGCTGATGACAAGATAGCAGGCAATGTTGCCCACCGCCGCACCCAGGATGCCGATCTGGGGGTTCCGGAGAAGCAGGTAGTTGACCAGGACCTTGCACACGCCCCCCGCCAGCATGGAGATCATGGGCAGCCATTCGTGCCCATAGGCCTGCAGGATCGCGTTGGTGAGCATAGTCAGGCAGACGAAGTAGGCCGCAATGCTCATGATGGCCAGGATGGAGGCCCCGGATTCATGGCTCATGGGGTAGAGCCCATGCATCAGGGAATAGGAAAGGCAGCCCATGCCCACCGCCATGGGGAAGGCCAGAAGGTTCATGAGCTTCAGGGCTGCGCCCATGATTTGGGCCGCGTCCCGATGCTGCCTCTTCGCCGCATAGGCGGTGATGGCGGGGATGGCGCTGGTTACCAGGGGGACGGCGAAGGCGGAGGGGAGGTTATACAGGGTCTGACTGTTGAAGTACACCCCGTAATATACCTTGGCCATTTCCTTGGAGAAGCCCGCCGCGCTGTGCAGCAGGTTCAGGATCATCTTATTATCCGCAATGGCGACGATATTCAGGATGCAGGAGCCGATGGTGATGGGGATGCCGATGCTGATGAGCTTTTTCAGGGTTTCGCTCCGGCTCTCCGGCACATCCGGATCCCCCCGGGGAGCGGAGAGCCGCCGGTCCAGCCGCAGGGTATAGAGGACGATATACGCCAGGGCGAGCACGGTGCCCACGGTGACGCCGAAAATGCCTCCGGCGGCGCCCATCATCCCCCGGCCGGTCCGTACCAGGATGGCGGCGGCGGTGAGGCCGAAGAGGAGCTTGCAGGCGGTCTCGATGATCTGGGAGACAGAGGTGGGGACCATGTCGCCCAGCCCCTGGGTATACCCCCGATAGGAGGAGGTGAGACAGACGCATACCACGGCCGGAGCCAGCACGGCGATGCTCAGGGCCGCTTCGGGATTATCCATGAAGGCGGCCAGCTGCCGGTTGAATAGCAGCATGACCAGGGTGCTGACCAGGCCGAAGGTAAAGAAGGCGGCCCGGGCCATATGAAAGGTGCGCTTGACCTGCTGCCGGTGATCCAGCGCGTCCGCCGCCGCCACCATACGGCTCAGGGCCACGGGGAGACCGGCGGTGGAGAGGATGAGAAGGAGGGAATAGATATTGTAAGCGGTGCCGAAGTCCGCCATCCGCTCATCCCCGATGATGTTGGCCAGGGGCAGCTTGAACAGCGCTCCCATGATCTTGATGAGGATGGTGCTGGCGGTGAGGATGGCGGCGCCTTCCACGAAGCCCTGCTTTTTTCGCTGAGACAAGGTGATTCCTCCCGTTCAGCGCCGTCAGCGTGTCGACAAGGCTTGACGACACGCTGACGGCAAGTTTTTTCATAACCAGTTTATTCCGCGGAGATGAGGTAATAGTACACCGGCTGGCCCCCGTCCACCAGGGAGAGCTCCGCTTCCGGCAGCTTCCCGCCCAGGGAGGAGGAAAAGGCCTCTGCCTGGTCCCGGGAAACATCCTGCCCATAGAAGACGCTCACCAGCTCGGCCTGGGCGGCGGCCCCGGCGATCTTTTCCGCCAGCTCCTCCAGGCTGTCCGTGCAGCAGAGGAGCTTGCCCTCCAGCAGGGCCAGGTATTGCCCTGCCCGGATCTCCAGTCCATCGAAGGAGGAATTCCGGGCGGCATAGGTGACGGAAATGGAGGAGACCCGCTGGATGGCCTCCAGCATATCGGCCTCATTTGCCTCGGGAGACAGCTCCAGATCCGCCGCCAGGATGGCGGAGATCCCCTGGGGAATGGAGGCGGTGGGGATCACGATGACCTGCTTTTCCGTCAGTCCTGCGCACTGCTGGGCCGCCATAACGATGTTCTTGTTGTTGGGCAGCACGATTACCGCCGCTCCTGCGGAACGCTCCACCGCCCGGAGGATATCCTCCGTGGAGGGGTTCATGGTCTGCCCGCCAGTGACGACCTGATCCGCCCCCAGCTCATGGAACAGGGCGGTTAGCCCCTCTCCCGCGCAGACGGATACAATGCTCAGGGGCTGGGTGGGGGGACGCTTTTCCGGTTCCGGCTTCTTCGGCGCAGGGGCAGCGCCGGCGGCCTCCACCTCCTGGAGCTTGCTGGTGTGCTGCTCCCGCATATTTTCCACCTTCACCGTGAGAAGGCTGCCATAGGTCAGGGCTTCCGTGAGCACGTCGCCCGGACGGTCCGTATGGACATGGACCTTGATGAGCTCCTCGTCATCCAGCACCACGGCGCTGTCCCCGATGGAGGCGAGAAAGTCCCGGAGGATGTCCACGGTTTTTTCGTTGTCCTTCTGGACGATGAATTCGGTGCAGTAGGGGAAATGGATATCCTCCTCCGTATCGAAGCGGGCAAATACGCTCTCCTCCCGGCGTCCGACGGCGGGCTGAGGCTTCATTGGCTCGATGATCTGGCCTCTGGCTGCAGAGAGGAACGCCCGAAGGATGATCAGATAGCCCATGCCCCCTGCGTCCACCACCCCGGCCTTCTTCAGTACGGGATTCTGCTCGATGGTCTCGGCCAGGGCAGCATCTCCGGCGGAGATGGCCTTCTCCAGCATAAGCTCCATATCCACCGTGTCCGCCGCGGCTTCTGCTGCGGCGGAGGAGGCCAGCCGGGAGACGGTGAGGATGGTGCCCTCCGTGGGCTTCATGACGGCCTTGTAGGCGGCGGATACGCCTTCGTTCATGGCGGCAGCCAGCTCCGCGCAGGTGGCGGTCTGCTTTTCCTTCAGGGCTTTGGACATGCCCCGGAAAAGAAGGGAGAGGATCACGCCGCTGTTGCCCCGGGCGCCCCGGAGCATGGCGGAGGCGGTGACCTCCGCGGCGGCGCCCAGGGTGGGGGGCGCGCCCTTGCCCAGCTCCCGGGAGGCGTTGTTCAGGGTCATGCTCATATTGGTGCCCGTATCCCCATCGGGTACGGGAAAAACATTCAGCTCGTTGATTTCCTGGCTGCGGCTCTCCACTGCGGCAGCCGCGTTGATGACCATGCCGCAAAACAGCCGGCTATCCAGAATTTCTGTCATCTATCTATCCTCCGTGTTCAGTCGGGCAGTATGGAATCGATGAAGATATCCACGGCGCGCACCTGCACGCCGGTGGCCTCGGTGATCTTGTAGCGCACGGCGCTGCTGATGGAATCGCAGATCACCGGGATATTCACCCCGGTCTTCACGATGATGTGCAGCTCAATGGAAATGGCCTCTTCTCCCTCATGGAAAGAGACGTGCACGCCCTTTCCCATGGCCTCTGTTTTCAGCAGATGGACAAGGCCGTCGCTGGCAGAGCGTTTGGCCATGCCGCGCACGCCGAAGCAGCTGGTGGCGGCGGCGCCGACCAGGGTGGTGAACACTTCGTTGGATATGCGAATATAGCCCTTATCGGTATTCAATTTGACCATGCCGACTCTCCTTTCGGTCAACGAGAGTTGTCTGGGGCTGCCGGCGCCAATGCCGGCTGCTCATTACAGGTTAGTTTACCACACCTGCTTCGGAACTACAAGCCATTTTTCGCGGCAGGCGGGGAAAGCGAACTCGAGCTTTACACCGGCGGGGATTTGGGGTATACTCTCCGTAATCAACAAGAGGACCGAAGGGAGGAACGGGAATGGGAGAGACCTTTCCGGCCATCCTGTGCCGGCTCAGGAAGGAGCGGCGCTTGAATCAGCGCACTGCCGCCGCGGACCTGCATATCTCTCAGGCGCTCCTGAGCCATTATGAAAACGGATTGAGAGAGCCGGGCCTGGCCTTCGTGACGGAGGCCTGCAGCTATTACGGCGTATCGGCAGATTATCTCCTGGGCAGGACCCGGATCCGGACCGCCATGCCGGATATGGAGAAGTGGGATCCCGCCCTCCTGTCCATGGGGGAATCGGGGACCCGCGCTCTTGCGGAGCTGATCCGCGCCCTGGGGGAAACGGGAAGCCGGGAAAGCTGCCGTCTGGCGGAGGAATGGCTTGCCGTCAGCCTGTACATGCTGCTCCGGAACCGTGACCGGGACGGCTGCTGCAAGCTGCCTCAGGAACTGAGCCAGAGCCTGTGGGAGGCCTATTCCGGCCTGGCCAAGGCGAGAATGACCCCCGGTCAGCCCGGCGCGCCGGAGCTCAGCCTCCCTCCGGAGCTGGCGGAGCGGGCGGAGAGCGTGCTGCGGGGATTCTGGGATGAGTGGAGGGAACAGGTATGATCGAGCAGGACCGGATCCGCAATTTCTGCATCATCGCCCATATCGACCATGGAAAGAGCACCCTGGCCGACCGGCTCCTGGAGAGCTGTCACGCGGTGGCGGAGCGGGATATGGAGGCGCAGATCCTGGATAATATGGAGCTGGAGCGGGAACGGGGCATCACCATCAAGGCCCGGGCCGTGAGCATGGAGTACCGGGATGAGGAAGGGGAGGTCTATCACCTGAACCTGATCGATACCCCGGGCCATGTGGACTTCAACTATGAGGTTTCCCGGAGCCTTGCCGCCTGCGAGGGAGCCCTGCTGGTGGTGGACGCCAGGCAGGGGATCGAGGCCCAGACCCTGGGCAATACGTATCTTGCGCTGGATAACGACCTAGAGATCCTTCCGGTATTGAATAAGATCGATCTGCCCGGCGCGGATCCCCATAAGGTCAAGACGGAGATCGAAGATGTGATCGGCATCCCCGCCATGGATGCGCCGGAGATCTCCGCCAAGCTGGGACTGAATATCGACCGGGTGCTGGAGGAGATCGTCCGGGGCGTACCCGCACCCAAGGGGGATCCGGATGCGCCGCTGAAGGCCCTGGTTTTTGACAGCCAGTATGATCCCTTTGTGGGGGTCATCGTGTACCTCCGCCTGCGGGAAGGCACCCTGAGGACCGGGATGAACGTGCGCCTCATGGCCTCCGGCGCGGAATACAAGGTGGTGGAGGTGGGCCACATGGGCGCCCTGCGCCTGGCCCCCTGCGAAGAGCTGCGGGCGGGGGACGTGGGCTACTTCACCGCCAGCATCAAGAATGTGGCGGATACCCAGCCGGGGGATACGGTCACCGGGGCGGAGGACCCTACGGCCGAACCGCTTCCGGGCTACCGCCCGGCCCAGCCCATGGTCTTTTCCGGCCTCTATCCGGCGGACGGGGCCAAGTACCCGGATCTGCGGGATGCGCTGGAAAAGCTGAAGCTGAACGACGCCGCCCTCTCCTATGAGCCGGAGACCTCCGCGGCCCTGGGCTTCGGCTTCCGCTGCGGCTTCCTGGGTCTGCTGCATATGGAGATCATTGCTGAGCGGCTGGAGCGGGAGTACAACCTGGAGCTGATCACCACAGCCCCCAGCGTCATTTTCCGGGTGACGAAGACAGACGGCACGGTGCAGATGATCGACAACCCCCTGAACTACCCGGATCCCAGCCAGATCCAGGAGGCGGAGGAGCCCTATGTGGCGGCCAGCATCATGACGCCCCAGGTCTATGTGGGGAATATCATGGATCTCTGCCAGGACAGACGGGGGGAATTCAAGGATATGGTCTACCAGGGAGACGATCGGGTGGAGCTCCATTATCATCTTCCCCTGAACGAGATCATCTATGATTTCTTCGATGCGCTGAAATCCCGGACAAAGGGCTACGCCTCCCTGGACTACACCCTGGAGTCCTACCGGCCCAGCGACCTGGTGAAGCTGGATATCCTTTTGAACGGGGATATGGTGGACGCCCTGAGCTTTATCGTCCATCGGGAAAAGGCCTATCCCCGGGCTAGGCGGATCTGCGAAAAGCTGAAGGACAATATCCCCCGGCAGATGTTCGAGGTCCCGGTCCAGGCGGCCATCGGCGGCAAGATCATCGCACGGGAGACCATCAAGGCCCTGCGGAAGGATGTGCTGGCCAAGTGCTACGGCGGCGACATCACCCGAAAAAAGAAGCTCCTGGAGAAGCAGAAGGAGGGCAAAAAGAAAATGCGCTCCCTGGGCACGGTCTCGGTGCCCCAGGAGGCCTTCATGGCGGTCCTCAAACTGGATGAATAAACAAGAGCCGGAGCTCATGCGAGCTCCGGCAAATTCCATTGTCGTTTCCGGCTTTCTCAGCTGCCGAAGTGCCCCGGTCCGTCCTCGCTGTCGGGGGCAGCGGACTCCTGGGGCTCCTCTGATCCTCTGGGAATGATCTGGCCGAAAAAGAAATCCCAGATGCTCTGACCGCCGCCTTCCCCCTCGGGGGCGGGCTCGGGAGAGGCTTCGGCGGGCGGATTCTCTTCCTGAGTCCCATTGGAGGCGGGGCGATCCGGCTTTTTCTCATCGAAGGTCACCTTCAGGGTCAGGTATTCGCCGCCGCGGAAAACCGTGACTTCCGCCGTATCCCCGGCCTTGTATGCCTTCTTCGCGGTGGAAAGGTCGGCGTTGGTCTTGATCTCCTCGTCCCCCAGCTTCGTGATCACGTCCCCCTGGCGGATGCCGGCGGCGGCGGCGCAGCTCCCCGCATCCACGCTGTATACATAGACGCCGGGAACGCTGTTGTAATAGGCGGCGTACTGCTCGGTCATGGTCTTGACCATGATGCCGAAATAGGGCTTGCCGGTGACGTAGCCGTGGTCGATGATTTCATCCGCGATCTCGGCGGCATCGTTGATGGGGATGGCGAAGCCCAGCCCCTCCACGCCGGTGGACTTATATTTGGCGGTGACCACGCCGACCACCTGGCCCCGGCTGTTGTACACCGGGCCGCCGGAGTTGCCGCTGTTCACCGCGGCGTCCAGCTGGAACATGTTTACGCTGGCGTCCTGCTCCGCGGCGATCTCCCGGTCCAGGGCGCTGATGATGCCCGCCGTCATGGTGTAGGTCAGCTCGCCCAGGGGATTGCCCACCAGGTAAACGCTTTCGCCTACCTTCATATCGTCGCTGTTGCCCAGGGTGGCGGCATTGAGGCCGGAGGCCTCGATCTTCAGCACGGCGATATCATTGTTATCCCCCTCCACGCCGACGATCTCCGCCGTGTATTCGGTGCCGTCGTAGAGCATGACGGTGACCTTCAGGTTTTCCTTGTAGGCCTTTTCCACCACGTGGTTGTTGGTGAGAATGTAGCCGTCGCTGCTGATGATGAAGCCGGTGCCGGAAATCGCGCCGGTGACCATCTGGCCGAAGACGTTGGTGGAGGTGACCTCCGTGGAGATGCCCACGACCTGCTGCGTGGCCAGCTCATAGATCTCCGTGGGATCCAGCAGATCCCCGCTCCGGGGGTTCAGCTGCAGGTTGGCCATCTGGCTGATGGGGTTATCCGCCTGCATGGAAACGGCGCCTGCGTCGGCCATCCGGGCCTGGTTCAGCTGCTGAATGCGTCCGTCCACATAGCGGACAGCGCCATAGGCGGCGCCGCCGATCAGAAGCAGGGCGGCCAGACATACGCAGATCACTGTGCGGATGGTTCTCTTCTTCATGATGAAACACCTCTTCGTGAAAATATCCTGGAATACTTGCGCTTTGTTTTTCCTTTGATTGCCTGTATCCTAGCATCGGCTTTTGAACGATGCTTGAATTTCATGTGAACAAATCGTAAATTGCGACTGTCGGGAAGGAGAGGGACCCATGGATCATTCTGAACGGGAGCTCCTGGCCGAGCGGCTGCTGGCCGCCGGCGCGCTGCGGGTCGAACCCGGAGCGGAGACGCCTCTGGACTGGGCGGGAGACAAGGCCCTGGAGGAGCCTGCGCTGCGGGAGGAACTGACCGGAGCGCTGGCCGCCCTGGTGCGGGAGCACTATGCCGCCGGGGAAGCTGTTTTGGGGGATGGCTGGGGCGCGGAGACCGCCGCGCGTCTGGGGCTGCCCTATGCTCCGCCGGTCCTCCCGGGCAGGACCGTGCTCATCGTCGGCTCGTCGGAAGATCTGAGGCCGTATCTGTCGGAGCTGACGGCGCTGCGGAGGGCCGGGGGAAGTCCTGCCGCCGCCGTGGTCTGGAACAGCGGGGATGAGGAGCTGCGCCTTTTTCTGGACCGGGAGGATATCCGCTGCCATTGGCTCGCCGATCTGGAATGCGGAGCCGCCGCCGCGCTGCGGACGGGAAGACTGGATTTTTCCGATTATTGCCGTTTGCTGCCCCAGGAATAGCCGCATAAGTCATTCCGTTTGCGATAGTTTTTCTCCGCCGGAAGCGACTATGCCCGCCGCTGACCGGCGTTTTTTTCCGCATTCCGCATCTTTTTGGTCATTTGGGCCGATTTGTGCGAAATCGCCTGTTTATGTTGACGTATGAGGCGAAATATTGTATACTTTCATTTGTTTATTCTTCCTTATTTCAAGCAGAAGAGAGTTGAACTGCGTTGAGAAAATGGATCGCACTCCCCCTCTCCGCGCTGTGCCTCCTGGGGCTGACCGGCTGTTTCCTCCTGCCGGCGGAGCCGGAGGTACCCGAGCTTCCCCTGGTCACCCCCTTCAGCGGCGCGGAGTACATAACCGCCCAGGTGACCCGGGGCGATCTGAACCTGGTGCAGACCTTCAACTGCACCTTCAGCGCCACCCGGCAGGAGAACCTCAAATTCGCCGTGCCGGATAAGCCCTATGGCACGATTTTCGTGGCCGTCGGTCAGGAGGTCGCCGCAGGCACCCTCGTGGCGGAGCTGGAGGCGGGAGACATAAAGGAGAGTCTGAGGCAAACGGAGGAGGAGATCGCCCGTCTGGAGATCCAGGTGCGCAGCGCGGAAAAGGCGCTGGAGCTGGCCCTGGAGCAGGAAGCCCTCCGGAAGGCGGACAATACCACCGCCTCGGACGCCCGGGCCGCCGACTTGGCGTATTATCAGGAATCGCTGACGATCCGGCAGGAGAAACGGGACGAGCTCTCGGAGGAGTTGGAGAGCCTGCGCCTGTATGCGGGGATC
Organism: Oscillospiraceae bacterium; assembly: GCA_045223835.1. Classification (GTDB taxonomy): domain Bacteria; phylum Bacillota; class Clostridia; order Oscillospirales; family Oscillospiraceae; genus UBA1774. The sequence continues at coordinate 7,826 of JBGUZS010000021.1, read as the reverse complement.
GATGGGGTCGTGACCTATGTGAAATCCCTCCGGGAGGGGGAGACCTCCTCCAAGGCGGATCTGGTCGCCACGATCACCGATACCGCATCCTCCATGTTCACCGGAAGTACGGATGCCTGGCAGTGGCTCCGGCCGGGGACCAGCGTGGACGTCCTGTGCGGGGAAGCGGAATACCCCTGCGTGGCCGTATCCGCGGCCTCCCTGGGTCTGGAGGAATATGAGGATTCCCGGGGCAACCGGACGGTCTATCTGAAGCTGCTGGGACCCGAGACGCCCACCGGGGACAATGTCCGGGGAACGGTCGAGCTGATGCTGGACAGCCGGGAGGATGTGCTGATCCTGCCCAAGCGGGCGGTGTTCACCGTCGGCGATCAGTATTATGTGTATTATGAGGATGAAAACGGCCTGAAGAACGCGAAGCCCGTCAGCTGCGGGCTCCTGGCCGGATGGTATATCGAGGTGACCGACGGCCTTACCGAGGGCGATACGGTCATCGTCAGTTAGGAGCGAAGCGCATGAGAAGGAATACGATTGTCGCCCTCCTCCTGCTGCTTGCGCTGCTTCTCACCGGCTGCGCCGGAACGGAGGAGATGACGGCGCCGCCCCTGCGGGAGCCTGCGGGCATGGAGCAGGATGTTGTGACCGTGACCCGGGGCAGCATCGGGAAGGTACAGACCTACAGCGGCCTGGTCCTGCCGGAGGTGCTTGAGCTCTCCTTCACCGGCGCGGGCCTCATCACCGAGGTCCTGGTGAGCGTGGGGAGCCAGGTCAAAGCCGGGCAGGTCATGGCCAGGCTGAACACCGCATCCCTGGAATCGGCCCTGGATTCCTCCCGGGATCAGCTGGAGTATTCGGATACCGAGCATGAGCTGAACCGGAAGAAGCGGGAGCTGCAGCTGGATATTGCCCGGCTGGAGCTGGAGGAGCTGAGGAATTACGGCGCTTCCTCCACCGCCAGAAGGCTGAAGGAATCCCAGATCGCGGAGCAGGAAAACCAGCTGGAGGAGTTCGAGGCCCTTTGGGTCCTGAGCCGTGAGGATATGGTCCGGAGCATCGAGGAGCTGGAAAAGCAGCTCAGCGCCGGCGTGCTCGCCGCCCCCTGCGACGGAACGGTCGTGCACTGCGCCGCCGCCGAGGGCGGCTATGCCATGGCTAACAACGCCGTCATCTGGCTGGCCGCCGCCGGCTCCGCCCGCATCCGCACGGAATACCTCACCGCCGACCAGGTGGGCCGGGCTTCCGAGCTCTATGCCATGGTGGACGGGTACCGGGTGGAGGTGGAGTATGTGCCTCTGGATCGGAAGGAATACCTGGCCATGAAGGCCTCCGGCGATACGATGCAGAGCACCTTCCTGGTGACGGACGCCAACGGCAATCCGGTGGAACCGGGCATGGAGGTGGTCCTTTTCCTGACGACGGACCATGCGGAGGACGCGCTGATCCTTCCGGCCAACGCCGTGCACCGGGATACCGCCGGATACTATGTCTATCGCGTGACCCCGGAGGGAAGGGAAAGGCTGACCGTGACCCGGGGGATCTTCACCGATGCTTTGGTCCAGATCACCCAGGGACTGGAGGAAGGAGAGCAGGTCTATGTTGGGAACTAAAGGAAAGGCCGCGCTTCTGACCCTTGCCCTCCTGCTTGCAGCGGGCTGCGCCGCCAAGCCCGCGGCAACGGTGGATATGTCCACCCGCCTGGCGGACAGTGGGATCGCGGAAAAAAAGACGACCTATCAGACCGTTACGGTGGAAAAGCAGGATATGTACCGCACCCTGACCATCACCGGCGACGTGACCTATCGTCTGGTGCGCCCCGTGCGCACCGGAAGCAGCCAGCTGGTGCTGAAGGAGATCCTGGTGGAACGCGGCCAGGAGGTGAAGGAGGGGGACCCGGTGGTCGTCCTCCAGGGGATCGGCTCCGCATCGGACATTCGGCAGAGGGAGCTGGAGATCCAGGCCCAGCGGGCCAACCGGGAAGAACGCCTCGCCTGGTACGAGGAGCAGATCGAAAACATCCGGGATATGACCGCCTATACCCGGATCCGCCGGGAGATCCGGGATAAGCAGGCGGAGAGTATGGAAGCGGACCGGGACCTGTACGCCCTCCAGACCGAATTCCGGCTGAAGACCCTGGAGGCGAGCCTGGAGGAGATGAAGGCGGCGGCGGGGGAGATCATCCTCCGTGCTCCGGTAGACGGATTCATCCGTTCGGTGAACAGCCGGTATAAGGCCGGGGAGGTCATTCCCGCCGGCACCGAGCTCTGCTCGATCAATGGGGCGGACTCCATCCTGCTCATGGGCAGCAGCGCCAGCGGCTGCTATGTCTACGGCCGGGAGCTCAGCGTCACCGTCGGCCGGGGAGACCGGGCGAAGCAGGTCACCGGAACGATCGTCTCCTCTCCGGAGGTCGTGCCTCTTCGATACCGGGGCACCAATATCTTTGTCCGGGTGGACCCCAGCGCGCTGACGGGAAAAAGCACACAGTCCGCCATGGAGGTCAGCTGCCTCATGCTGCGGGATGCCCTGGTGGTCCCCAAAAACGCCCTGACCAGCGAAGAGGGGGTCTACTACGTCACCATCCTGGAGGGGGATACCCCCAAGCAGCGGCCGGTCCTTCGCGGACCGGCGACCGGGACGATGGTCGTGATCCTCCAGGGCCTCAAGGAGGGCGATCGGGTCGTGGTCAGCTCTTACAACACCTGAGGGAGGCGGAAGGGCATGCTTCAATTCGTCTTACGGAAAATGCTGAATAAAAAGTGGCTTATGGCCGCTTTGCTGGTGGGCAATATCCTGCTGGTGGCCATCGCCGCCGGGAATCCCATGTATACGGAAGCGGCGCTGCAGCGGATGCTCACCGGCACCCTGTCCAGCTATGTCACCCAGAACGGGCGGTATGCCACCACGGCGTACATGCTCAGCAGCGTGCCGGCCAACTCCCGGGAGGGAAGCAGCGCCATCGAGTATTACCGGCAGGAGCGGGATATGGCCTACGCCATGCCCGGGCGCCTGGGACTTCGGCAGGAATGGATCGTGGAGAACACCTTTATGGAGGCGGTGCAGATCGCGCCCACCCTTCCCCGGTCCAACTTCACCAGCAAGGAGGTCCGCCTGGGCTGCCTCACCGGTCTGCCGGAGCATGCGAAGATCATCTCCGGCCGCATGTATTCGGATGAGATCAGGGATGGGGTCATAGAGGTTGTGGTAAGCCAGAAGGCCCTCATCAAGCAGAACCTCCTGCTGAACGAGGTGCTGGAGCTGCCGAAGGTGACCGATGAAAACGAGGCGCCTCTGAAGGTCCAGGTGGTGGGCATTTATGATGCCGCGGATGAGGGGGACCATTATTGGTACAAGAGCCCCTCCACCTATGAGAACCAGCTCATGATGTCTGAGCAGATCTATCGGGAGCGGTTCGGGAGCATGGTGCGCCTGCCCTGCAAATCCATGGGGCTGTGGTTCGTGGTGATGGATTACCATGATGTCACGGTGGATAATGCGGAGTTCCTCTATGCGGAAGCCCAGAAGGACGCCGCCCTCCATAAGGAGCGGAACAACGTCAGCTACAACGAGTATTACAGCGGCATCCTGGGGCAGTATCTGGTGGATGCGGCCCGGGTCCGGGTCACCCTGCGCATCCTGCAGATCCCCATCTACGCCCTTCTCGCCGCCTTTATCTTCATGGTCTCCGGTCAGATCCTGAGCATGGAGCAGAGCGAGATCAGCGTCATCAAAAGCCGGGGCGCGGGCAGACGGCAGATCCTGGGGATCTACCTGCTGCAGAGCATCCTGGTGGCCGGGGTGAGCCTGGCGGTGGGCCTGCCGCTGAGCGCCGTCATCTGTCAGGTGCTGGGTTCGGCAAACGCCTTCCTGGAATTTGTCTCCCGAAAAGCGCTGCTGGTGCGCTATACCCGGGATGTTTGGATCTATGGCTGCGGCGCGGCGCTGCTGAGCATGCTGGCTATGGTGCTGCCCTCCATCCGCTATGCCCGGCTGAGCATCGTGGCCCAGAAGCAGAAGAAGCGGAGGTCGGACAAGCCCTGGTTCCAGCGCTTCTATCTGGATATCCTCCTCCTGGGGGTTTCCCTGTATGGCCTGTACACCTTTAACGGGCAGAAGGCCGCCCTGGCCCAGAAGGTGCTGGAAGGGGAGGGATTGGATCCCCTTCTGTACCTTTCTTCCTCGCTCTTCGTGATCGGCGCCGGCCTGGTCGCCCTGCGCATCGTCCCTCTGATCGCCTGGCTGGTGTACACCATCGGCAAAAAACGCTGGTCTCCCGCCATGTATTCCTCCTTCCTCCAGGTGATGCGCACCCGGAGCAGCCAGGGGTACATCATCGCCTTCCTGGTGATTACCCTGGCCATCGGCATCTTCAATGCCCAGACCGCCCGAACCATCAACGCCAACGAGGAGAACCGCATCGCCTACATGAACGGCGCGGATATCGTCCTGCAGGAGGCCTGGGAGGATAACCGGGATGAGGCGCAGAATCCGGATGACCTTATCGGCTTCCAGCTCCGGTATACGGAGCCGGATTTCGGCAAGTACAACGCCCTGGAGGGCGCCGAGGTCATCACCAAGGTGATGTATGACGAGGGGGCCTACTGCAGCCTCAAGGAAGGCTCCCGCAGCGTACCCTGCCTCCTCATGGGCATCAATGTGAAGGAATTCGGCGAATGCGTGGATTTCCAGACGGATCTGCTGCCGGTGCACTGGTATGAATACCTGAACGCCATGGCGGTAAGTCCCCGGGCGGTGCTGGTCTCCACAAACCTTCAGGACTTCGGCTATGAGTTGGGAGACAGCATCTATTACCGCAGCGGGGAAGGGAACCGCTGCCATGGCATCATCTACGGCTTTGTGGACTACTGGCCGGGATATAATCCCAAAACCACCATTACCGCCAGCGACGGCTCCACGAAGGAGGTCAGCCATTTCCTGGTGGTGGCCCATCTGCGGTATATCCAGAATACCTGGGGAATCACCCCGTACCAGATCTGGATGAAGGCCAAGGACTCCACGGATTTCATCTATGACTTCGCGGCGAAGAGCGATGTGCATTTCACCACCTTCCGGGATTCCCGGGCGCAGCTCATCGAGCTGAAAAACGACCCCATTTTCCAGGGAACGAACGGCATTCTCACCCTGTGTTTCGTGGTGGTGCTGCTCCTCTGCGCGGTGGGCTTCCTGATCTACTGGATCCTGTCCATTCGGAGCCGGACCCTGCTCATGGGCATCTTCCGGGCCATGGGCATGACCCTGGGAGAGATCGTGGGCATGCTGGCAAACGAACAGGTGTTTATCTCCGGCGTCTCCATCGCTCTGGGCGTGGCCGTTGGCCTCATCGCCTCCAAGCTCTATGTGCCCCTGGTGCAGCTGGCCTATGCCTCCACGGATACGGTCCTGCCCCTGCAGATCATCTCCGACAGCGGAGATATGGCCCGCCTGCTCTGCCTGGTAGCCGCCATGGTGATCCTGTGTATGGTGATCCTGGGCATGCTGGTGAAGAAGATCAAGATCTCCCAGGCGCTGAAGCTGGGCGAGGATTAAGGGAGGCGAGAACATGGATACGGAATTGATCCTCACCGGTACCGGTATCAAGAAAGGCTATCCCGTGCCCGGCGGTGACCTGTTCTGGGCGCTGAAGGGCGTGGATATCCAGGTGCCCCGGAGCAGGCTGACCATCCTGAAGGGCCGCTCCGGCAGCGGAAAGACCACCCTGATGAACATCCTCAGCGGGCTGGACCAGGCTACCGCGGGAACGGTGGAGTTCGACGGCAAAACGATGGACTCCATGAGCGAAGCCGCCAGGACCAGCCTGAGACGGCGGGATATCGGCTTTGTGTTCCAGTCTGTCGCCCTGATCCCCATCATGACCGCGGCGGAGAACGTGGACTATGCCCTCCGGCTCGCGGGCTGGAAGGGGGACCGGAAGGAGCGGGTCCGGGAGTGCCTGGAGCTGGTGGGTCTGGGAAAGCGCATGGCCCATCTGCCCAGCGAAATGTCCGGCGGCGAGCAGCAGCGCGTGGCCATCGCCCGGGCCATCGCCCATAAGCCCAAGCTGGTCTTTGCGGATGAGCCCACGGGCGAGCTGGATACCAACACGGCGCTGCAGGTGGTGAAGATCTTCAAGGAGCTGAACCAGAGTCAGGGCGTCAGCATCGTCATGACCACCCATGACCGGGGCTTCATGGAGATCGGAGACAGGGTCTATTCCCTGGAGAACGGAGAGATCGTGGATGGAAACTGAAAACGATATGATCATCCGGTGTGATAACCTGGTGAAGATCTATAAGACCGACGAAACCGAGGTCATGGCCCTCCAGGGACTGGACTGCGTGGTGCGCCGGGGCGAGCTCATGGCCATCATCGGCAACAGCGGCAGCGGCAAGAGCACCTTTCTGAATATGCTGGGCGGCCTGGACCGTCCCACCGCAGGACGGCTGTATGTGGACGGCCTGGACCTGTTCCGCCTCAGCGATACGGAGCTGGTGAAGTACAAGCGGGATGTGGTGGGCTTCGTTTGGCAGAATAACGCCCGGAACCTGATCCCGTATCTCCCGGCTTGGCAGAATGTCCAGGTGCCCATGCTCTTCTCCCGCAGCGAAGCCGCCACCAAGGAGCGGGCCATGGAGTTGCTGGAGCTGGTGGGCCTGGGGCATAAGAAGCTGAGCCGGCTGGGGGAGATGTCCGGCGGCGAGCAGCAGCGCGTGGCCATTGCCATCGCCCTGGCCAATAACCCAAAGCTCCTCCTGGCGGACGAACCCACTGGATCCGTGGATCCCCAGACCGCGGCCTATATTTTCGATACCTTCAAGCGGCTGAATGAAACGCTGGGCATCACCATCGTCATCGTCACCCATGACCTGAGCGTGGCGGAAAAGGTGAACCGGGTGGTCTCCATCCGGGATGGGAAGATCAGCTCCGAGCGGGTGCTGAAAACGGACTATGCCGGAAAGATGGCGGATATCGCCACCCTGGATACCTCCGGCCAGGCCCACTTCACCCGGCATGAGGAATTCGCCATTCTGGACCGGAACGGCCGGGTGCAGATCCCGCCGGAATACCTCCAGGAGATGGGGGTGGAGGGCAACCGGGTCCGCCTCTCTATGCGGGAAGGGGAAGTGATCATCTCCCCGCCGGAGGAAAAGGCGGAGGAGAAGCCGGAAGAATAGCCGAAATAGAGCCGAAAAGAAAAACGCTGCCTGTGTCTGACACAGGCAGCGCTAACTTTTTATCCGATGGTTTATTTCTTGGATTCCCGGGTGTAGTCCCGGAGGGCGTCGATGGAGGCCTTGACCAGATCGGCCAGCTCGGGATCGTTGCCGGGATTGGCATGCCGAAGAGCTTCCGTCTGGCTGTCGGGATCATACCGCAGGGCGCCCAGACCCTTGATGGCGGCGATTTTCGCCTCGCGCTCAGGGCGGGCGAGAATATCGATGAGGATGTTCCGGGCCTCTTCGCTGCGCCCGTAGCCGCAGGCTTCCGCCGCGTCGATCACATCCTGCAGATTCTTCTTGGTGCCGATCTTGGCGAGCTTCTTCCAGTTCTTTTCCTTCGCGAACTTGATGAATTTGTCGTTTGCCATGAACCGAGTCATCCTTTCTGAATATGAGTTCCGCTTCCTTGCCCGCCGGAGAGGGAGCAGCCCCGGGATGCGGGGCGGGCAGACGGGAAAAAGACAAATGAATACTTTGTCAGTTTAACGGCAAAGGCGCGGTTTGTCAAGGCAAAGGCGTGGATATTGCGCACTTTCAGGAAAAAACTGGCAGTATTTCTCGCCGGCGCAGCGGTTCTGAATGCCTGCGCCTTCATTCCTCGGGCGGCTTCCT
>JBGUZS010000020.1:0-15866 GCA_045223835.1 Oscillospiraceae bacterium | reverse complement strand
GAGGAGTACGCGCACGTCCCTGCGAGGGGCCCTCGCGCGCGGAATGGAGCGAAGCGACGTGGCGGTTCGTTCTCTCGTCCCCTTGGTCATGTTAAAAATATAAGGACGGGAGTTACGGATTGCCACAACCGGTAACATCGGTCACCGGTTTCGCAATGACCATTTTCGATGGTCTGGTACTTTGTCTACAGTCTGAGGCGGGAGGAAGCAGCCTCCCGCCTTTTTCCTGTGCGCCGCCCTTTTCATATGCGGCAGTCCCAAAGGCATTTCTTCATGTCCACCCGCCCGCCGGGCAGGAAGGAAACCCCCTCCTCCTCCAGCAGGAAGCGCTGCTCCGGCCAGCCGGGGACCGTTCTTCCGGAAGCGGAAACCACACGGTGGCAGGGGTAATCCCCATACTGCCCCGAATGATGCAGGACCCAGCCCACCCATCGCGCCCGCCCCTCCTGTCCCGCCAGCCGGGCCAGCTGCCCATAGGAAGCCACCTTGCCGGGCGGGATCTCCTCCACCAGGGAAAGGATCTCCAGGATCCGATCTGCATCCATGCTTTGCACCTCCATAAGAAAAAGGCTCCGGAGACGCGCTCCGGAGCCTTGTCTGCTTTGGTTGGAATCAGCCCTTGATGGAGCCGATCATGACGCCCTTGACGAAGTACTTCTGCACGAAGGGGTATACGCAGAGGATCGGCAGAGTGGCGAAGATGATGGTGGAGTACTGGAGCAGCTTCTTATATTTGGAGAAGTTGCCGGCCTCGGTCGCCAGGTCGAAGTCCTGGGTACCGGAGGACTCGATGAGGATCTCACGCAGGATGATCTGCAGAGGATACAGCTTACGGTTGGTCAGGTAGATGGCTGCGTTCAGGTATTCATTCCACTTGCCCACCGCGTAGAACAGGGCGATAACGGCGATGGTCGCCTTGGCCAGGGGGAAGGTGATCCGGAAGAGGATGGTCATATGGCCTGCGCCATCCAGCTGGGCGGATTCCTCCAAGCTGGCCGGTATGGCTTGGAAGGCGGTTCGAACGATGATGATGTTGAAGACGCTCACCAGGCCCATCAAGACAATTACCCAACGGGTGTTCACGATGCCCAGGTACTTGTTGACCATGTAGGTCGGGATCAGGCCGCCATGGAAGAACATGGTGAAGGTGATGATGAGGATGAGGTACTTCATCCAGATGGTGCCCCGGCGGGACAGGCAGTAGCCGCCCAGGGAGCAGAAGATGACGCTCAGGATGGTACCGCTGATCACGTAGAAGAAGGTGTTGGCGTAGCCCATGATCAGGGCATTGTTCCGCAGGACGAAGGTGTAGCCCTTCAGGGTGGCGGGATGGGTCTCATCGTACAGAGGCCACAGGATGATGCCACCGGAGAACTGGGTCAGCAGGTCGGGATCGCTGATGGAGGCGAACAGGACGTGCAGCAGAGGCGCCAGGCAGGCAAACGCCAGCAAAAGCATGATCAGAACATTGATGACACGGAAAATGATCCGCGCCGGGGATTCCTTGATTTTCATTGTGCTTTACCCTCCTTCTTGCACTTAGAACAGGCTCGTCTCGGAGTACTTGCGGCTCACGCTGTTGGCGATGAAGAGGAGCAGCAGGTTGACGAAAGAGTTGAACAGACCGACGGAGGTGGAGTAGCCGAAGTCGCCGTCGATCAGACCGCGCCGGTAAACGAAGGTGGTGATGGTATCGGCCACTTCATAGGTGAGGGGCCGGTACAGGAGCAGGATCTTCTCCATCGCGGTGGAGAGGAGGCTGCCGATCTGGAGGATGAGCATGATGATGATGGTGGGGGCGATGCCGGGAATGGTGACGTGCAGAGTCTGCTGCCACCGGTTGGCGCCGTCGATCTTGGCCGCCTCATACAGCTCCTGATCCACGCCGGAGAGGGCGGCCAGGTAGATGATGGAGCCATAGCCGACGCCCTGCCAGGTATTGGATAGTATGTAGATGGGGCGGTAGTAGCTTCTCACGCTCATCAGGTCCTTGTTCTCCGCCAGGCCCAGCTTGGTGAGCAGGATGGTGAAGGCGCCGTTGTAGGAGAAGAAGTCCACGATAATGCCGCAGATGACCACCACGGAGATGAAGAACGGCATATAGCTGATGGTCTGGATGACCTTCTTGAAGAGCTGATTCTCCAACTCGTTCAGCAAAAGAGCCAGGATGATGGGGGCAGGGAAGTTGATGATCAGGTTGCCGACGCTGAGGATCAGTGTATTGCGCAGCAGGCGGACCAGATAGTAGCTCTTGAAGAAATCCACGAAGTTCTTCAGACCGATCCACTTACTGAAGAGGAAGCCGCCGCGGGCGGAGTAATCCTCAAAAGCAAGGGCGATACCGACCATGGGCAGGTAGTTCCAGATGAGGAAATACAAGATGATGGGAATCGCCATCAGATACACGGCTCGATTGTGTATCCAGTCTTTTTGAATGGTCTTTTTGTTCATACCGCTTCTCCTTTTCCACTGAATTCAAGGACAGAACGCTTTATGCACTTTCACATAAATCCAGTCTTGGTTAGGTCGATTATAGCACACTATCACAAAAATACAAGTCAAAATTTCTAGTTTTCTCAGAACTTTTTGAGCAAAATGCTGTGAATCCCCCCTCCCAGCCCTCCCGGCAAGGGGGAAAATGCGCAAATTCCCCGGGTTTGTGCCTTTTGCCCTATCCCCGCCGCCGTATGCTTCGGCATATCTTACGCGCCCGGGCCTGTATACATGAAGAGAAAAACCTGTCGGGAGGGATGCTTCCGAATGTCCGGGATCCTGCGTTCCGCCGGAACGGTGACCCTGCTGTCCCTGCTCCTGCGCCTGGCCTCCATCTTCACCCAGTCCCGCCTGGCGGAGAGCCTGGGGGCGGAGGGGCTGGGTCTGCTGCAGCTGGCCATGTCGGTGCAGGCGCTGGCGGTGACCCTGGCCATGTCCGGCATCCGCTACAGCGCCACCCGTCTCATCGCCCAGGAGCTGGGCCGGGGACGGGGGGAACGGGTGCGGCGGGTGACCCGCTCCTGCGCCCTGTACGCCCTGTGCTTCAGCCTCCCGGCCATGGCCGGGTCCCTCCTGCTGGCGGATGCCCTCGCCCGCTTCGCCGGGGATCTGCGCATCGCCCCGGCGCTGCGGCTCCTGAGCCTGGGACTCCCCTTTCTCAGCCTGAACGGCGTCCTGGGGGGATACTTCACCGCCGTGGACCGTCCCTGGAAGGGGACGGCGGTGCAGTTGTTTGAGCAGCTTTGCGGCACCGCCCTCATCCTGCTCCTGCTCTCTCTCCCCGGCCGGGGGGCCGCAGGCAGCTGCGCCGCCGTGGCCGCTGCCGTGGCCGCAGGGGATCTGGCCTCCCTGCTCCTGGCGCTGGTCCTGTACCTCCGGGACCTGAGGCGGGTGCCGGGGGCGGACCGGCCCTGCCCTCCCTTCCCCCTGGCGGGCCGCCTCCTGCGCCTGTCCCTGCCTCTGGCCCTCAGCAGCTATGCCCGCACCGCCCTGAGCACCCTGCGGAGCATGCTGGTGCCCAAGGCCCTGCGGCGCAGCGGCGTGGGGGCGGCCAGGGCCCTGGAGATCTACGGCGTGGTGGGGGGCATGGTGATGCCGGTGCTCACCTTCGCCTCCGTCTTTTTTCTCGCCCTGGCGGAGCAGCTGATCCCCGCCCTGACCCGGGCCCAGGTGCGCCGGGACCGGTCCGGGCTGGAGAGTACGGCGGGGGGAAGCCTGCGCCTCTGCCTCCTGCTCTCCTCCGGGGTGGCCCTGTGCCTCTGGCTCCTGGGCCCCGCCCTGGGTCGGTGGCTTTACCGCAGCGGAGAGGCGGGGGAGCTGATCCGGGCCCTGGCGCCCCTGGTGATCGTCATGTATCTGGATACGGTGGTGGACGGAATGCTGAAGGGACTGGGGCTCCAGCTGGACTCCATGCTCATCAATCTGGGGGACGCCTGTCTCACCCTGCTGGCGGTATGGTTCCTGCTTCCCCGCTTCGGCGTCCCCGCCTACATCGCCATTCTGTACGGCAGCGAATGCTTCAATTTCCTGCTGAGCTTCCTGCGCCTCGGCCGCAGCATCAGGACAAAACTGTTGTAATCCCACGGCAGATGGGGTATGATTTTCCCGGTGATGAATGATGAAACTGATGATCCTGGACGGCAACAGTCTGATCAACCGGGCCTTTTACGGGGTCCGTCCCCTCACCACGGGGGACGGGCTGCACACCCATGCGGTGTACGGCTTCCTCATGATCCTGAACAAGCTCCTGCGGGAGGATGAGCCCGATGCCCTCTGCTGCGCCTTCGACCGGAAGGCCCCCACCTTCCGCCATGCCCTGTATGACGCATACAAGGGCACCCGCAAGCCCATGCCCCAGGAGCTGGCGGAGCAGCTGCCCTGGCTGAAGCAGGTGCTGGACGCCCTGGGCGTTCCCCGCTTCGAGATGGACGGCTGGGAGGCGGACGACCTGCTGGGCACTCTGGCGGACCGCTGCGCCCGGGAGGGCTGGGAGAGCATCCTGGTCACCGGGGATCGGGACAGTCTCCAGCTCATCTCCCCATCCACCCGGGTACGGCTCATCACCTCCAAGCCCGGGCGGAGCGACAGTACATTATACAATGAGGAGCTGTTCACGGAGGAATACGGCTTCCCTCCTCCCCGTCTGGTGGATCTGAAGGCCCTGATGGGGGACAGCTCGGACAATATCCCCGGGGTCCCCGGGGTGGGGAGCAAGACCGCCTCGGACCTGCTGCGGACCTACGGCTCCCTGGAGGCGGTTTACGCCCATTTGGCGGAGCTGAAGCCCGCTGCGGCGAAAAAGCTGGAGGCGGGAAGGGAAAGTGCCCTGCTCTCGTACAAGCTGGCGACCATTTCCCGGGAGGCTCCGGTGGAGCTGGCTTCTCTGGACAGCCTTCTTCGGAGGGAGCCTGACCGGGAGACCCTGTATACCCTCTTCACCCGGCTGGAGTTCACCCGCCTCATGGAGACCTACGGCCTCGCCGCTCCTCCTCCCTCCGGGGAGATCCCCTCCGCCGGGGCGGACTGGCGGGAGGCTGCGCCGGAGGAGGTCCTTTCCGCCTGCCGGGAGGCGGGCAAGGCGTATTTCGTCTGCGCCCGGGATCTGTCTGCCTTTGCCGTGCTGGCGGGAAACGGGGCTTTTCTCCTGCGGGAGCCGGACCCCGCCTTTCTCCGGGCCTTCTTCGCCCCGGACCTGCACAAGGCCGGGGACGGGCTGAAGGATCTGATGACGGTCCTGCTGGAGCGGGAGATCCCCTTCGGCGGCTTCACCTTCGACGCCGGGCTCTGCGCCTGGCTCCTGGACCCCACGGACGGGAATTACGCCCTCCCCCGGATCGCCAAAAAGCTCTTGGACCGGAGCCTGCCCGAGGCGGTATACGATACCCCCGGCGTCTGGTCCGGATCGGACTCCTCCGCTGCCCTGGAGGCGCTGAAGCTCCATGGAGAAGCCCTCCGGGAGCTGGAGACCCATATCCTTCCCCTGCTGGAGGAGCAGGGGCTGCTGGACCTCTTCCGGCAGGCGGAGCTCCCCCTCTGTCCCGTGCTGGCGGAGATGGAGCATGCCGGCTTCACCGTGGACCGGGATGCCCTCACCCGCTTCGGGGAGGCCCTGGGGGAAGGGATCGAGCAGCTGCAGAACAGCATCTACGCCCAGGCGGGGGGCGCCTTCAACCTGAATTCCACCAAGCAGCTGGGCGCCTTCCTCTTCGATCAGCTGGGACTGCCTCCCCTGGGGAAGACCAAGAGCGGGTATTCCACCAATATCGAGGTGCTGGAAAAGCTCCGGAGCAGGCATCCGGTGGTGGAGGAGATCATCCGGTACCGCCAGCTGAGCAAGCTGAAATCCACCTATGCCGACGGGCTGGTGAAGGTCATCTCCCCCGACGGGCGCATCCGCACCCGGTTCCACATGACCGCCACCGCCACGGGCCGCCTCTCCTCCTCCGACCCCAATCTCCAGAATATCCCCGTGCGGACGGAGCTGGGGGGCGAGGTGCGGAAGATGTTCGTGGCCTCCCCCGGCTGCGTGCTGGTGGACGCGGACTATTCCCAGATCGAGCTGCGCATCCTCTCCCACCTCTCCGGGGACAGGGTGATGCAGCAGGCCTTCCGGGAGGGGGAGGATATCCACCGGGCCACAGCCGCCCAGGTTTTCGGCGTGGAGCCCGCCCAGGTCACGAGCCTCATGCGCAGCCGGGCCAAGGCGGTGAATTTCGGCATCGTCTACGGCATCTCCGACTTTTCCCTGGCACAGGATCTCCATATCACCCGGGGGGAGGCCCGGGCCTATATGGACAGCTACCTGGAACGGTTCAGCGGGGTGCGGGCCTATATGAAGGAGACGGTGGAGCGGGCGAAGCGGGATGGATACGCCGTCACGATGTTCGGCCGCCGCCGGTACCTGCCGGAGCTCAGCTCCTCCAACTATAACCTCCGCTCCTTCGGGGAGCGGGTGGCCCTGAATATGCCGGTGCAGGGCACCGCCGCGGATATCATCAAGCTTGCCATGGTGCGGGTCCATCGCCGTTTCCGGGAGGAGCTGCCCCAGGCCCGGCTCCTGCTCCAGGTACACGATGAGCTCATCGCCGAATGTCCCCCGGAGCTGGCGGAGAAGGCCGCCCGGCTGCTGGAGGCGGAGATGTCCGCCGCCGCGGTGCTGGATGTGCCTCTCCTGGCGGAGGCCCATATCGGCGCCAGCTGGTACGACGCGAAATGACGGCCCCCCCCCTTGCGCTGGTCACCCTGACGGAGGCCATGCTGCCCCGGGTGCTGGAGCTGGAGAAGCTCTGCTTCAGCCTGCCCTGGAGCCGGGACGCCTTCCTGCCGGAGCTGACGGATCCCGCCTGCTGCTGGCTGGCCGCCCTGGCGGAGGGGGAGGTGGCCGGCTATGCCGGGATGCGGACGGTGCTGGACGAGGGCTATATCTCCAATATCGCCGTCTCCCCCGCTCTGCGGAGGCAGGGCGTCGGCATGGCCCTGGTGCAGGCGCTGCAGCGGGAAGGGGAAAACCGGCGGCTCCGCTTCCTCACCCTGGAGGTCCGGGTGGGAAACCGGGAGGCCCGGCGGCTCTATGAACGGGCGGGCTTCCGGGCGGTGGGTCTGCGTCCCGGCTACTACGAGAAGCCCCGGGAGGACGCCCTGCTCATGACCTATGATTATCCGGAAGGAGACAACGCGGTATGATCATCCTCTCCATCGAATCCTCCTGCGATGAGACCGCCGCCGCCCTCACCCAGGACGGGCGGCGGGTGCTTTCCAGCGTCATCCATTCCCAGGTGGATATCCATACCCTCTATGGCGGCGTGGTGCCGGAGCTGGCCTCCCGCAGCCATATCCAGGCGGTATCCCGCCTGGCGGCGCTGGCTCTGGAGGAGGCGGGCCTCTCCCGGAAGGAGATCGACGCCGTGGCCGTCACCTATGCCCCGGGCCTCATCGGCGCGGTGCTGGTGGGGGTGAGCTTCGCCAAGGGCGCCGCCCTCTCCCTGGGCGTGCCGCTGATTCCCGTCCACCATATCCGGGGGCATATCGCCGCCAACTATATCGCCCACCCGGACCTGGAGCCCCCCTTCGTGTGCCTGGTGGCCTCCGGGGGCACCAGCATGATCGTGGACGTACAGGACTATACCCGCATGACCGTTCTGGGCTCCACCCGGGATGACGCCGCCGGAGAATGCTTCGATAAGGCCGCCCGGGTCCTGGGCATCGGCTACCCCGGCGGTGCGCAGATCGACAGCCTCAGCCGCAGCGGCGATCCGGAGAAGTACAAGCTTCCCCAGGCCCATGTGAACGGCAATCCCTATGATATGTCCTTTTCCGGTCTCAAGACCGCCGTGGTGAACCTGGCCCATACGGCGAAGCAGCGGGGGGAGGAGCTGGACCTTCCCAGCCTGGCGGCGGCCATCTGCCGGGCGGTGAGCGATACCCTTCTCTCCCGGGCCCTCCTGGCGGCGGAGGAAAAGGGCTACGGGAAGCTGGCCATCGCCGGGGGCGTTTCCGCCAACACCCTCCTGCGGGCAGACCTGGAGGCCGCCTGCGCCCGGTCCGGGCTCAGGGCCTACTGCGCGCCCCTCTCCCTCTGCGGGGACAACGCCGCCATGATCGGCTGCCAGGGCTACTATGAATACCTGGCCGGCGCCCGGGCCGACAGCAGCCTGAACGCCTACGCCACCATGTCCCCGGACTCCGCCCTCATCCGCTGGTGAGTGCCCCGGTTTCGGGATTATGTTAATTTGTGTTTCCGCAAAATCCGGGGAAAACCCCGGATTTTGCCTCGTTTTTTCCCCGGATTTCCCGGTCCTTTGCCGGTTTACCGGGCTTTTTAAATGTGGATAACTATGTGGACAATGTGGATAACTTACTGTATTGCCTCTTCCAAGGAATGATTACGTAAACCGGTTCTTTTCGGGAAAGGCCCCCGGAGCCCCGGAAATGCCTCAGAAAAATCAAGAAGATTAAACAAAAAATCAGAGAATTTTCCCATGGTCCCGTCCCTTCGGAATTTCCTCCTCCCAACGGGATTCCCGGGATCTTCCTTTTTCCCCAGAGTATGACAAGAATGATTACAAAATGTAATTTCCCCGGGATGCAGAAAACCACGTTTCCGGCATTGACAAACGGAAATGGCATGGTATAATGCAAAGGCTGATGTTTCCCGCTGGATTAGCTCAGTTGGTAGAGCACCTGATTCGTAATCATGAGGTCGTCGGTTCAAGTCCGACATCCAGCTCCAACGCCGCCGCGGACTGCGTATCGTCCGCGGCGGCGTTTTTTTGCAGGCTCCGGAAGAGGACCCTTCCGTTTTTCCGGGGCGGTGATTTGAAAGCGATAGCCAAACCGTGTATTATTTCTTCAGCGATCGGGAATCTGCAGAGGAGGAATGGCCAATGAATAGGATAGCGAAATGGGTTCTTTGGATAACCATTGGCATAAGCATAATCGTTCAGGGAATCATCGGGATCAAGCTTCTGGATGGCAATTATGACTTCATCACCGAGGCATACATCGGAGCGGCCTGCTTTGCGATTCTGTTTCTCTGTATCCTGATTCAAGCCTTCGGCAGAAAATGCCCCCATTGCGGAAAAGCCATGCATGAAAAGGGGGATTTCTGCCCTCACTGCGGAAAGAGGATCGACGAAGAGTAAAGTCCCCGCCAGACCAGGGTTCCTTTTCCAGACAAATCCCGCTTTATCCCCATCTGCGTTTATGCGTTCAGGGGCTTTTTGGTCAGATAAAGAACATAGGTGTCTTCAAATACAACTCTACCGCCGTTTTCTGCAACGGTTTTCCTGAGCCCTTCAAAAAAAGCCGTCTTATACGGCTCCGGTATAACAATATGATCGCAATGGGTACCGCAGTAGGAAACATATTCATCCGGATTCATTTCGCGTTTCCCGCAGAAATCATGCCGCTGGAAGTCTACATAACCGTAGCATGCCGCGTTATGATATTTGAAGCCGCCATGGGTATAAGGAATTTCCGGTCGATAATATTGATCATACAGCTTCTGGATTTTCCCATAGAGTTCTTCATTTGATGTTTTGTAATCTGACCGGGTCAGCATCATCGCCAAAACTCCGCCCGGTTTAAGCAATTCATAGGTTTTTGAAAATGCGATATCCTCCGGAATCCACTGAATGGTCGCCGCAGAATAAATCATATCAAATCTCTGTGTTCCAAAGTCGTATGTAATAAAATCATCATTCACGATGTGGAAGTTGGAGAACGAGCTGTATTTTTCTTTCATTTTTGCATATAAATGCTCTCCAAGCTCTATGGCGTTATAGTCACATCCGGTTTGCAAAATGGGGTCAGTGGCTTGTCCTGTTCCAGGCCCGATTTCCAGAACTTTTTTCCCGGGACAAATCTCCGCATAGTGGATAAGGTACTGAAACAATTCCTGGCTGTATCTGGGTCTGAACCGGTCAAACTGTTCCGGAATGGTATCAAATATCTTTCTGAATTCCATACACTACCTCCGCTGCTGCCGATTGATCAATATCCTGACAAAGGGGAATTTGTCAGTCATACGTTTGTTTAAGTTCTTCGACTGAATGGTGATTCGTGGAGTTTCTATGTTCATCTTATTTTCCTCCCGATGTTCATATCTTGCCGCCAAGCAGAAGTTTTGCCATTGTCTGCTCTCTGTGCGAGAACGTCAGGCCAAAACTGTTGTATGTTCATTATATCTCCTTGCAAAAAACTTGTTCTCCGTCTGAAGATGTACGAGAAAATTTAAACCCATTACGGATATAAAAGCGTTCAGCCAATCTAACAGGAACAAGCTCTATATACTTTGCTCCCAATGATTGAAGATGTTTTTCGACCATTCGATATGTGGCAGAACCAACACCGGAGTTTCTACACTCTGCACATACATAGAAGTTGTTAATAAAGCCTTTGTTACATTCTTCGTGGAACGAATAGGTAATTAAACCAATGCAAACTTTATTTTTTACAATCCGCATAACAAAATACGGATTATGTTCTTGAAGTGTCTGATCAATCAAATGTGCGTTCAGTTCATCATTGTGAAGATCATCAATGTTTTCTTGATATTCTTCTTCGTCGCATACTTCGCTCAGATATGAACTGAACAAACCGTAGAAATCATCCCATTCATCTTTTTTCTGTAAATCAAATCGTATCAGTTCAATCATAGGTTGCCTCCCTGCTTTACACCCAACTGATGAAGGAATAATCGATACCGTTGTTTTCGCAAAACGCTCCAAGGCTTTCACAGCCTTTTAACCCGAAGAAGCGCAGACGCATTATCAATTTTAGGCTCGTCATGCATTCTCCTTCACAAGCTTCGGTTTATGCGTTTCTTCCATCGTTCCGACAAACGGGAATTTGAAATCCCCGAAATCATAGGCGCTTGCCGCTGATTATTGGGCTTTAATGAAATCCTCTGAAACCGCCCCAAACAAAGGATTTCCCGCAATCTGCTCACTGAGTCCCTTCATCCAATGCTACACCGTTTCAACAAGGCCCTCGCCGCTCAAAAGGGCAAAAAGCAAGGGCAGAAAAACTTATAACAGAATACAACAAGGCGTGGCAATCGGGAGCCTGCGACACATGTGCGAACAGATCAACAAAGACATTATACAGGAGGATTTTCCTATGGAAAAGTTATCGTTTTACGCATACAATTGATTCCTGATCTTATTTGTCTGATAAGGTGTCAAGGAAAATCCGGATCCCTTCAGTGCACACTTGACCAACGCTTTTGTAAGTCCGGGAACAGCATCATCGCGCAGTGCATCATCAATATCCATCCAGACGACCTCACTGTTTTCATCGCCGTCCGATCTTGCCGCTCCCTCAATATACTCAGCGGCAAAGATGACGTACCAATCCTTTTCATTAAACCGGATACCAAGCAGTCTGCCTGCTCTGACTTTTACTCCGGTCTCCTCCAGATATTCCCGTACCAAGGTCTCTTCCGGCAGTTCTCCGAATCTGACATATCCGCCGGGAATGATCAGCTTTCCTTTTCCGCTCCCGTAGGTATGTCTTGCAAGCAATACCTTGCCGTCCTTCAAGCAAACCCCTGCCACTGACTGGCTCCAATTCGTGCTGTTCATCTCTTCTATTTCCATCTTTACTGTCTCCCATCCCGGTGCTCCTGTACATATGTCTTCCGGAACATACTCCGGATCCTTAGATAAGCAGCTGTGTTCGATCCATTCCTCCGGATCCTCGATACGTCTCAAGCCATCTGTTCCATCCATGGAATCACCGCAGTCGAGAAACTCTTTTCGATATGCCTGGATCTGGCGGCTGTATTCTGTCGTAGGTTCCAGCAGAACCATTTTCGTTTTGGGCTTTTTTCTGTGGTCAGCGGGTTTGACTGCATTCCCCGGGATAAGCCAGAGATTTCCCTTCTTGAATGCGCCGGGGATCCTTCCGGTTTCGCAGTATATGGTTACCATACGCGCTGTGATTCCCCACAGCTCACCTGCTTCTTTTACAGTCAACAAGTCCATGGTCATCCTCCAAGATTATCCAAAAAGCGGCAAAGCCAGTTTACCATGAAAAGTATGTTTTTTCAACATCTCGAAATATATCCATAAGACGAAAACCTTCCGATAAGCAATCAGGGCAATCACAAAAAGGAAGATTGACTGGGAAGAGCATCCATATCTGCTATGATCTGATCGGGTTCATCCCGCCGAGTGAACTGATGGAACAGGAAATGGCATGACCCGAAGATCATGCCATTTCCGAAAACGATGATACTCTCTTACGAGGGGCGGCCTGACAGCGGCCGCTCCTGTTCCCTGTTCATTGAGCTGAAATCTGCGTTCTCGAAGCAGATTCCGGATGAAGCGCCCTGAAGGCGTCCTCCATTCTGCCCGGCGCAGGCTTCTTCGGCTCTCTGCCTCAGCTATCGCTTTCCTCCCGGATCGCAGCCTGGGCCGCGGCGAGTCTGGCAATGGGCACGCGGAAGGGGCTGCAGGATACATAGTCCAGGCCCGCCTTGTGGAAAAACTCCACGGAGGACGGGTCTCCCCCATGCTCGCCGCAGACGCCCAGGTGGATATCCGGACGGGCGGCGCGGCCCAGCTGAGCCGCCATTTTGATCAGCTTACCCACGCCGGTCTGGTCCACCTTCGCAAAGGGGTCGTTCTCGTAGATCTTCTTATCGTAGTAAGCGCCCAGGAACTTGCCCGCATCGTCCCGGGAGAAGCCGAAGGTCATCTGGGTCAGATCGTTGGTGCCGAAGGAGAAGAACTCCGCTTCCTTGGCGATCTCGTCCGCCGTCAGCGCGGCCCGGGGGATCTCGATCATGGTCCCGATCTTGTACTGCATCTCCACGCCGGCCTCGGCGATGAGCCGGTCGGCCGTGGCGGCGACCACGTCCTTGACATACCTGAGCTCCTTTACCTCCCCCACCAGCGGGATCATGATCTCCGGAACCAGCTTCCAGTCGGGGTGCCTGCCGTTGACACGGATCGCGGCCTTGATCACGGCTTCCGTCTGCATTTCCGCGATCTCCGGGAAGGTCACCGCAAGACGGCAGCCCCGATGGCCCATCATGGGGTTGAACTCATGCAGGGAGGCGATGATGTCCTTGATCTGCTGAACGGTCTTGCCCTGGGCCTTTGCCAGCTCCTCAATATCCTTTTCCTCTGTGGGAACGAACTCATGCAGGGGCGGATCCAGGAAGCGGATGGTGACGGGGTATCCCTGCATCGCCTCATAGATGCCCTCGAAGTCGCTCTGCTGCATCGGCTCGATCTTGGCCAGGGCGGCCCTGCGCTCCTCCACCGTGTCCGCGCAGATCATCTCCCGGAAGGCTTCGATCCGGTCCGCCTCAAAGAACATGTGCTCCGTCCGGGTAAGGCCGATGCCCTGGGCGCCCAGCTCCCTCGCCTTGGCGGCGTCCTTCGGGGTGTCGGCGTTGGTGCGCACCTGCAGCCTTCTGTATTTGTCGGCCCAGGCCATGATGCGGCCGAACTCGCCGGCGATGGTGGCGTCCACGGTGGGGATGACGCCGTCGTAAATGCTTCCGGTGGAACCGTCCAGGGAGATCCAGTCCCCTTCCCTGAAGAGCTTGCCGCCCAGCTCGAAGGTCTTGGATTCTTCATGCATTCTGATGTCTCCGCAGCCGGATACGCAGCATTCCCCCATGCCCCTGGCCACCACCGCGGCATGGGAGGTCATACCGCCCCGCACGGTGAGGATGCCCTGGGCGGCCTTCATGCCCTCGATGTCGTCCGGGGAGGTCTCCAGGCGGACGAGGATCACCCTGGCCTTCTTGTCCTTCTTCACGGCCTCCTTCGCGTCCGCCGCGGTGAAAACGATCTGTCCGCAGGCGGCGCCGGGGGAGGCGCCGAGCCCCTTGCCGATGGGCGTCGCGGCCTTCAGGGCTGCGGCGTCGAAGGTGGGATGGAGCAGGGCGTCCAGGTTGCGGGGGTCGATCATGCTGACGGCCTGCTTCTCATCGATCATGCCCTCGTCCACCAGGTCGCAGGCGATCTTCAGGGCAGCCTGGGCGGTGCGCTTGCCGTTTCTGGTCTGGAGCATATAGAGCCTTCCGTGCTCCACGGTGAATTCCATATCCTGCATATCCCGGTAATGGGCTTCCAGGATGGCGCAGACCTCCTTGAACTGCTTGAAAGCCTGAGGGAACTTCTGCTCCATCTCCGTGATCTTCATGGGGGTGCGTACGCCGGCCACAACGTCCTCTCCCTGGGCATTGGTGAGGAATTCTCCGAAGAGGCCCTTGTTTCCGGTGGCGGGATCCCGGGTGAAGGCCACGCCGGTGCCGCAGTCGTCCCCCATATTGCCGAAGGCCATGGATTGGACGTTCACCGCGGTGCCCCAGGAATAGGGGATGTCGTTATCCCGCCGGTACACGTTGGCCCGGGGGTTATCCCAGCTCCGGAACACCGCCTTGATGGCGCCGTAGAGCTGCTCCTTGGGGTCGGAGGGAAATTCCTCCCCCAGCTTCGCCCGGTACTCCTCCTTGAACTGCTCGGCGAGCTTCTTCAGGTCCCCCGCATCCAGCTCGATATCGTGGGTAACGCCCTTTTCCGCCTTCATCTTGTCGATGAGCTGCTCGAAATGCTTCTTGCCCACCTCCATGACCACGTCGGAATACATCTGGATGAATCTCCGGTAGCAGTCCCAGGCCCAGCGGGGGTTCCCGGACATCCGGGAGATGGCGGCCACCACTTCCTCATTCAGGCCGAGATTCAGGATGGTATCCATCATGCCCGGCATGGAGGCTCTGGCGCCGGAGCGAACGGAAACCAGCAGCGGATTCCGAACGTCCCCGAACTTTTTCCCGGTGATCTCCTCCAGCTTGAGGATATACTCGTCGATCTGGGCCCGGATCTCCGGATCGATCTCCCGGCCGTCCTCATAGTACCTGGTGCAGGCCTCCGTGGTGATGGTGAACCCTTGGGGCACCGGCAGGCCGATATTGGTCATTTCAGCAAGGTTTGCTCCCTTTCCCCCAAGGAGTTCCCGCATCTTCGCGTTGCCTTCCGAGAACAGATATACATACTTGTGAACCATGACGATTCTCCTTTTCCGTATGATCAGCTATGATCATTAATGACTGTAATACAGGCAAATGGCCGTGTCAAGCCTCCCTGGATTTTCTGTCATTCCCTCCCTAAATCCTTCCACAGAAACGGCGGCATATTCGACAATTTGCCCAAATGAAAACACCAGCCCGGTCTATCAAAACCAAGCTGGTGTCCTTTTGTTAATCGCGATTCCGCTCCATGCTCGATTCTTTGTTGGAGGAGCTCTTATACGGCGATGAATCCTGCACTCCGGACTTCGATCTCATGCCATTACTTTGCCGTTACGCCGACGCCGGTGCTGTTATAGCCGCCCCATGCCCCGTTCACAAACGCGCGCACCGTGTAATAGTAGGTGGTGCCGGCCTTCAGGCTGCTGGTATCGGTGTAGGAGGCATCAGTGCAGGTGTTGGTGAGACGGGTCCAGCTGGTTTCCCCAGCAGCCTTGCGGTACACTGCGTACTTCGTCGCCCCGGTCACCACGTTCCACTTCACCGTGATCTGTCCCGCGGAAGCCGCCGCGCTCACCAGCGCCGGAGTGGTGGAGGCTATAGCCGTGGCGCTGACCCCCTTGCTGTCGTAGCCGCTCCAGGCGCCGCTGACATAGGCGCGTACCGTGTAAGAATATGTGGTACCGGCTGTCAGGTCTGCGCTCTTGTCTGTATAGGAAGTACCGATGACCGTATTGGTGAGACGGGTCCAGCTGGACGCGCCGGCGGCCTTCCGGTACACGGCATACTTCGCCGCGTCGGCCACCCCATTCCACTTCACCGTGATCTGCCCCGCGGACGCCGCGGCACTCACCAACACCGGTGTGGTGGAGGCGATGGCCGTGGC
>JBGUZS010000019.1:0-8933 GCA_045223835.1 Oscillospiraceae bacterium | reverse complement strand
TACAAAAGCCCAGTTCAGTACAGGACCGAACTGGGCTTCTCTTAGCTTCTTCTTTTTGTTTGTCTACTTTTGCTTGACAGCTGCAATCCGGTTTTCGGATCTGCGGTCTTTTTTCAGGCGATATTCTTTTCCAGGATCCTGATCAGCAGCTGCACGCACTTTCGCATATGGGGCACAGAGACGAATTCATACCGGCTGTGGCAGATGCAGCCTCCGGTGCAGAGGTTGGGGCAGGGAAGGCCCATATAGGAGAGCATGGCTCCGTCCGTGCCGCCCCGGATGGGGGTGATGACGGGATCGATCCCCAGGTCCGCCATGGCCTCCTTCGCCGTGTTCACGATCTCCATGCGGGGCAGGATGATCTCTTTCATATTATAGTAGGTATCCTTTACCTCCGTGGTAAAGGTCCCCTCTCCGTACTTGCCGTTGAGGTAAGCCCCGATGGCGGCGAAGCGCTCCTTCCTGGCCTTGAACTTCTCCGGGTCATGGTCCCGGATGATATAGTACAGCTCGCATTTTTCCACATCCCCATGGATGCTGTCCAGATGATAGAAGCCCTCGTATCCATCCGTGTACATGGGGGCCTCCGCCGGAGGGAGCATGGACTGGAATTCCATGGCCATGAGGGCCGCGCTGCGCATGGCGTTCTTGGCGCTGCCCGTGTGGGTGCTGCGGCCGAACACCGTGACCCGGCCGGAGGCGGCGTTGAAATTCTCGTACTCCATACCGCCCAGGAAGCCTCCGTCCACGGTATAGCCGAAGTCCGCGCCGAAGCTTTCCAGGTCGAAGTATCTGACGCCGCCGCCCACCTCTTCATCCGGGGTGAAGGCGAGGCATACCTCGCCGTGCTCCGTCTCCGGGTGGGTGAGCAGGTATTCCGCCATGGCCATGATCTCCGCCACCCCGGCCTTGTCGTCGCCCCCCAGCAGGGTGCTGCCGTCCGTGACCACCAGCTCCTGGCCGACGTACCGGTCCAGAATGGGGAAATCCGACGGGCGCAGGACATAGGTCCCGTCCCCGCTCAGGTCGATGTCGCCCCCCTCGTACCGCACCACCCGGGGCTTGACGTTCGCCCCGCTCACCGCGGGGGAGGTGTCCATATGGGCGATGAAGCCGATAGCCGGGGCGGTTTTTCCCCGGGGGAGATTGGCGGGGATGCAGGCGTAAACATAGCAGTGCTCCTCGTCAAGCCGCACCCGGTCGGCGCCGAGGCCCTCCAGCTCCCGGGCCAGGAGCCTGGCCAGGTCGAACTGCTTCCGGGTGGTGGGGGACTGCTGATTCTCCTCCGATTGGGTGTCGATCCGCACATAGCGGAGGAAACGGTCCAGTACGTCTTCCATGGGGCGATGCCTCCTGTTTCTGCAGTTTCTCTCATTATTTCCCCGGTCCTCGGCCTTGTCAAGCGGGAAGTTGACAAAAACCGCCCGCGTCTCTACAATGGCGGCAGGAACAAACGGAAGAAAGGAACGGGATACCATGGCAAAATCACTGGAGACCCTGCTGCGGGAACTGAAAGAGCTGGAGGAGAAGAAGCAGGCCTACGGCCAGGCTATGGGGATCATCAGCTACGACGCCGTAACCGGAGCCCCGGCGGGGGGTGCAGAGCGCCGGGGAAAGACCATGGCGGTGCTCTCCGAGGTCTCCTACAGGCTGGAGACGGGGGAGGAGACCGGCGCCCTGCTCCATGCGCTGAAGGAGCAGGAGGACAAGCTGGACTTTGCCGCCCGGAGGCAGGTGAGCGAGCTTCTCCGCTCCTATGAAAAGACGAAGAAGATCCCCATGGAGGAGTATATCGCCTACACCGTTCTGCTGAACAAGGCGGACGCGGTATGGCACGAGGCCAAGGAGAAGAGCGACTGGGCCATGTTCGAGCCCTGCATGCGGGAGATCGTGACCTTCAACCGGAAATACGCTGCCTGGCTGGATCCGGATAAGGAGCCCTACGACGTCCTTCTGGATGAATTCGAGCGGGGCCTGACCATGGCGGACTGCGACGCCTTTTTCGCCGTGCTTCGGGAGAAGCTCGTCCCCCTGATCCATGGGATCGCGGAGAAGGGGAAGCAGCCGGACGACGCCTTCCTCCACCGGGAGTATCCCCTGGAAAAGCAGCGGCAGCTCTCGGACTGGCTCATGGGATTCATCGGCATTGACCGGAAATACTGCAGCATCCGGGAGACGGAGCATCCCTTCACCACGAATTTCGGCCCAACGGACGTGCGCATCACCACCCATTATCACCTGAATGATCCCGCCAGCTCCCTGTTCAGCGTGGTCCATGAGGGGGGGCACGCCCTGTATGAGCTCCATATCGGGGAGAACATCGCGGATACCTGCCTGGGCACCGGGGTCTCCATGGGCATCCATGAGAGCCAGAGCCGCCTCTTTGAGAACCTGCTGGGCCGGAGCCGGGCCTTTGCCGGCGCCCTTCTCCCCAAGCTGCGGGAGCTGTTCCCGGAGCAGACGGCGGGCGTTTCGGCGGAGGACCTGTACCGGGCGGTGAATATCGCCCGGCCCTCCCTCATCCGCACGGAGGCGGATGAGCTCACCTACTGCCTGCATATCCTGCTCCGCTATGAGCTGGAAAAGCTTTTGATCCAGGATGGCCTGGACCCGGCGGAGCTGCCCTCCCTCTGGCGGGAGAAGGTGCGGGATTACCTTGGCCTGGAGGTGCCGGATGACCGGAGCGGCGTCCTGCAGGACAGCCACTGGTCCGGCGGGGCCATCGGATATTTCCCCTCCTATGCCCTGGGCAGCGCTTACGGCGCCCAGATGCTGAAGGGGATGAAGCGCACCGTGGACGTGGACGCCGCCGTGGCGGCGGGAGATTTCACCCCCATTCACCGGTGGCTCGCTGAGCGGATCTGGTCCAAGGGCTGCCTGTATGACCCGGCGGACCTGCTGGTCCGGTGCCTGGGGGAGCCCTTTGATCCCACGGTGTACACGGATTACCTTACGGAGAAGTATTCGGAGCTGTACGGGCTGTAAAGAAATGAGAATAGACAAGGCAGCGCAGGCGTCATGCCCGCGCTGCCCGTTTCATTTCACTCAGTTTTTTCGCGTTGTCAGGGAGCGGGTGAGCCAGAGGAGGAAGGGATCCCCATCGAAGTCCCGCTCCAGAACAGTCTCCGCTTTCCGGCTGGAGGAGAGAAGCAGCGCTTCCGCCGCCTCCCGGCCGAGACAGGAGACCAGGGTGGATTTTTCGTTCCGGTCGTCGGAGCCGATGGGCTTCCCCAGCGCCTCCTCCGTGCTTTCCAGGTCCAGCAGATCATCCCGCAGCTGGAAGCTCAGGCCCAGGGCGTCTCCATAGGTCCCCGCCGCCGCCAGCTTTTCCGCCGGCGCGGAGGCGGCGCAGCAGCCCATCCGGCAGGCGGCCCGGAACAGGGCGCCGGTTTTCCGGGCGTACATCTCCCGGATCTCCGCCTCCCCCAGCCTGCGGCCCTCTCCCGCCAGATCCAGATACTGTCCTCCGCAGATGCCGGAGATCCCCGCCGCCTCCGCCAGAACGGCGGCGGCTTCGGCCCGCGCCCGGTCCGGCAGACCGGAGCAGGAGAGGATCGCCCGGAAGGCCTCCGCCTGGAGGGCGTCCCCCGCCAGGAGGGCCTGCCATTCCCCGAAGACCTTGTGGTTCGTGGGCTTGCCCCGGCGCAGATCATCGTTATCCATACAGGGCAGGTCGTCATGGATGAGGGAATAGGTGTGGAGCATCTCCAGTCCGCAGGCGGCGTCCAGCATGGCCTCCGGCTCCCCGCCGCAGACCCGGCAGAATTCCAGGGCCAAAACAGGCCGCAGCCGTTTGCCCCCCGCCAGGAGGCTGTACCGCATGGCCTCCCCCAGGCCGGAGTCCACCGGGAGGAGGGCTTCCAGCCGGGCTTCCACCTTATCCCGCAGCGCCCGGAGGCGCAGCTCATTCGGCTGCATCCGCGAACTCCGTTTCCAAAGGCTGCCCATCCGGCCCCTTGGCGAGCCGGACCACCTGCTTCTCCGCCTGCTCCAGCATTTCCTGGCAGCGGACGGCAAGGCCGGTGCCTTCCTCAAACAGCTTCATGGCGTCCTCCAGGGGAGCATCCCCCTTCTCCAGCAGCCGGACGATCTGCTCCAGCCGCTGCATGGATTCCTCAAAGCTCAGCTTTTTCTCTTCCATCCGTCTCCTCCTTTCCCTCCGACTCCAGCACCGCGCAGGGGATGCTCCCGTCGGATACCCGAAGGAGCAGAAGCTCCCCGGGACTGACTTCCCTCCGGCTGCGCACCAGCCTGCCGTCCTCCCGGCTGGCGATGGCGTAGCCCCGGGCCAGGACCTTCAGGGGGCTCATGGCGTCCAGCGCAGCGGCCCGGGCGGAGAAGGTCCCCCGCCGCCTGGAGATCAGGCTCTGCATGGAGGAGGCCAGCCGCTCCGTCATGTGGTCCAGGGCGACGCGCCGTTCATCCAGATATACGCCGGGATCCTGCAGGACCCGGCGCTCCCGCAGCCGCCGCAGATGCAGCTTGTCCGCCTCCAGCCGGGCGGTCATGGCGGCGGAGAGGCGCTTATCCAGCGCGGCGATCATTTCCGTCAGCTTCGTCCGGTCCGGCACCGCGAGCTCCGCCGCGTTGGAGGGGGTGGCGGCCCGCACGTCCGCCACGAAATCCGCAATGGTGAAATCCGGCTCATGGCCTACGGCGGAGATCACCGGGATCTCGGAAGCGTAGATGGCCCGGGCTACCCGTTCATCGTTAAAGGCCCAAAGGTCTTCGATGGAGCCGCCGCCCCGACCGGCGATGATCACATCCGCCAGGCGATGCCGGTTGGCGAAGCGGATGGCGGAGACGATCTCCGGCGGCGCCTCCGCCCCCTGCACCCGGACGGGGAGGATCATGAGCTTGGCCAGGGGATACCGGGCGGTAGCCACCCGGATAATATCCCGCACCGCGGCGCCGGTGCCGGAGGTGACCACGGCGATCCGCCGGGGAAAGGGGGGAAGCGGCCGCTTCCGGCTCCGGTCGAAAAGTCCCTCCGCCTGGAGCCTGGCCTTCAGCTGCTCATAGGCGATGTGGAGGTCGCCGATCCCGTCCGGACTCAGCTCGGCGGCGTAGAGCTGCACCGCGCCGTCCGCCGGGTACAGGGAAATGCGCCCCAGGACGATGACCTTCATGCCGTTTTCCGGCCGGAAACGAAGCCGCGACGCCTCCCGGCGGAACATGACCGCCTTCAGCGCCGCATCCCCGTCTTTCAGGGTGAAATAGTGGTGACCCGAGGAGGCGGGCCGATAATTGGAGATCTCCCCCCGCACATAGATGGGGTTGAGCCGCCTGTCCCCCTCCAGCAGCTCCCGCAGGATCCCGGCGACCTCCCCGACGGAATAGACCGTGCCGTTCATTCCCGCTTCTCCTCCCGGATGAAGGAGGCGAGAATGCCGTTGACGAAGGAAGCGGCCGCGCTGTTCTCATACAGCTTGGTGAGGTTCACCGCCTCGTTTGCCGCCGCCTTGTAGGGGACCTCCGGCAGATAGAGGATCTCGTACATGGCAATGCGCAGGATGGCGGCGCATACCCGGGAGATGCGCTCAAATTTCCAGTTCTTCGCGTACTTCTGTATATAGGCGTCCAGCTCCGGCCCATGCTCGGCAACGCCGGCGGCCACCCGGCGGATATAGTCCTCCTGCCGGGGATCCGGGTATTCGGCGTAAGCCTCGTCCTCCTCCCCCAGAGCGGCGAAATGCTCCGGATCCAGAAGAAGATCCAGCTGCTCCTCCGCCGGCAGGGGATTCATCACCGAAGCATAGGAAAGGTGCATGGCGATCTCTCTTGCGGTTGTTCTTTTCATCGTTCTCTCCGCCTCTGCAGAACAGGAAAAGGCCGCGCTCCCCGGCATGAGCCGGATGAGCGCCGCCCAGTTTCCCTTATGCCTGCTTGCTTTTTTCGAAGGCGATGCCGCCCACGTGGACGTTGACGGCCTTCACCGGGATGCCGGTCATATCCTCTACGGAGTTCCGGATGGCCTCCTGGATGGCCTGGGAGACCTGGACCACGGAGTAGTTGTATTTGACGGAGATGAATACGTCAACGCTGACGCCGTCCTCCTCCGGCAGGACATTTACGCCCCTTGCCGCGGTCTTCTTTCCGATGAGCTCCGCCAGATCCTTGCTCAGGGGATTGGAGATGCTGCCGAAGCCCTCGACCTCCCGCATGGCCTCCAGGGCGATGATGCTGATCACATCCTCGGAAATATTGAGGCTGCCGTCCTCTCCCGTCCTGCTGATATATTCTTTGCCGTCCGCCATGATGCCCTCCTGTTGCGATGGGTTATTCCTCACCTGAGTAGTATAGCCCAGTATAGCACAGAAAAGGGAAAAAAGGAAGCTATTTCACCCCGATTATTTTGATTTGCTCTGTATGCAGATTCGTCTCCTGGAGCACGATGTCCGTGATCCGGCTCACGGCGCTGTCTCCCAGCCCCTCCGCCGGCGCGGGAACGGCGACGATCACGGAGTCCGCGCTGAGGAACACGATGCAGTCCTGGAAGCCCTTGGCGGTGATGAGAGCCTCGATCTCCGCCTCGGAGACCGTGTACCCCGCCATGGCGGTGATGGCCCCCAGGGCTTCATCCACCGCCTCCTGGGAGGCGCTCTCCGTCTCCGCCGCCTCCCGCAGGGTGGAGATGGCGCTGTCCCGCGCCTTCTGGCGGTTGAGCCGGGCGGAGGTGAAATAGTCCGCCACCTCTGATCCCAGGCCCGCTGCCGCCGGGGCGGGCGCCGCCGCCGGAGCCGTCGGCGTCTCGTACCACAGCCCGTCGCCCGCGTCAGCCAGGACGGCGGCGTCGTCCCCCAGCTCCGCCTCCTGCCGGTTATAGGCCCAGTTCAGGTAGACTGCGGCGCAGACGAACAGGATGACCGCAATGATGATCGCGTTTCTTCTGAGAATTTTCATGTCTCCCTCCATCCCGCCCGTTGGGGCGGCTGCAATGATTTCCCGGTCCGGGCCTATCCGCCCCGGACCACGGTGATCCGGTCGGCGCCCAGTCCCGTCAGGGCGGATACCGCCTGGGTTATCTCCAGCTTCAGTCCGCTGCCGTCCCCCTGGACGATGACCAGGGCGCCCCGGTAACGGGGATAGGCGTACTGCACCGTGAGCGCCTCATCCTGGTCCCGGGCCACCTCGCTTTTGGACTGCACCCGGCTGTCCCCGCCGCCGCTCTGGCGGCTGTCCTCCGTGTTCCGGGCGAATTCCCGCTGCAGGCCCGTATCCAGGGTGAGGACCACCGTCACCTGGCCGGCTCCGGCGATCCGGCTCAGGGCCTTGGCGATCCTAGCCTCCTCCGCCTCCAGGGTAAAGGGCGGCTCCGTGGCTGCCGGACCCTCTCCCTTTCCGGCTCCCCGGGGGAGAAGCAGGAGCAGCACCCCCAGGGCCAGGGCGCCCAGGATCAGCCCCTTCTTCCCGGCAAGGGAGCGGAGGAGGCCGGCGGAGTCAGTTTTCATCCCGGTGATCCACATGCCAGATCTGCCTCCGGGGCGGGATCCCCAGCTCTCCCTCCAGGATCGCGCCCAGAGCCTGTTTTCCGTCCGCATCCCCCTCCAGCCATACCTCGGCGCTCCAGGGGTAGGGGACCTCCTCCCCGGCGGCCAGGGTCACGCTGACCTCCTGGGCCCGGATCCCCAGGGAGGCCGCCTGATCCAATATATACGCCTCGGTCCGCTTCCGTATGACGCTTCCCAGCAGATGCAGGGCTTCCGTTTCCCCCTTGGCGCTGAGATCCAGCCCCTGGAGCCGCCGGCGGCTCAGCTCCTCCGCGTAGGCGTCGTAATCCAGCCGCCCCAGGGGGGAGAGGAGCACCGCCAGGAGCAGCAGCCCGCAGACCAGGCGCAGGACCTTCCCGGACCGGCCCCCGGGGGCCAGGGTGAGCACCGCGCCGGTGAAGAGGCCCGCCGCGGCCAGCGCCCGCACCCAGCTTTCCAACCCATCGGTCATCCGCTCCACACTCCCATCATGGCGTAAATCGAGAAAAACAGCATGAGCCCGCAGGCACCCAGGCAGCCCAGCAGCAGCCCCAGGGTATCCGAGCAGCGCCGGGCCAGAAGGGAAAGACGGCCCGGGGCCAGATCGGCGGTGAGGGCGGCGGCTGCCCGGTAGATCAGGAATCCCGCCCCCGCCCGGAGGAAGGGGGGAAGCAGCAGACCCAGTACGGCGGCGATCCCGTAAGCGCCCAGCCCGGCCCGGATGGCCCTCGCCGCCGCCAGGATGGAGCCCGCCGCATCCGCCGCGATGCCCCCCACCACCGGGATGGCGGCGCTCACCGCGGTTTTCACGGATTTCAGCACCGCGGCGTCCGCAGAGCCCGCCGCCAGGGAGGTCAGGCTGATATACAGGGTAAAGGCCAGCATCAGGCAGGTGAGCAGCGCGCCCACCAGCCAGCGAAGGAAGTTTACCCCGGCGGTCACGGCCCCGCTGCCGGAGGCCGCCTCCACCGCCGAGGCGGCGAAGTACAGCCGGATCACAGGAGCCGCCAGAAGCTGCAGGGCGTTCAGCAGGACGTTCAGGAACAGGGCTGCCGCAGCGTACCTTGCTCCCGCCGATACGGCCTGTCCCGCCGCGGCGGCGGAGGCGGTGAGCACCGGCAGAAGCACGTTGCCGAAATCCAGCGCCTTGGTGACGGCGGAAAAGCCCTGGCTGATCAGGCTCTCCTGCCGTCCGGCCAGAAGGAGGCTGACGGCGGCGGCCCCCGCCAGATTCAGGGCGCTGAGCTGGCTTTCCGTGAGGGAAAAGACGCTGTCCACCCCCGCGCAGCACAGGAGGATGAGCAGGACCCCCGCGGCCTCCCGGACGGCCTCCCGCACCAGCCCTCCGGCGGGGACGCGGGAAAGGATTTCCGGCAGGGCGCCGGTGGGGTCGAAATCCTCCAGACTGCCCGGGTCGGCGTCCTCCAGGGCGGCGGCGGCCTCCTCCACCGATCCGACCCCCAG
>JBGUZS010000018.1:0-28762 GCA_045223835.1 Oscillospiraceae bacterium | reverse complement strand
CCCCTGGGATGACGATATCGACGTCGCCATGCCCCGGGCGGATTACGACCGTTTCGCTTCGCTTTGCCGGCAGTGTTTGAACGGGCGCTTTTTTTATCAGTCGCCGGAGACCGATCCGGATTATGCCCTCACCTATGCAAAGCTGCGGATGAACGGGACGGAGATCTATGAAGAACGGTTTCGGGATTCCCGGTTTCATAAAGGGATCTATATCGACCTTTTTCCCCTGGATCTCTGTCCGCGGCCGGGGCTGCTGAGTCACTTCCTCTTCAATATCCTGGCGGTGATGAACTATCGCGGTCAGATCGTAAGCGGCGAGCCATACGTCCCCTACCGGGAGCTGAGCGGCAAGCTGGGGTACGCGCTGCTCCGAATGCTCGGGAAAAAGCAGCTGGGGAAGGCCAGAAGGGCTGTGCTTGCCATTTCGGCGCGCTGCAGCGCGGGAGACTATCTGGCGTCCTATTCCGGCGCTTATGGGTATGGTCGGGAGGTCTTTCCGGCGGAATGGTACGGGGAGGCGCAGCTGCATGAGTTTGAAGGCCGGATGTGCCGTATTCCCGGGTCGCAGGATAAGCTCCTGCAGCAGTTATATGGGGAAGGCTATATGACGGTTCCCCCAGCTGAAAGCCGGAGCACGCACATCGACCTGGATAAGACCCGGTTTCCTGAGCTGAATTAAAGAGAGCAGGTGATGAGAGAGATGGACAAGAAGCCGGCGGCGAAAAAGCCGAAAGCGAAGAGACCGGAGGCAAAGCCGCTGCTGCAGGACTGTCTTGTGACCGCAAACAAAGAGATCCTGAAAAAACCCCTGAACAAGTACAGCAAATCGCATATTTCCGCCATCGACAGAAATACCGACATCGTCTGGTTCAAGGAGGCAGACGCCCCACTGAAACGGGAAAACCTCATCGGCGTATATCTGTGGAACGGCCGGCGGACACATGAGCGGGGAACGCTCCCGCTGGATATCCGGATCCACCTGGCTCTCTATAGGCGATATCCGCAGATCAACTCCATCGCGCATGTCTATCCGCCGAATGCAATGCCCTTCTCCCAGGCGGGAGCGGATATCCCTGTCATGACGGCGGATCATCGGCCGGAGTTCGGCGATTCGATCAGATGCTGTGCCGGAATATATGAAGGGGATACGGAGCCCATCTGCAGACTGAGGGAGGCGGAAATGGCGGAGGCTCTGGAGGAAGGATCGGTCGTCACCTCCGGAGGACTGCTGCTGCACCATGACGGCGCGCTGGTCTGGAGCATGTCTCCCAGGGAGACGATTGAAACGGCGATGAGATTGGAGACCGCCGCCCAGGCCGCGTGGTCAAGGGTCATGCAGGAGAGAAAGACGAAAGTTTTCGGAAATGAGGATGCAGGCTGATGGTTGAGGTCACAATAAAGCTGGCGTTGATGGCAAACAGAGAGATTTCCCGGGATAAGCTGAATACATATGCGGAAGCCCATGTTTCCGCCGTGGACAGATTCACGAACACCGTTGTTTTCAAGGCGGCGGGTCAGCCGGCGGAAGAAGAGAACTTCCTTGCGGTCTCCCTGGAAAATGGAACCGTCCTGAGCGGAAACGGCGCGCTGCCCCTGGACGCGGAAATGCACCTGGCGGTGTACAGGGCCTATCCGCAGATCGGATCCATCGCCCATGTATATCCCACCAAGACCATGAGCTTTGCCCAGGCCGGGGAAGGGATCCCCGTTCTCGGCAAGTATCATGCCATGTATTTCAAGCAGGCAATCCCCTGCACAAAGCCGACTGCGGAAAAGGAAGCCCAGGGAAAGTCCTATGCCGAGGCGAGCGCCGAGGCGGTATTGGACGAACTGAAACAAACCGAGGTGCTTCCCTTCGGCGCCCTGCTCCTGAATCAGGATGGCGCGTTGGTCTGGAACGAGCTGCCGCTGAAGACCATCGATTATGCCAATTACCTGGAAAAAACCGCTGAGGCGGCATGGGATACCCGGATGCTCGCCGGGGGCGAATGTCAGCCGATGTCGGAGGACCTTGCCGTCCGGTTTTTTGAAGAGCGGCAGACCCAGCTTCTCCCGGCGGAGCCGGTCGGCGTTCCGGGCACAAAGGTGACCGCTCAGCAGGCCAGAAGCGTCAATCTCGCCATGCTGGAGTATTTTGATCGGGTTTGCAGAGAAAACGGCGTCAAATACTCCCTCACCGGCGGCACGCTCCTCGGCGCCGTCCGGCACGGGGGGATCATCCCCTGGGACGATGACGTGGATGTTTTCCTTACCCGTCCGGAGTTTGAGAAGCTGGCCTCCGTCTTTCCGGAGGGGGGGCGCTTTGAGTTCATCACGCTGCAGAAGGATCCGAACTTCAATTATGTTTTCGGGCGGCTGATCGATACCTGGACGCTGATCGAGTATTCCCCCAATACAGCCGGCGCGGGAAAAGGGCTGTTCCTGGACGTCTGCGTTGTGGACGGACTTCCCGACAACGCGGGAAAGAGAAAGCGGCATATGCGGTATATGCGTCTGCTGGTGCGCTTCCGCAGGGCGGTGATCCAGAATCCCAACCGCAAATCCTACAGAAGCAAGGGCCCCATCTTCGTGATGGCCAAAAAGCTGCTGCGGAAATGCACGGATATCCATTTCTGGAATCGGAAAATGAATAAGGCCATGCAGAAGTACCCCTTCGACGGCGGAAAGTATGTGGGCAACTTCACCTCCCAGTACGGCAGCAGAGAGCTTCTCCATGCGGCGACCTTCAGCAAGTATTACGATGTGAAGTTTGAAAATCTCACCTGTATGATCTGCGCGGGGTATGACGAGTATCTGTCGAACATCTACAAAGACTATATGACGCTTCCTCCCCTGAATAAACGAAAATCTCACCACAACTGCGACGCGGTCTGGGTCACCCCGCCGAAAGGAACCGTTCCGGCAGCGGACTCCCGCCGCACCGGACGCTGAGAGAATAAGAAAGGAAAGTATGGCACCATGAATATTGCCCTGATTATTGCCGGCGGAGTCGGCGCGAGAATGCACCAGGATATCCCGAAGCAGTTCATCAACGTGTATGACAAACCGGTCATCATCTATACGCTGGAGGCGTTTCAGCATCATCCCAACATCGACGCCATCGAGGTCGTCTGCCTGGAGGGCTGGCATGACATCCTCCGCGCCTATTCCAAGCAGTTTGGCATTACCAAGCTGGAGAACATCGTCAACGGCGGCGCCGTGGGCCAGGACTCCATCCGCAACGGTTTGTTCGATATTGCCTCCCGCCATACCGATCCCGATGATATTGTCCTGATCCATGACGCCATCCGGCCCATGGTCAGTGCGGATATCATCTCGGATAATATCCGGGTCTGCCGGCAGTACGGCAATGCGATCACCGTGATCCCCTGTACTGCGGCCATGCTGAAAACTTCCGACGGGCTTGTTTCCGATACGACGATCCCGAGAGACAATCTCAAGAGCACGCAGACGCCTCAGACCTTCTTCCTGCAGGAGATCGTCGGAGTCCATAAGGAGGCCCTTAAGCGCGGCATCACGAATTCCATCGCGTCCTGCACGCTGTATATCGAAATGGGAAAGCCGGTGTACATGTCCATCGGATCCGAGAAGAACCTGAAGCTGACGACCTCGGAGGATATCGAGATCTTCATGGCGCTGCTGCACGCGAAGCGCCCGGATTGGCTGAGACAATGAGCCGGAGCTGTATGATCGGCGTGTATGAGAAGGCGTTTCCGGAGTCGCTTTCGATTTCCGAGATGCTCAGGCATGCCGGCAGCGCCGGATATGATTTCTTTGAGCTCAGCATCGACCGCACGGAGCAGCGGATCCGCCGGGTCTATGATCCGGGGTTTGCGGCGGAGCTCAGAGCGGCTGCGGCGGAAGGCGGAGCCCCGGTCTATTCCATGGGCCTCAGCGCCATCGGCACCTATACGCTGGGCAGCCCGGATCCGGCCGCTGCGGAAAGAGGGATGGATATCTTCCGGCATGCGGTGGATCTTGCCCTTCAGGCGGGGATACGGCTCATCCAGATCCCTGCCTGCGACACGCCAAAATTCGATCCGCGGGACGAGGAAACGGACGCGCGCTTTCTCCGGAACCTGACGGCTGCAATGGAGTATGCCGCTTCCCGCGGGGTGACGGTCGGCCTGGAGAACATGGAAAACGATTACATGGACAGCATCGAAAAATGCATGCGCGCGATCCGTACGGTGAATTCCCCGTATCTGCAGCTGTATCCCGACGCGGGAAACCTCACCAACGCCTGGAAGAACAGCCGCGCCGATATGCTTCGGGACATGGAGGCGGGGAAGGGCCATTATCTGGCGTTCCATGAGAAGGAAGTGCAGCCCGACCGATATGGCGGTTTGTTTTACGGAGACGGGCATGTGGACTTCAGAACGCTGACGCAGAAAGCATATGCCCTGGGCGTCCGGCGGTTCGTGATGGAATTCTGGTATACCGGAAATGAAGCCTGGGTGACCGATCTGGAAAATGCCTGCAATCTGTGCATCGACTGGATCCGATCGGAGGAGCAGAAATGAGGAACGCCGCTTTTGATTTTTCCCGGGAGATCGAGCAATGCGCAGCCCTGGATATCGACTGGTCCAAAATCGACCATAAACGGATGATGATCACCGGCGCCACCGGGATGGTGGGCAAATACCTGATCCAGGTCCTTCTTTACCGCAACGCGCATTATGACGCCGGAATCACGATTTATGCCGTGGGCCGGGATGAGGCAAAATTCCGCAGCCGCTTCGGGGAAGAGGCCTGTTCTGCGGGCCTCAGCTTCTTCAAGGCGGACGTGCAGAAACCCATGGAATGCCCGGAGCGCCTGGACTACGTGATCCATATGGCCAGCAACACCCATCCCCGCCTGTATGCCAGCGATCCCATCGGAACGGAGATGTCCAATATCCTCGGCGCCTATTATCTGCTGAATATGGTATCCGGGATGCCCGGCTGCCGCTTTTTGTTCACCTCCTCCGGGGATGTTTACGGCGATAATCAAAGCGGAAAGCCGTACCTGGATGAGAAGGATTGCGGCTATATCGACTGCAACACCCTTCGCGCGGGATATATTGAGGGCAAGCGGGCCAGCGAAGCGCTCTGCAATGCGTTCCGGGAGGCAAAGGGCGTCGATTTCGTGACGGCCCGGCTCTGCCGCATCTACGGTTCCACGATGCAGCTGACGGACAGCAAGGCCATATCCCAGTTTATCGTCAAGGCGACTCATGGCGAGGACATCATCCTCAAGAGCGAGGGGAAGCAGACCTTCTCCTACCTGTATATCTACGATATCGTCAGCGCGCTGCTGTATGTCCTGACCAAGGGGGAGTCCGGCAGCGCCTATAACATTGCCGATAAGGATCAGACCCCGTCCCTGCGGGAGCTGGCCCAGAAGCTGGCGGATGTGGCGGGGAGCAGGGTAATTTTCGATCTGCCCGACGAGCTGGAGACCAAAGGCGCATCCACGTTCCAGGATGTCCGGCTGGATCCGTCGAAGCTCTGCGCCTTAGGCTGGCAGCCGGCGGTGACCATGGACGAGGGTCTGCGGCATACGGTGGAGGTTTTTCGCTCCGCGCTGACCAACGGGTGATTTTCGATGATCAAGAAGCTGATGCAGCACCGCTTCCTTTTCGAAGAACTGGTCAAGCGGGATTTCAAGACGAAGTATAAGCGGACTGCCCTCGGGATCGGATGGAGCCTGCTTTCCCCCCTTCTTCTGCTGCTTGTGCTCAAGCTGGTGTTTACGGAGCTCTATGGCAGGACGACGCCGCATTTTTCCATCTACCTGTTCTGCGGCGTTCTGGTCTGGAACTATTTCACCGAGGCGACCAAGGGCGGCATGCGCTCGCTGATGGACAATGCGGGGATCTTCACGAAGGTCAACGTGCCGAAGTACCTGTTTTTGCTGTCCAAAAATGTCCAGGCGCTGATCAGCTTTCTCCTGACCCTGGTGATCCTGTTTATCTTCGTCGCCTTTGACACCCTGACTCCCTCGCTGAACTATCTGTTCCTGCTCTACCCCATCGTCGCCCTGGTCCTGTTCAATATCGGCACCGGGATGATCCTGTCTGCGCTGTACATCTTTTTTCGGGATACGCAGTATCTCTATGAGATCTTCACCCGCCTGCTGATGTATCTGTCCGCCATATTCTATACGGTGGACAGGTTTTCTGAACGGGCCCAGTCGTTTTTCCTGCTGAATCCGCTGTATCTCTTCATCCGGTATTTCCGCAGCATCATCATTGAGAACGCCGTGCCCGACCTCCGCTTCCACCTGCTGATCGCCGCGGACGTCCTGATTGTTCTGGGCCTGGGCTGCTGGATGTATAAGAAGAACAACACGAAGTTCCTGTATTACGTTTGAGCGTGAGCCCGCCGCTGCAGAGAGGAGAGCAGAAGATGAAAAAGAGAGTCGGCGAGCTGGACCTGCTCCGGTTCGTGTTTATGATCGTGGTCCTGCTGTATCATTTCGAGACGGGAACCAGCCCCCTGGGGAGTATCGGCGTCGAATTCTTTTTTGTCCTTTCCGGCCTGCTGATGGCGCGGCATGCGGAGAAATGGGAAAAGAGCATGGAGGGGGGAGGCAGGGATCTTTCTCTGGTGGCGGATGAAACCTGGTCTTTCCTGAAGGGAAAGCTCCACGCCTTTTACAAGTACTATCTCTTCGCGTTCGGGTTCAACGTGATCATCCGCAGCATCATCGTCAACCATACCGCGGCCAAAACCGTCGCCATGCGTCTGCTCAAATCGCTTCCGACGATTTCCCTTTCGTTCTTTGCGTTCAGCGAGAAAACAACGAGTTATTATACCTATGCGACCTGGTATCTGTCCGCGATGCTGATCGCGATGCTTGTCCTCTATCCCATCCTCCTGCGCAATTACCGAGTGGGAGTAAAGATCATTTTCCCCATTTTGACCCTTTTTCTCCTGGGGTATGAATACGCATCCAAAGAAAGGGTCAGCTTGATTTCCAATTGGATGGGCTTCACCTATTTCGGCATCCTCCGCGCCGCCTCGGAGATCGCCTTCGGCGGGACGCTCTATTGTATCTCCTCGGCGCTTACGGGGAATGAGGCGTTCATGAAGCGGGCCGCACGGCCCCTAAACCGTACGCTTCTCACCCTGGGCAAGGTGATCTGCTACGGGGTAGTCCTGCTGTATGCCCACCAAACCGCTTTCGGCCTGAAATTTGCCAAGAGCTTTGATCTGCATGCGCTGCTCTTTGTCGGGATCGGGATCCTGCTTTCCTTTTCCTCCCTGGGATGGACCGTTCCGGACTGCAAGCTGACGCAGTATCTGGGAAGGATCTCCGTTCCCATCTATGTTTTCCATAAGCTGCTGCGGGTCACCTGGATGGAGGCCATGGGCGTGGACGCGGTCTCTGCGAAGTACAACTGGATGATGGTCGTCGTATGCATGGCCGCATCCGTTGCGCTGATGTATGTTACCGACTTTCTTGCTCAGGGGATTCATAAGCTGCGTACGGCGCGGAAGGACAAGCTTTCCGCATGAAACATCCTGATCAAAAAAACCGATCAGGATAACTACATGAGACTCCTGTATTCCATAAGGCGCAAACTGCGCTTCAGAGAGGAACATCGATGATGAAAAAAACGAGGATCGGCGAGCTGGACCTGCTCCGCTTTCTATTCATGATGATGGTCGTGCTGCATCATTTTGAAACGGGGACATCGCCTTTTGACATCAGCGTCGAGTTTTTCTTCACCCTTTCCGGCCTGTTGATGGCGCGTCATGCGGAAAAATGGAGCAAATCAGTGGATGGGGAAGGCGGAGACCGATCCCTTGCGGCGGATGAGACCTGGACCTTTATGAAGGGAAAATTCCGCGCTTTCTACAAGTATTACCTCTGCGCGTTCGCGTTCAATGTGATTATCCGCAGCATCATCATAAACCACGCTGCCGCTAAAACTGTTGCAATGCGTTTATTCAGTTCGATTCCGACGCTTTCCCTTACGTTTTTTGCGATCAAAGGGGCTTCGACAAGCTATTATATCCAGGCGACATGGTTTTTGTCAGCTATGGTGATTGCCATGTTCATTCTCTATCCGATTCTTCTACGGAATTACCGTTTCGGCGTGAAGATTATATTTCCGATCCTTACGCTCTTCCTTTTAGGATACGAATACTCTACCAATCAGACTGTTGGTGTGTGGAATACGTGGACAGGCTTCACCTATTTCGGTATCCTGCGTGCAGCCTCGGAGATCGCCTTCGGCGGGACGCTCTACTACATCTCCTCAGAGATCACGGGGAACGAGACGCTGATGAAGCGGGCCGAGCGGCCCCTCAACCGTACGCTCCTCACGCTGGGCAAGGTGATCTGCTTCGGCGTTCCCTTGCTGTATGCCCATAAGACCGGTTTTGGCCTGAAGTTCGCTGAAGGCTTTGACCTGCATGCGCTGTTTTTCCTCGGGATCGGGATCATGCTTTCCTTTTCCGGCCTGGGTTGGCGGATCATTCCGGATTGCAAACTTACCCGGTATCTCGGGAAGATTTCGGTCCCCATCTACGTTTTCCATAAGCTGCTGAGGGCCACCTGGCTAGAGGCAATGGGCGTGGATGAAGTCTCGACAGAGTATGCCTGGATCATGGTCGCCGTGTCTGTCTTGGCATCTGTCGTGCTGATGTATATCACCGACTTTATTGCTCAGGGCATCCAGAAGCTTCGGGCCAAACGAAAAGAAGAGCTTTCCGCTTAATCCCTGCTCAACAACTGCGGCAACCCGGAGGGAATGAATGATGATACTGGAAGTGAAAAACGTTTCCATCCGGTACAAGACCGGGGATTTTAAGGATATCGGCCTCAAGGAATACCTGATGCGCAAGGCGACCCGCAATTACCATGTAAAGTCGTTCTGGGCGGATAAGGACATCTCCTTCTCCCTGGAAAAGGGGGATATGCTGGGGATCATCGGCCGGAACGGCGCGGGAAAATCCACGCTGCTGAAGGCCGTCACCGGGATCATGGAGCCCACAAAGGGCAAGGTGAAGCGAAGCGGCAGCGTCGCCGCGCTGCTGGAGCTGGCCAGCGGCTTCGACAAGGAGTTGACGGTCAGGGAAAACACCTATCTCCGGGGCGCCATGCTGGGCTACACCCGGAAATTCATGGACGAGACCTATGACAAGATCATCGATTTTGCGGAGCTGACGGAGTTTCAGGACAGGCCCTTCAAGCAGCTCTCTTCCGGCATGAAATCCCGCCTGGCTTTTTCCATCGCCTCCCTTGTCCAACCGGATATCCTCATTCTGGACGAGGTGCTTTCCGTGGGCGACGGCGCCTTCCGGAAAAAGAGCGAGGCGAAGATGCGGGAGATCATCAACGGGGGGGCGACGACGATCCTGGTGACCCATTCCGTGGGCCAGGTGCGGGCGATGTGCAATAAGGTGCTCTGGCTGGAGAAGGGGCAGCAGATGGAATACGGCGAAGACGTACAGGGCATTTGCGACCGGTATGAGGCGTTTCTGGACAGCAGGAGCGCAGGGAAGCAATAACATGAATTCTTTTCGCAGACGGATACTGAGCGTCATCGAACAGACGGAGGAGAGCGGGATCGGGAACAAGATCTACGCCTTCGGGATGTTCGTGGTGATCGTGGCGAGCATGATCCCCCTTGCGGCCAAAGAACCCCCTGAAACCTATCGCGTCCTGGAAACGGTCACCTTCATCATTTTCGTGGTGGATTATCTGCTTCGGCTGGGCACGGCGGACCTCCGTATGAAGCAGGGGGCGGCGTCCTTTCTCCGCTATCCCCTGGGCCCGCTGGCGGTCTGCGATCTGCTGGCGATCCTCTCTTATCTGATCCCGGTGACCTTCCCCCTGCACCTGCTGCGGCTGCTGCGGCTGATCCGGGGCCTGAAGGTGCTGCGCATTTTCAAGTCTTTTCGGATCGTCAGAAGCATCTCCATGATCCTGGAGATCATCAGGGAGCAGCGTTCCGCCCTGATCGCGGTCTGCCTTCTGGCGGTGGGCTATGTGTTCATCTGCGCGCTTGTGATCTTCAACGTGGAGCCGGAGACGTTCCCAACGTTTTTTGATGCGGTTTACTGGGCCACGGTGAGTCTGACGACGGTGGGATACGGCGATATCTATCCGGTTTCCGCCGTGGGGAGAGTGATCGCCATGCTCTCTTCCGTGTTCGGCATCGCGATCATCGCGCTGCCCTCCGGCATCATCACCGCGGGGTTTCTGGACCGGATCCGGGGGAAGAAGGACGACTGAGCCGGATACTCCGGGAAACCGAGATGGGTCATATCCGCTGAAGGAGAAAACCGATAAAGAAATCCGAACTCTGTTCCGGTTGGAACATGGTTCGGATTGTTTGTTTTCCTCCGATATAAAACCAATCCCGCTGCGGAGGCCGTGGGCTTCAGCTTCTCCGTTTCCGCCTGCGGCGGTGCAGAAGGGCAATGAGGGCGATCACCAGCGCGCCGGCGACCGCGCCGGAAAAATCCAGAACCACATCCGCCACCCGGGACCCCCGCTGGGAGAAGATCTGGATGGTCTCGTCCGTCACAGCGGCGGCGAGGCCGGCGAAAAGGGCGTTTGCCAGCCCCTGGAGGCCCCGCTGTCCCAGCAGCAGGAGCAGCAGCCTCAGCTCCGCCCCCAGCAGGGCGAATTCGCAGAAATGGGCGGTCTTCCGGAGGATATGATCTGTGATGATCCCCGGGCCGAAGAGCGCGTCCAGGAACGGGCTGAACCGATCCAGATACGAGAGGCTGATCGCCTGGGATTCCGGGATGCTTTTCAGGGAATTGCCCCAGATGAAGCCCAGAGTCAGCAGGATCAGCAGACTCAGAAAACACAGATGGATTCTATGACGGTTCAAGCCGATTCCTCCTTTCTGCCCGACGGCCGGGCTGCGTTCAGTCCCTGGGGTGACAGTCCTGCACGTTCCACAGGAGCCACCCGTAGCGGCATTCGCTGTCCTCCGTAACGCCGCCGTCTCCATCCGCATGCCGTTCCAGATAATCCAGCACCTTCCGGACGGCGGCCTCATCCGCCTCATCCTCCTCCAGAAGGAACCGGGCCAGCCGCCGGGCGGTGCTCAGGTCCGGGTGGAGGCGCACGGATTTCCGCTGGGTATAATAGCAGGTTTCCGGATAATACCCCCGGCGCCAGAGCAGATCGAAAAGCTCGCGGAACCAGTGGGAGTGACTGGTCTTGTGCCTCCTGGGCTCCCGCCCGAAGAGGGTGCGCATCATGTCCGCATGCAGGGGATTGTCATCGTACACGAAGCTGGCGTTGAAGCACCAGGCCCGGCTCATCCGCATCAGATTCTCCAGGCCCTGCATGGTGCTCACCGCGGGAGTGATGGAGGAAAAAGCCAGGTCGAACTTTCCCTCCCAGCCCAGGGAGGCGATATCCGCATGGGCGAAATCCACCGCGGCGAAGCGGGTATTGGCGAGGCCCAGCTCCCGGCACCAGGCTTCGCCGTACTCCACCATTTTGGAGGAGATGTCCACCCCCAGAACGCTCCGGGCGGTCCGGGCAAACTCCGCGGCGAAGCGGCCGGGACCGCAGCCGATATCCGCCACATCCTGATCCGCGCCCAGAAGTCCGCGCTGCCGCAGCCAGGCGGCCATATCCCGGATCCGCACCTCGTGCTCCGCCCGTTCATCCTCCCGGCGATACTTGGTGTCCCATTCCGCCGCCCGCAGATCCCAGCTCTCCTTCCGGCTGGTCTTCCGCTGATCGGATGCGCAGAGGAAGCGGTGCTCCAGCTCCTGCAGCGTTTCCCGGCGGTCCTGATTCTCCATGCTCGTTTCCTGCCTCTCTTTTATTCTGATATGAGCATCATAAACCGGAGAGCGGGGAAACGCAAACTTTTTTTGCGCGAGAAGAAAAAAGCGCTTGCATATCCCGACCAGGTGTGATAGACTCCGACACATAATTCCATAATCTTCATGAGAAGTCTGCAGGAAAACAGCCGATTTGGCTTGCCGAAGGAATAACACTCTCAGGCGCTTCCCAGGAGGGAGCGGGACTGCAGATGGATGAATTTCTGGAGAAGCCCGCCCTGCGCGGGTGCCGAAGGGGCAAGCCCGAAGGGGGCGAATCTCTCAGGCAAAAGGACAGAAGCAAGCGGTTCCGCTCCGGTCTGCCGGGCGGGGTTCCGTGCGCGCTGCGCCGCTTCCTCCGGGATCGGCGTTTTTTCTTGCGCCCATGGAGATGATCTGCGATTTACCGTAATGCTTGCAAAAAGCGCAGTCTTCGTGTACAATCCTGTTTGTGGGAAGAACCCGTATCAAGAAATATACAGTTGGAGGGAAAAGCACATGACACTCAGCGAGTTTATC
Organism: Oscillospiraceae bacterium; assembly: GCA_045223835.1. Classification (GTDB taxonomy): domain Bacteria; phylum Bacillota; class Clostridia; order Oscillospirales; family Oscillospiraceae; genus UBA1774. The sequence continues at coordinate 16,453 of JBGUZS010000018.1, read as the reverse complement.
ACCAAGCTGGACGACGTTGCATGGGGCTCCGTTGTGCTCTGCCTGCTGGTGGGCGTCGGCCTGATCCTCAGCATCAGCACAGGATTCCTGCAGTTCCGTAAGTTCGGCCATGCCATGAAGAACACCATCGGCAAGGTGTTCAAGAAGCAGACCGCAGGCAAAGGCGAGGTCACCCCGCTTCAGGCTCTGACCACCGCTCTGGCGGCCACCGTGGGTACCGGCAATATCGCCGGCGTCACCGGCGCCATCGTCATCGGCGGTCCCGGCGCGGTCTTCTGGATGTGGGTCTCCGCTCTGGTGGGCATGTGCACCAAATTCGCCGAAGTCACCCTGGCGGTCCATTACCGGGAGCGCAACGATAAGGGCGACTGGGTCGGCGGTCCCATGTATTACATCAAGAACGGCCTGGGCAAGGGCTTCGGCTGGCTGAGCGTGCTCTTCTGCATCTTCGGCTTCCTGGCGGCCTTCGGCATCGGCAACGCCACCCAGGTCCAGTCCATCGGCTCCAGCATCGGCTCCGCCATCGACGCCCTGGGCGGAAACGTGGGCGCCACCACCATCCACGCGCTGGGCTCCGAGTTCACCCTGTGCAACCTGATCGTGGGCATCATCGTGGCCGTGATCGTCGCTCTGGTCCTCTTCGGCGGCATCAAGCGCATCGGCTCCGTAACGGAGAAGATCGTCCCCGTCATGGCGGTGGTCTATATCGTCTCCGCGCTGATCGTGATTTTCGCCAATATCGGCCATATCGGCAAGGTGTTCGGCATGATCTTCCAGGGAGCCTTCAATGCAGAGGCTGCTTTGGGCGGCGCTTTCGGCATCACCATCTCCACCTCCATCACCAAGGGCATCGCCCGGGGCTGCTTCTCCAATGAGGCCGGCCTTGGCTCCGCCCCCATGGCCCATGCCGCCACCAGCGAGACCGACCCGGTCAAGCAGGGCTTCTTCGGCATCTTCGAGGTATTCATGGATACCATCGTGATCTGCACCCTCACCGCCCTCACCGTTCTCAGCTGCTACTGCGCCAGCGGCGTAACGCTGAACTGGGGCGCCGGCGGCGGCGCGGAGATCGTCTCTGCCGCCCTCACCTCCACCCTGGGCGGCGCCGGCTCGGTGATCCTGGCCGTTTGCCTGTCGCTCTTCGCCCTGTCCACGGTCCTGAGCTGGAGCCTGTACGGCACCCGCTGCTTCGAGTATCTCTTCGGCACCAAGGCCAGCATCGGCTATAAGCTGGTGTTCATCCTCTTCGCCATCGTCGGCGCCACCATGTCCCTGAACGACGCCTGGAACCTGGCGGATGCTCTGAACGGCTTCATGGCCATCCCCAACCTGATCGCCATCCTCACCCTGAGCCCGGTGATCATCAAGCTGGTGCGGGAGTACTTCTCCAGGAACCAGCTGAAGGCCTGATCCCTTACCCCGGCTTCACATTCCTACAGGACTGGGGCTGCCGCATTTGCGGCAGCCCTTTCTGCGTTGACAGGGGAGCGGAGGGAAGGTATGATATAGGCAGAAAATATGACGAAAGGCGGTCAAAACGATGGCAGAACGAGATCCCTTTTTCCGAGATGTAAAGAGCTTTTTCCCGCCGGTGGGCAGCCTCTTCAAGCGCCGGGGCTCCTGGTTCGGCATATCCGTCCGGGCCAATTCCTACGGCTCCTCCTCCATCACCCTCTCCACCCTCCATGGGGGCGCGGTGCGGGCGCGGGACGGCAACAAGCTCATCGACCTCTATCCCACCTTTGAGGGGCGGCGGATCCCCTATGTGGTGCAGCGGGAGGCGGACGAGCTCATCCTCCTCACCCGGTACGGCAATGTGCGCTTTACCTTTGGCTCTCCCACCCTGCTCATGGCGGAGGGGGACAAGGGCATGGGCCTGCACATGGAGAAAAACTGCGAGCAGCATGAGACCGTAAAGCCCCGGAGGGGAGGCGCCTGGGAATTCGCTTTCCGCTGGACCTGTTCCCTGGTGTTCAAGGGGCTGGAGGGCTCCGATTTCCGCTTCAACCGGTATTGGGATGAACCCAAGCTCTCCAGCGGCGAGGTCAAGGGGGACACGGTCCCCGGGCCGGACGGCCGCTTCACCCTGGCCCTGGAGGAGTTCACCCACGCCGCCTATCCCCGGGACAGCTATCCCACTTATGCCCAGGCCAAGGCAGATATGCGGGCGGACTGGGAGAGCTTCTATGCCGCCATGCCCAAGTTCATCGAGCCCTTTGAGCAGGGGAGGATCCGGGCGGAGTATACCCTCTGGTCCCTGCTGACCGCCCCTACGGCGGGACTGGATCATACCATGATCGTCATGCTGGGCAATGAGATCGCCTCCCAGTGGCAGGTCTGCCAGAACGGGGCAGCCCTGGAGCCCCATCTGGATACGGCCATTGATCTACTCCTGGGGCCCCTGGATCGGGTGAGTCCCTACGGCCAGTTTTGCGACCTGTATAACGATGTGACCACCGTCACCCAGATGATCAAGCCGCCGGTGCACGGCTGGGCCATCCTGGAGATCATGCGCCACCGGGACCTGAAGAAGGACGTGCCCCGGGAAAAGCTGGAGGAGCTGTATGCCGCCGTGGGCCGCTGGGGCCAGTGGTTCCTGGACTGCCGGGATGAGGACGGGGACGGCATCCCCGCCTACGAGCATGGGGATGAGACCGGCTTCGACGACTGCACCCTCTTCATCGACCATATGCAGATGGCCTCCCCGGACCTGCCCGCTTACCTGATCCTGCTGTACGAGGCGGAGGGAAAGCTGGCCCGTCTCCTGGATAAGCCGGAGGAGGCGGAGGCCTGGGAGAAGAAGTCCAAAACCATGCTGGACCGGATGCTGGAGCTCATGTGGGACGGGGAGCATTTCCTGGGCATCGATCCCTGGACCGGGGAAAAGGTCCTGTCCCGGAACCTGATCCACTATATCCCTGCAGTGCTGGGAGACCGGCTGCCGCCTGCGGTGCTGGATAAGCTGGCGGAGGATCTGCTGGTGGAGGGCAAGTTCCTCACCCCCTGGGGTCTGAGCATGGAGGAGCTGGACAGCGACTGGTTCGAGCCCTCCGGCCGGAGCATCGCCCGGGGCAATATCGTTCCCCCCAGCATGCTCTTCATCTGCGCCGGGCTCCTGCGCTCCCGGCGGCGGGACGCGGGCAGGCTCATCGCCGGGCGGTACTGCACCGCCCTCATGGAGCAGGGCATGCCCTTCCTGATCCACCCCCTGAACAAGGGCGGCTACGGCTTCGGGGGCGGCGGCGGCAGCTGGCCCGCCTGCGTCTATACCGTCCTCGGCCGCCTCCTGACGGAGGATGCGGAGAAGTACGGTCAGGCATAAAGGCATAAGGAAAGCAGATAACCGGCCTCCTTCCATTGGAAGGGGGCCGGTCAGACTATCCGGTGCGAACGTTCAGCGCGTTCAGCAGGCAGCGCAGGCCTTGGGGGTATACCCGGCCTCGGTGACGGCGTCCATCAGGACCTTGTCCGCCACATCGGCGCTCAGGGTGACGGTAGCCTTGCCCGCATCCAGGTCCACCACGGCCTCGCTGACGCCGGGGACGGCGGCCAGCGCCTTCTGCACATGCTTCTGGCAGTTGCCGCACATCATGCCCTCCACGGTGATGATCTTCTTCATGGTCGTTTCCTCCTTATTCTCCGGCTCTGAGGCCGGCTCCATATATTCCTCCTCCGCCGGGACGATCGTCAGGGCGGAAAACTCCTCCAGATCCGGCAGCTGCACCGGGCTTCGCTTCCCGTCCCCCTTGCTGCTGCGGATGTTCAGCAGGTTCAGCCGCAGGGCGTTGGTGACCACGCAGAAGCTGGAAAGGCTCATGGCCGCCGCACCGATCATGGGGCTCAGGGTCAGGCCGAAGGCGGGGATCAGGACCCCGGCAGCCAGAGGGATGCCGATGCAGTTATAGAAGAAAGCCCAGAACAGGTTTTCCCTGATGTTCCGCAGCACCCGGCGGGAAAGCCGGATGGCGGCGGGGATATCCGACGGGGTGGATTTCATGAGCACCACATCCGCCGCATCCAGAGCCACATCTGCACCGGCTCCGATGGCAATGCCGATATCCGCCCGGGTCAGGGCAGGGGCGTCGTTGATGCCGTCTCCCACCATGGCGACCTTCCCGTATTCCTGAAGGCGGCGGATGACGGCCTCCTTATCCCCGGGAAGCACGTCGGAGATCACACCCTCCACGCCGATGCGGGCGGCAATGGCCCCGGCGGAGCGGCGGTTGTCCCCCGTCAGGAGCAGGACCCGGACGCCCATGGCTTTCAGCTCCGCAATGGCAGCGGCGCTGTCCTCCTTCACCTCGTCCGCCACGGCGGCAATGCCCAGGGGGCGGCCGGCCAGGGAGAAAAACAGGGGGGTTTTGCCCGCCTCGGCAAGCCTTGCTCCGGCGGTTTCCAGGGCCGGCGTCATCAGGCCCATTTCCTTGAAATAGGCGGCGCTGGCGCCCAGCGCCTCATGTCCGCCCAGCATGCCCCGGACCCCATGGCCCGGAAGAGCCTGGAAGCTCTCCACGGAAGGCAGAGTCAGGCCCTCCGCCTCGCCCTTCTCCCGAATGGCCCGGGCAAGGGGGTGCTCGCTGGGCGCCTCCAGGGCGGCGGCTGCTGCCAAAAGCTCCTCCCGGGTGACCCCCGGAGCGGGGAGCAGATCCGTCACCTCCGGTTCCCCCTTGGTGACGGTACCGGTTTTATCCAGCACCAGGATATCGGCCCCTCCCGCGGCCTCCAGGGCGGATGCGGTCTTGAAGAGGATCCCGTTTTTCGCGCCCTTGCCGCTGCCCACCATGATGGCCACGGGCGTGGCCAGACCCAAGGCGCAGGGACAGCTGATCACCAGGACGCTCACCGCCCTGGCCAGGGCGAAGCCGAAGGCCCGCCCGGCAATGAGCCAGGCAGCGCAGGTAACGAGGGCAATGGCCAGGACCACCGGGACGAATACGGCGCTCACCCGATCCGCCGTTTTGGCGATGGGTGCCTTGCCTGCGGCGGCGGTCTCCACCAGGTCGATGATCTGCCGGAGGGTGGTATCCGCGCCGACACGGGTGGCCCGGCAGGTCAGGGCGCCGTTCTGGTTCAGGGTGGCGGCGCTGACCCGGCTGCCGGGAGCCTTGTCCACGGGCAGGCTTTCCCCCGTCAGGGCGGATTCATTCACGGCGCTCTCCCCGGAGACCACTTCGCCGTCCACCGGGATGCGCTCCCCGGGCCGGACCAGGAAGAGATCGTCAACGCGCACCTGTTCCGCGGGGATCTGGACCTCGACCCCATCCCGCAGGACGCAGGCGGTATCCGGAGCCAGATCCATCAGACTGCGGATGGCGTTGGTGGTTTTGCCCTTGCTCCGCGCCTCCAGCAGCTTGCCCACGGTGATGAGGGTGAGGATCATGGCGGCGGACTCAAAATAATAATCCGCTTCGCCTCCCGCCGAAGCCAGGCGGAACAGTACGGCGGTACTGTAGGCGAAGGCGGCGCCGCTGCCCAGGGACACCAGGGTATCCATGTTGGGGGCTCCGTGGGTCAGGCTTTTGAAGCCGCTGATGAAAAATCGCTGATTGACTACCATGACGGCGGCGCTGAGGATCAGCTCATAGATGCCGATGGTGAGCATATTATGCCGGAGGAATTGCGGCACGGGCCAGCCCCACATATGGTGGCCCATGGAAACATACATGAGCGGGAGAAGCAGGACCAGGGAGACGACAAGCCGCCGGAAGATCCGCGGACTCTCCGTGTCCTCCAGCGCCGTCCGCTCCGCCTTCTGATCCCCGGGGCTTTCCGCCCCGGCGGCGGGGGAGGCGCCGTAGCCCGCATCGGAAACCGCCCGGCAGATGCTGTCCGCGGATTCCCGTTCCTCGTCCCAGCTGACCATCATCGAGTTGGTGAGCAGACTGACGGATACTTCTTCTACGCCCTCAAGGGCGGATACCGCTTTCTCCACATGGGCGCTGCAGGCGGCGCAGGTCATGCCCGTGACTTGAAATTTCTCCGTACGCATATCTTGCTCCTTCCTCGAATATGGCCGTCGGCGACAAAAACTATACCATACCGCTGGGTTTTTGTCCAATGGAAAACCCGTTTTGGCATAGATGCCGTCCTCCATGATTCAGGGCTTCTCCCCGTCCGTCAGCCTGCGCAGGGGAAGCAGGGCGAAGCGGGCGCAAAAGCCGGTGAACAGCCCGGTGAGAATACCGGAGAGCATCAGGGCGGGGAGGTACCACCAGATCCCCGGGGTTCCCAGCAGCAGGCGGGCAGCCAGAAGCTGCCCCAGGTTATGCGCCGCGGCGGCATAGGCGCTGAGGGCCCAGATCCGCGGTTCCCGCACCCGGGGCTTCAGGAGGGCCATGACGCCGAAGGCCAGGAGCGCCCCCGCCAGACTATAGAGAAAGCTCAGCAGGGTACCCGCCAGCGCCGCGCCCAGGACCAGGCGAACGGTGAGCACCAGGGCGGTCTCCCGCCGCCCATAGAGATACAGGGTCAGGAGCAGCAGGATGTTGGCGAGACCCAGGCGGATCCCCGGCAGGGGAACGATGGGGGGGATGAGCCCCTCTGCCGCCCAGATGCTCAGGGCGATGGCGCTGAACAGAGCCAGGATACAGAGCTTTTTCGTCTTCATCCCAGCACCCCGTCCGGTTCGCAGCCGCTGCCCGACAGGATCACCGTGACCCGGTTGGGAAGACAGACGATGGGCTTGGCGGCGGCCGAGGACCAGCTCTGGTGTACGCAGACCTGATCCGGGCAGTCCGCCCGAAGCATCCGGATCCTTCCCCGCTCGACCTCCAGCGTGTTTCCCTCCCCCACATCCAGGGTATAGGGGACGGGCACATTGCGCAGGTCGACGCGCTGCACCAGCTTCCCTTCCCGGTAGATCTCCGCCGACCTTGCTCCCCGGGCGGAGAACAGGAGCAGACAGCCCAGAGCCGCCGCAGTCAGCAGCAGGATGCCCCCCAGCAGCAGCCTGAGGGAGAATTCGGGTTTGCTGTCCAGGGGAAACACCTCCTTTGCCATTGACGGGGGGAGCGGGTCGGGGTAAACTGGTACCGTGGAGAAGCGAGGGCCTGGGCCCTTTGATGCGGAAAGGAGTGAGCCGTATGCCCGCATATTTCTGGTCCTGTGCCGGTTTTTCCCGCAAGGGGGAAAGACCGAATAACGAGGACAACTATTTCTTGGATGGCTCCCTCCTGGCGGAGGGAGAGGAGGACGCCGCTCCCCGCACCGCCGGACTTCGGTCCAAAGGGGTGGTGGCCGTCTTTGACGGCATGGGAGGAGAGCAGGCGGGGGAGTATGCCAGCTTCGCCGCCGCGGAGCTGCTGCGGCAGAAGCGGGGCGAGCTGCTCGGCGCCCGGGACCAGGAGGCTTTCCGAAGCGCGGTCCAGTCCTACGTGCAGGAAGCAAACGCGAAACTCCGCCGCCGGGGCGAAGAGCTGCAGGCCGCCGTGGGCGCGGCCATGGCCATGCTCCTCCTGAGGGGCAGGGAGGCCCTGATCTGCAATCTGGGAGACTGCCGCGTCTATTGCCTGCGGAGGGGGGAGCTCAGCCTGCTCACCCGGGATCATACCCTGGCGGCGTTTCTTCAGCGCCGGGGGGACCTCACCCCGCAGGAAGCCAGGACAGATTCCCGCAGACACGCCCTGATGCGCCATTTGGGCAGCGATCAGGGAGCGGACGCGCTTCAGCCCTTTTTCCGGCGGATGGAGCCGGAAGCCGGAGACCGCTTCCTCCTGTGCAGCGACGGGGTGAGCGGCAGCCTGGAGGAGGCGGAGATGGCCCGGCTGCTGGGAAAAGGCAGCCCCGCGGCGGCGGCAAGGGCGCTGACGGAAGCCGCCTCCCGATCCGGGAGCAGGGATAATCTCACCGCCCTCTGCGTCCAGGTGCAGCTCCGGCTGTTTTAGATCACAAAGCCGCCGTTCAGACCCACGATCTGACCGGTGATGAAGCCTGCCCGGTCCGAGGCCAGGAAGGCCGCCAGATTGCCCACGTCCTCCGGCGTGCCCAGCCGCTCCAGAGGCGTTTCCAGCCGAAGCGCCTCCAGCTCAGCCTCCGTGAACCCCTCCAGCATCCGGGTGCGGATCACCCCGGGGGCGATGCAGTTCACCCGTATGCCCGAAGGGGCCAGCTCCTTGGCCAGGGCCTTGGTCAGACCGATGACCGCCGCCTTGGAGGCGCTGTATCCCACCTCGCAGGAACCGCCTGTCTGGCCCCACATGGAGGAGATGTTCAGAATGCTCCCCCGCTTCCTGTGCACCATATAGGGGATCGCAGCCCGGCAGCAGAGAAACACCGCGTCCGCATTCACCCGGAACAGCTCCTGCCAATCCCGGTAGCTCAGGTCGGTGAGCAGACCATAGCGGGAGATCCCCGCATTATTCACCAGAAGGTCCACGCCGCCCGCCCTTTCGAACAGGGCGTCTACCTCCTCCGGAACCGTCAGATCCGCATATACGGCGGCGCCGCCGATCTCCCCGGCCAGGGCTTCCGCGGCTTCGGCGGAATGATGGTAGGCGACGAGCACATGCCAGCCGTCTGCGGCAAGGGCGCGGCAGATGGCAGAGCCGATACCGCCCGCGCCTCCGGTGACCAGACCGGTCTTACCCATGGGGGATCCCTCCAGACCTATCCCGGCCTCAAGGCCGGTTATAAATATTGTACCACGTTGACGATCCGGTGACAATTCAGGAAAGGAAAAAGAATCATGGATGATTGGAAGGATAAGCACTACGCCTTCTATTGCAATCGGGAATGCGAATGCTTCCCCTGTCACCCCACTGCGGACCCGGAAAACTTCAACTGCCTCTTCTGCTGGTGCCCCCTGTATGCCCTGGGGGAGAAATGTGGCGGCAATTTCCGCTATACGGAGGAGGGGGTCAAGGACTGCTCCCGCTGCCCGTTCCCCCATATCCGCAGCAATTACGGTAAGGTGATGGACCGGTTCAGCGAGGTGGCCAGGCTGGCGGCCAGAAAAGAGGAGCCGTGAAGCTCGCCGTACCCGCCGAAGTCAGCGAGGCCCTGGAGCGGCTCCGGAGCCGCGGCCATGAGGCGAATCCGGTGGGCGGCTGCGTTCGGGACAGTCTGCTGGGGCTGCATCCGGAGGACTGGGACATCTGCACCTCCGCCCGGCCGGAGGAAACGGCGGCCTGCTTCGCCGATTGCCGGGTCCTGCCCACAGGCCTTCGCCATGGCACCGTCACGGTGCTCTGGGGCAGGCGGAGCCTGGAGATCACCACCTTTCGGCGGGACGGGGCGTATACGGACCATCGGAGGCCGGATCAGGTTTCCTTCGTCTCCAGCCTGCGGGAGGATCTGGCCAGGCGGGATTTTACCGTAAACGCCATGGCTCTCTCGCCCCAGGGAGAGGTGCTGGATCCCTTCGGCGGGCTGGAGGATCTGAAAACGGGCCTGCTGCGGTGCGTGGGCGAGCCGGAGACCCGCTTCCGGGAGGATGCCCTGCGGATCCTGCGGCTTCTGCGCTTTGCCTCCCGCCTGGGCTTCCGGCCGGAGGAGAAGACCCATGCCGCCGCCCTGGCCTGCCGGGACCTGCTCCCGTCTCTGGCGGGGGAGCGGGTGCTGCGGGAGATCTGCCTCTATCTGGAAGGACCGGGAGCCGGAGCATGCTTCTCCTGGGCAAAGCCCATCCTGGAGCCGGTCCTGCCGGAGCTCCTGGATCTGGAGGGGGAGCGGGAGGCGATCTCGCTGGACAGGCTTCCCCCTTCGCCGGCCCTTCGGCTGGGGCTGCTGCTGCGCTCCCCCTCAGGGGAACGGGCGGAGGCCCTCCGGCGCCTGAAGAGCGCCAAAGCCCTGGAAAACCGGGTGCGGACCCTGGCTGCCGGGGCCTGGGCGCCGCCTCCCGGGGACAAGGCCGCCATGGGCCTGCTCCTGGGCCGGACAGGGGAGACGGTTTTCCGCGATCTGCTGCTCCTGTGGCGCGCCCTGGAGGCGGCTCCGGAGGAGAGGCTTGCGGAGCTGGAGCGGGAGCTGGAGCTCCGCCTCCGGGCCGGATTCTGCTTCTCCCCGGGGGATCTGGCGGTTACCGGGAATGATCTGCTGGCGCTGGGCTGTTCCGGCGTTTTCGTGGGAAAGCTCCTTCGCTTTTTGCTGGAGGAGGTGCAGACCGGCGCGCTGCCCAACGAAAGAGAGGCGCTTCTGTCTGCCGCGGAAAAGAAGACCGCCGGGAGATGAACTCCCGGCGATCCGATACTTACGATCTGCGCTCAGATGCTCCGGCCCTCCACAAGGGCTTCCGTGTCCCTGGCGATGACCAGCTCCTCATCCGTGGGGATCATCCAGACCTTCACCGGGGATCCCTCGGGGCTCAGCTCCGCCACCTTGCCGCGGACGTTGTTGCGCTGGGGGTCGATGGAGATGCCCAGGAACTCCAGGCCCTCTACCATATGCTGGCGAATATCTCCATCGTTCTCGCCCACGCCGGCGGTGAACACGACGCAGTCCACCCCGCCCATGGCGGCAGCATAGGAGGCGATGAGCTTCCGGCCCTGGTAGACAAAAACCTCCCGGGCGAGAGAGCAGCGGTCGTCCCCCTCCTCCTGGCCCTTCTCCAGGTCGCGGAAGTCGGAGGACTTGCCGGAGAGACCCAGCATGCCGGATTTCTTGTTCAGCACGTTGGTCATCTCATGGATGTCCATCCCCGTCTTATCCATCATATACTCCAGGATGGCGGGGTCGAGGGAGCCGGAACGGGTGCCCATGGGAATGCCCTCCAGCGGGGTGATGCCCATGGAGGTGTCGATGCACTTGCCGCCCTTCACGGCGGCGAAGCTGGAGCCGTTGCCCAGATGGCAGGTGACGACCTTGAATTCAGGGTCCCCCTCCCGGCCGCAGAGGCGGGCAGCCTCAGCGGAGACATAGCGGTGGCTGCTGCCGTGGAAGCCGTACCGCCGCACCATATACTTGGTATAATACTCATAGGGCAGGGCGTACATGAAGGCTCTGCGGGGCATGGTCTGATGGAAGGCGGTATCGAATACGGCAACCTGCGGTACCCCGGGCATGGCCTCTTCGCAGGCCTCGATGCCGGCCAGGTTTGCCGGGTTATGGAGCGGACCCAGGGGGACGACCTCCCGGATGGCGTCCTTCACCTTTTCGTCCACCAGGGTGGAAGCGGTGAATTTCTCCCCGCCATGCAGGACCCGGTGGCCTACCGCGCCGATCTCATCCATGTGCTTCACCACGCCGAGCTCCGGATCCGTCAGCGCCCGGAAGACCAGACGAATGGCGTCGCCATGGTCGTGCAAATCCTCCCGGTATTCCTTGCTGCGTCCGTCGGGGAGCTTATGCTTCATGAAGGAATCGGCAATGCCGATGCGCTCGCAGGCCCCTTTGCAGAGTACGGATTCGTCCTCCATATTGAAGACCTGATATTTCAGAGAAGAGCTCCCGGCATTGATGACCAGAATTTTCATGCTGCGTTTCATCCTTTCCTCTTGCTTCTCGTATACTCGCAGAGTATAAATATATACCTTTTTTCCTGTACAAACAAGGAGTTTGGAGAATTTTCATGAGAATTATCGGCCTGACGGCGGAATACAACCCCTTTCACCGGGGGCATGCCTGGCAGCTTGCCCGGATCCGGGAGCGCTTCGGTCCCGATGCGGCGGTGGTGGCGGTGCTCTCCGGCTGCTTTGTCCAGCGGGGAGAGCCGGCCCTGTTCGACGCCCGCACCCGGGCGGAGGCGGCGGTGCGCTGCGGCGTGGATCTGGTGCTGGAGCTGCCTCTTCCCTGGGCCCTTTCCTCCGCCCAGGGCTTTGCCCGGGGCGCGGTGGCGCTGCTGGAGAGTCTGGGCTGCGTGGAGGAGCTGGCTTTCGGCAGCGAATCCCGGGAGCTGGCTGAGCTGCGGCGGGTGCGGCGGATCCTGGAGGATCCGGAAATGACGCCCCTGCTCCGGGAGGGGCTGAAGGAAGGCCTGGGCTTCGCCGCCGCCCGGCAGCGGGCGGCGGAACGCCTGGCGGGCAGGGAAGTGCCCCAGCTGCGCAGGAGGAACGATATCCTGGCCCTGAGCTATCTGGAAGCCCTGGAGGACATGAAAAGCCGGATCCGCCCCTGCCCCCTGCCCAGGTGCGGCGAATACCCGCCCGCCTCGGCGCTGCGGCAGCGGGAGGATTTCTTCTCCTTCCTGCCCGATGCGGCGGCGGAGGTCTTCCGGCGGGAGGCGGCGGCAGGCCGGGGCCCGGTGAGACCGGAGGATCTGGCGCTGCCGGTCCTGGCTGCCCTGCGGAGCCTGCCGGCGGAAAAATGGGCGGCGCTTCCGGACGGGGGGGAAGGGCTGGAGAACCGGATCCGGCAGGCCGGCCTGGAGGCGGGAAGCTGGGAGGAGCTGATCCGCCTGGGGGTCACCAAGCGCTACCCTGCCGCCCGGATCCGGCGTATGGTCCTGGCCGCCTTCCTGGGGATCAGCCGGGATATGGCCTCCGGTTCGCCCCCTTATCTCCGGGTGCTGGCGCTGAACCGGCGGGGGGCGGAGGTATTGAAGGGCGCCGAACCCCGGCTGCCGGTCCTCTCCAAGGCGGCGGCGGGGAGGGGAGATCCTGTCCTGGAGCTGGAGCAGCGGGCCGCAGGGCTTTACGCCCTGGCCTTTCCCAGTCCGGCGGAGCGGCGGGGCGACCGGGGATGGAGACAGAGTCCCTTTATCCTGGAATAAACCTATCGGGGAGCCGGACCGCAAGGTCCGGCTCCCCGTATGCTTCGGTTCCTTCTACCCTCCCCGGGTTCGGGCCCGGAACCGGATGCCCGAGATCAGGCCCGCGGCGGTGAAGCAGGCCACCATGGAGGAGCCGCCGTAGCTGTAGAAGGGAAGAGTGATGCCCACGACGGGGGCGATGCCGATACACATGCCGATGTTTTCAAAGCTCTGGAAGGTGAACCAGGAGGCCACGCCGATGCAGATGAGCAGATCCATGGTGCTGCCGCTGTGGAGCCCCACATGGAGGATCCGCATGATGACGACGGTGAGCAGCAGCACGATGGCGCCGCAGCCGATGAGCCCAAGCTCTTCCCCGGCAACGGCGAAGATGAAGTCCGTATGCTTGAAGGGGAGCATGGCGGATTGGGATTTGGCCCCCTGCATCCAGCCCTGCCCCGTTATGCCGCCGGAGGCCAGGGCGATCTTGCTCTGGTTGACCTGCCAGGTGATCCCCAGCCCATCGGGATCCACCAGGTCCGGAACGAAGGGGGCAAGGATGCGCTGCCGGTGATACTCGGAGAGCACATGGGTCCAGAGATAAGGGACCACCGCCGCGATGGCCGCGATCCCGCCCAGGAACCACAGCAGATGCAGTCCCGCGGCAAAGCACATGGCCGCGAAGATGAAGAAGAAGACCAGCGCGCTGCCCCAGTCCGCGCTGATGGCGACGATCAGGGCGAAGAAAAGACCGAAGTGGAGAACGAGCAGGAAGACAGAGGAGAAGGCGTTCAGGCCCCGCTGCCGCTCCCTGGCCCATCGGAGCTGCCGGGCAAGGAGCAGGACAAAGCTGAGCTTCACCAGCTCCGAGGGCTGAATGCCGATGCCGAAGAAGCGGAGCCAGCTCTTGTTGCCGGTGCCGCCCTCAACGCCCCAGAAGCGCAGGGAGAGGATCAGACCGATGCTGAGGGCCAGCAGGATATACCAGCGCTGCGTCAGCAGGTCCGCATCCAGGACAGTCAGAAGAAAATACAGGATCACGCCGATGACCAGAGCGCCGATCTGCACCGTCATATACCGCTCGGTTTCAAAGGTGCGGGTGGCGCTGAAGAGGATGATGAGCCCGAAAACGGCGTTGATCAGGCAAAGAATGAGCAGGAGAAGATCGGACCGGAGCAGGACGGAGCCGAATCGCCGCAGCCGCTGTTTCATGTTCATCCTCCTTTCGCCATGGCTTGCCAACAGGGTCTTATTCTATCATTTCCCGCAGATATTGACAAGTGCGAAGGAAAGGAAAAGCCTCCGGCGCGGCGGAGGCCGCAGCCGGAGGCCGACTGACAAAAGGATTAATCGCGTTTCTGGCAATACTGCGCGGGGTTGATCACGCCCCGGCGGCGATAGACGTCCGGGATGCGCTTATCCACAAAATAGTCCCAGAGCTTCTGCTCCGCCCGGTAGCCGAGGAAGCCGATGCGGTTGACCCGGCCGGCTACGGGATACCAGCCCGCCACCTGGTATATGCCCTTGACGATGCCCCGGACGGAGGTGATGACGTAGTCATAATCCTGGGTGATCTCCAGATTCAGCTTCCAGGCCTCGTGACAGGCGGCAAAGATGGGATCCTCCTCTCCCTCCTCCGCCATGCGGGCGATCTTCTCATCCGTGATCTTGATCAGGATGTATTTGAAGGGAGGCTCATGATAGATCTCCGGCGAGAGTCCTTCCACCAGCTGAGCGGCATTGCCGGTGCCCCGGTCATGGTGCTGACCCTTGCGCTTGTCGATCAGCGCCGGGAAGCAGTCCAGTACGGCGGATTCCACTTCGAAGGCGGTGGTTTCGTCCAGACCCCAGCGATGGATGACCGGAAGGACCTCCAGGCCGGAATTGACGATCTCGTGGATAAGATCCAGACGAAGATCGTTAGTCTCTTCGTCGTCGGGCCTGACCCGCAGATTGCCCTGCGCATGGGCGAAGACCTGATTGCCGCTGCCCATGCCAACATAGAAGGTGATGCCGTTGCGGGGATCCACCAGGCGGTAGACATAATATTTCAGACTTCTGCTTGCTCCTGCCGGAAACTGTTCCTTTGCTGCCATATCATTTTCCTCCCATCCTTTGTTATTTACTAGAATATAACATAATTATGCCGACTTTGCAACGATAAAACTGTGAAAACTGACGGAAAAACCGGAAAAGGAAGTGGAGGAAAAGGGGGCTCCGGCGGTTGAAAACGGAATTAGAGCATGATATAATTCCTTGGTTATAAAGGAGGCGGGGACGGACGTGGAGAAGCGGGTTTATACTTCCTCCGAAGAGGAGACCGAAGCCTGCGGCCTGGAGCTGGCCGGGAAGCTGGGACCGGGCAGCGTGGTCGCCCTGTACGGGGATCTTGGGGCGGGGAAGACCGCCTTTGTCCGCGGCCTGGCCCGGGGTCTGGGCGTTCGGGAGAGCGTCAGCAGCCCCACCTTCACCATCGTCAACGAGTACCCCGGCAGCATCCCCCTTTTCCACTTTGATATGTACCGCCTGCGGGATGAGCAGGAGCTCTTCGATATCGGCTGGGAGGACTATCTGGACCGAAACGGCGTCTGCGCCCTGGAATGGAGCGAAAGGGTGGAGGGAGCCATCGGTCCGGATGCGGTGCGGGTGACCCTCCGCCGCCTGGATGATACCCATCGGGTAATCGTCATTTCCCGGAAGGAGGATGGAGCATGCTGATCCTGGCGCTGGAATCCTCTGCAAAGGCGGCCTCCGCCGCCTTGTACGAAGGGGAGTCGCTTCTTGGCCTGAACCTGATGCAGTGCGGCCTGACCCATTCCGAGACCCTGCTGCCCATGGCGGAGGAACTGCTCCGCCGCTCGGGAAAAAGCATGGCGGAGGTGGGCCTGGTGGCGGTGGCCCGGGGCCCGGGCTCCTTTACCGGCATCCGCATCGGCGCGGCCACGGCGAAGGGCCTTTCCTGGGGCGGGGAGAAGCCCTGCTGCGGCGTTTCCACCCTGGAGGCCATGGCCTGGCAGGGAGCGCATCTGGAGGGGAGGCTTCTCTGCTGCGTCATGGACGCCCGGCGCGGGCAGGTCTATAACGGCCTTTTCCGGGCGGAGGGGGGAAGGCCCCTGCGCCTACGGGAGGACCGGGCCCTCAGCCTGGATGAGCTCCTGCCTGAGCTGGCTGAGCCGCCCGTTCTGCTGGGAGACGGGGCTCTGCTCACCGCCGGGGAAATGGACCGGCGGGGCATGGGGTATACCCTGGCCCCGGAGCCCGTCCGCATCCAGAGCGCCTGGGGCGTGGCCCTGGCGGCCGCGCATGCGCCGGAGAGCGCCTGGGGCGAGCCGGACCCGGTGTATCTCCGCCTGAGCCAGGCGGAGCGGGAGCGGCTGGAAAAACTGAAGCTTTCCGGCGAGGAAGCCGGACAGGAATAAAGGAGAGAGAAAAATGGGAACTTTGCATGTACTGAACCATCCGCTGATTCAGCATAAGCTGTCCATCCTGCGGGATAAGGAGACCAGCGTCAAGGAATTCCGGGAGCTGGTGAGCGAGATCGCCGGCCTCATGTGCTTCGAAGCCACCCGGGACATGCCCACCGAGGAGGTGGAGGAGGAGACCCCTGTGGCCAAGGCCAAGGTGCGGCGGCTGGCGGGGAAGAAGATGGCCATCGTACCCATCCTTCGGGCAGGCCTGGGAATGGTGGACGGCATCCTGCAGCTGGTGCCCGGCTGCAAGGTGGGCCACATCGGCCTCTACCGGGACCCCGAGACCCTGAAGCCCGTGGAATACTACTGCAAGCTCCCCAACGACATCGCCGAGCGGGAGATCATCGTGCTGGACCCCATG
>JBGUZS010000017.1:0-34616 GCA_045223835.1 Oscillospiraceae bacterium | reverse complement strand
GGATCCCTTTTCCCGGAACGAGCTGCTGGGTATTTTTTCAGAGCTTAGGAAAGAAGGCGTAACCGTGTTTTTCTCCACTCACATTATTTCCGATCTGGAAAAGTGCGCGGATGACATCACCTATATTGCGAAAGGCAGCATGATCGCTTCTGAGCCGTTGGACAGGTTTCTTCACAAATGTCGGGAAGTCGGGAAAGGGGAGGATCTGGAAACCATTATGTTGAATACGGAGAAGGAGAGCATCTATGAAAGAATTGCTCGTTAAAGATTTTCGGCTCAGCGCTTCGGCTACGACGTTTGGTTTTCTTGCAGCATCGCTCATGACGATGCTGCCCGGTTATCCAATCCTCATGGGGGCGTTCTTTGTCTGCCTGGGCATTTTTCATTCCTTTCGGAACGGAAGGGAGACGAACGATATTCTGTATACCGTGCTTCTCCCGGTTCCGAAGAGGGACGTCGTTCGGGCAAAGTATGCCTTCGCCTGCATGATCCAGCTGATGGGTTTTCTTCCGATGATCCTGCTGACGCTGCTCCGCATGACCTTGCTGTATGCTTCTGAGGTATACCGGAGCAATGCCCTGATGAATGCGACGCCTTTCTATCTCGCCTTTGTTCTGCTGGTGTATTCTGCGTTCAACGTTGTTTTCCTCCTGCAGTTTTTCCGGACTGCATACCGCATCGGAGCCCCATTTTTGAAATTCAGCGCCGCAGCAATGGTATTGTTGGCGGTGGGGGAGAGCCTGCACCATTTTCCGGGACTCGGTTTTCTGAATGTCCCCTCCGGCGAACGGATCAGCCTGCAGATGCTTATCCTGGGCATATCGGCACTCGCTTATGCTGTGCTCACCTGGCTCTCCTGCCGGAGCGCGATCAAAAGGTTTGAGCAGTTGGATCTTTAATAGAGAAAAGAAGAAGCATGCCGCAGGTTCGCCCCTGCGGCATACTTTGGTATTGGATCCTTTATTCCGGGAAATCTTCGAGCAGTTCACGGATGGATTCCGTGGCTCTTTTGGCCAAGCCATGATCCGTTCCCCCCGCTGTAACCCCGGCAACCAGGTTACCCTTCCTGGCTATGCCGGGAAAGAAAAAGTCGCACTTGCTTTGATCGGCGGAAACATTAACCGGGATGCTCCTCTCCCTGCACAGCTGCCACACCAGATCGTCTACCGGAGTCACGCCCGTAGCTGTGATCACCAGATCCGCTTCAGCAAGATCATCCGGCTGAAACTTCCGCATTTTCACCTCGATACGGTCCTCCAGCGCAAGAGATTCCAGATCGGGATGGATCTTCGGAGCGATCACCGTGATCCGAAGGACAAAATCCAGCAAGGTCAAAGTACGCCTGGCTGCAATCTTCCCTCCGCCGATCACCGTTACGCGTTTATGCGTCAAATCCAGAAAGAGAGGAAACCGCAGGGGAGAAGGAATAGATGTCAAACCGTCAGCCTTATCCATAGGTCAGATCTCTGCCGCCGCCAAGGCGTGCCGGATATACATTTCCCGTATGGCCGGGTATTCGCCAAGCCCCTTCATCAGGCACTCCGTTTCCACGCCCTCTGCGAGGATTTGACTCCGCCAGGAATCCGGCCCGTCTCCTGCCATATCCTTGTTGGCATGGTCTCCGGCTACCACCATGAGAGGAGTCAAATAGACTTTCTTCGGCTTCTCCCTGCGAATCCGTTCCAATACCGGCGCAAATCCTGGATCAAATTCCACGGTGCCCACGCAATAATTCATGAAACCATCCTGATGGAAGCGGGTTTCCAGATCCTCATAGATCGGCGTCTGGAGACAGGCGCTACCATGTCCCATAAACACCACTAAGCTATCGCGCTCAATTCGGGAAAAGCTGTCCTCCAAAATGTGCGCCAGTTCAGTCAGATCCGATTGATTGACAAGAAGGGGAGCGCCGAAACGAAGGAAAGTAAAATCGGAACGCCGTTCTCTTATCGCTTCCAGCGTCAATGCGTATTCTTCGCCGGGAAGCATGTGGGTCGTCTGTACCAGGAGGTCTTTTATTCCATCCCGCCGAATCCGGTCCAGCGCATCCTCGACGGAGTCGATGACATTGCCCTGCGCCGCCAGTTTGCGGCGAATGATCTTGCTTGTCCAGGCATGGTAGAACCGACGTTCGGGAAAGCGGGAGCATAGATCCGATTCCAGCGCTTCGATCGTGCGCCGGCGGGTTTCCGGATAAGAGGTGCCGAAGCTGACCACCAGTATTGCTTTATCCTGCATGGAAGAACTCCTTTCTCTGTATGCTTATTCATCCGTTGGAGGCTTTCCCTTTGCGGCGTCCTCCAATTCCTGCGCCAAGGATTCCAGCGTGGCTTTTGAGGAGATCCAGACCCGCATTCCCAGCGCTTTCGCTTCGGCTGCGGTCTGACGCCCGATGCATATCGCCTTAATATGATGCATGTCGGAGCCGGACAGGCTTTCCGAAAAGCCTTTCACCGTGGAGGCGCTGGTGAACACCGCAAAGCAATGCTCCTCCTTCAGCGTATCTGCCGGGTCGATCACCCGTGAAGAGGTATATACGGTCTGGTAGAGGGGAACATCGTCTATCCTTCGGCCGTCCCGCTCCAGCTCATGGATCAGCTCCGGGCTTCCGGAAGCTGCGCGGGGAATAAGGATCCGCGCATCAGGAGAGCACCTGCGA
Organism: Oscillospiraceae bacterium; assembly: GCA_045223835.1. GTDB lineage: Bacteria > Bacillota > Clostridia > Oscillospirales > Oscillospiraceae > UBA1774. Next base: position 31,957 of record JBGUZS010000017.1, on the reverse strand, counting down.
TAGAGCTCAGTGCCCAGGGTCTCCCCATCGGCCACGGAAGGGATAAAATCCGCTTTCAGTCCCAGTTCCAGAAGAGCCTTTGCCGTTCCCTGACCGATCGCAGCTATCTTGACGCAGCAAAGTGCGCGGAGATCGCTGATTTCCAGCAGTTCCCGGAAGAAGATGCGCACGCCGCTTGGGCTGGTAAACACGATCCAGTCATAGCCGCCGCCCACGAGCCGCTGTAGGGCGCGGCGGACCGTTCCGGGATCAGTCATCGGTTCTGTGCGGATCGCAGGCAGCTCCAGCACCTCCGCCCCCTTCTCCCTGAGCATTGCGGCGAAGCCGGAGCTCAGCTCTCTGGGGCGGGTGAGGATCACCTTAACCCCGCTCAACCGGCGTTTTTCCGCCCAGTTAAAGCTTCCGGCCAGGGCACAGACCCTGCCGACGACAATGATCGCCGGCGTCATTACCGTCGTTTTCGCGCATTCCGCTTCCAGAGTCGACAGCGTTGCAACGATCCTGCGTTGCGATGAGGTGGTACCTCGCTCCAGCAAAGCCGCTGGAGTGCTTCCGTTCATCCCGGCGTTCAACAGGCCTCGGCAGATATCCGGCAATGCCGCGACGCCCATCAAAAAGACCAACGTTCCTTCCGTTCGGACAAGGGCTTCAAAGTCGATATCGTACCCCTTCTCCTGTCTCCTGTGACCGGTGATGATATGTACGCTTGAACAGAAGTCCCGATGGGTGACCGGGATCCCATTGTATGCAGGGACGGCCAATGCGCTGGTAACGCCGGGCACGACTTCAAAAGGAATGTCTTTTTCCGCGAGCAGCTCCAATTCTTCTCCGCCCCTGCCGAACAGGAAGGGGTCGCCGCCCTTTAAGCGAACCACGCGGTTCCCTTTGACGGCCTCCTCCAGCAGAATCTGATTGATTTCCTCCTGGCTGAGCGTGTGGTTTCCCGAGCGTTTGCCTGCATAGATCAACCGGGCGGAATCCGGGATAAGGCTGAGAATGCTCTGACCAACGAGCGCATCATAGACGACAACATCCGCCCCCTTCAACGCATCCAGCCCCTTCAGCGTGAACAGGCCCATATCTCCCGGGCCGGCTCCAACCAGCCAAACCTTACCCGTCATGGCTTCGCCTCCTTTTTCCCACTCAGCTCCGCGGCCAGAAGAATGCCGATTCGCTCCGCATCGGCATTCGGGCCTATGGCTGTTCCGCGGCGGACAGCGCCGCTCTCTTCGTCATAATACAGCCCGGTCAGCTTGATCTCTCCATCCCGAATTTCGGCATATGCGCAGACCGGGGAGGTACAGCCGCCGTCTAAGGCTCGCACATAAGCCCGCTCTGCACGAGCTGCCGCGGAGCTGCGATCATCGCCGAAGCCGGACAAGTAGGAATAGTCCTCGTTCCTCCGGCCCTGAATGCCGAGTATACCTTGTCCCGCAGCCGGAATGATTTCTTCGATAGAGAAATAGCGGGAGATCCGGGATTCCAATCCCAGACGCTTCAGCCCGGCGGCAGCCAGCACAAGCGCGCCATATTCCCCTTCGTCCAGCTTTCTGAGTCTGGTCTGCAGATTTCCTCGGATGGATTTGATCCTGTGTTCGGGATAGAGGCTGCGCAGCTGCAGCTGCCGGCGCAGACTGGAGGTGCCGATGACGGCGTTGGGGGAGAGCTCATCTGCCCCGGCAGGCAGCACCAGAACGTCACGTGGGTCTTCTCGGGGAGAATAGCAAAGGAGCGGCAGCTCCTCCGGGAGCTCCATGGGCATATCCTTCAGGCTGTGGACCGTCAAATCCACGCGATGATCCCGGAGAGCCAAATCAAGCTCCTTGACAAACAAGCCCTTACCTCCGACCTGATCCAGGGTACGGTCCAGTATCCTGTCCCCGGTGGTTTTCATGGTAAGCATTTCGATTTCCCATTCCGGGTAGGTACTCCGGAGATAATTCATGAGAGCCATGCTTTGAATTACGGCAAGCTGACTGTCCCGGCTGCCGATGATGATTCTTTTCTTCATCTGGCGTACTTCCTTACTGTCTCAAGCGTTCGATCCAGATCCGCATCCGTATGGGCGGCCGAAAGGAACATCGCTTCGAATTGTGAGGGAGCCAGGTAGATCCCGTCCTCCAGCATGGCGGTGAAATAGCGGGTATACCGATCGGTCTCGCACCGCTGGGCTGCTTCATAATCCTCAACAGGAGAGCCGTCATTAAAGAATATACACCCAAGGGAGCCGATATGGTTCAGCCTGTGCGGGATGCCGGCATTGTTGAGGATCTGGTCCAGTTCGCCGAAAAAACGATCCGCGCACAAGTTCAGACGCTGGTAAAAGCCGGCGTCCTCCTTCAGCAGTCTGAGCTGCGCAAGGCCTGCCGCCATGGCGACAGGATTGCCGCTCAACGTGCCGGCCTGGTAAACGGGGCCGACAGGGGAGACCTGGGACATGATCTCCCGCTTTCCTCCGTAGGCGCCGACCGGCATTCCGCCGCCGATGATCTTGCCGAAGGTCGTCAGATCCGGCTGTATGCCGTAATACGCCTGCGCACCGCCCAGAGCGAGCCGGAAACCGGTGATCACTTCGTCGAAAATCAGGATCGCCCCGTTCCGGCTGCAAAGGGCGCGCAGTCCGGAAAGGAAGCCTTCCCGGGGAAGAACGACGCCCATGTTTGCTCCGACCGGTTCGAGGATGACTGCAGCGATCTCATCTGGGTTTGCATCAAAAAGAGCCTGTACGCTTTCCAGATCGTTATACTTCGCGGTAAGCGTATCTGCCGTACAGCCTGCGGGCACGCCTGCGCTGCCGGGGATCCCCTGGGTCATGAGACCGGAGCCGGCCTGAACCAGCATGGCGTCTGTATGACCGTGATAGCAGCCGGAAAACTTGATGATCTTATTCCGCCCTGTGAAGCCTCTTGCCGCGCGTATGGCGCTCATCACCGCCTCCGTACCGGAATTGACCATGCGCAGCATTTCCATTCCGGGAACGATGCTGCAGATGAGCTCCGCCATTTCCACCTCACGGCGGGTGGCAGCCCCGAAGCTCAGCCCGTCTTTTGCCGCCTCCGTGATGCCTTTCAGTACAGCCGGATGCGCATGCCCAAGGATCATTGGCCCCCATGAGCCGACAAAGTCGATATACTCCCGGCCTTCCTCATCCCAGATCCGATCTCCCGCAGCCCTGGCAATGAAGCGAGGGTTCATGCCAACGGAGCCAAAGGCTCTGACGGGACTGTTCACTCCCCCGGGAATAACCGCCTTTGCCCGTTCAAAAAGTCTGTCGGATATGCTCATCATCCGATCCTGCCTTCCTGGATAAACCGCGCCAGCTCCTTGGCATAGTAAGTGATATAAAGATCGGCTCCTGCGCGGAAAGCGGAGACCGCCATTTCGCAGAAAATCTTTTCTTCATCGATCCATCCCTTGTCTGCGGCTGCTTTTACCATCGCATATTCGCCGCTTACGCTGTAGACCGCAAGCGGGAGATGGGTGGCCTCCCTGACTTCGCGTACAAGGTCCAGATAGGACATGGCAGGCTTGACCATCAGGATGTCCGCGCCTTCCTCCGCATCCAAAAGCGCTTCCTTCAGCGCTTCCCGGCGGTTATGGTAATCCATCTGATAGCTCTTTCGATCCCCGAACGCGGGGGCCGAGCCCGCAGCATCCCGGAAGGGGCCGTAAAAGGAGGAGGCGAACTTGACGGAATAGGACATGATGGGCGTATTGATCCGCCCGGCCTCATCCAGAGCTTTGCGGATTGCGGCAACACGACCGTCCATCATATCGGAGGGCGCGACCATATCTGCCCCGGCCTCCACATGGCTCAACGCCGTACGAGCAAGAAGCTCAAGGGTTTTGTCGTTATCCACATCCCTGCCGCAAAGCACTCCGCAATGGCCGTGGGAGGTGTATTCGCACATGCAGACATCGGTGATCAGGTAGAGCTCCGGGCAGAGTTCTCTGGCCCGGCGAAGCGCACGCTGTACGATCCCCTCCGGATCATAGGCCTGAGATCCGACTTCATCCTTCCGTTCGGGGATGCCAAACAGCATGACCTGACTCACTCCGGCCTCCGTCAGCCGGGAGAGCTCCTCCTCCATACGGTCTACGGTATAGCGGTATTGGCCGGGAAGCGAGGGGATCGCTTCCGCCTTGTCTTTTCCGTCCATGACAAACAGGGGATAGATCAGAGAAGAAGGGGAGAGCCGGGTCTCCCGTACCATCCTGCGCAGTGTCTCGCTGCTGCGCAGTCTTCTGGGACGAATCGTCATATCCATTGCATTTTTCCTCCTATTTTTCCTGCAGGACCTGCTCCATAGCGTCAAGACAGGCCCGAAACTCCCTTTCCGGAAGCCGGGACCTGAGTCCGTACAACAGGTGATTCATCATTCTGGCGGAAGCGCCCTCTACTTCCTGGTTCATTTTTTTCCGCTCGTTATCCTGTAAAGCCGTCTTTCGCAGGGCGGGGGTGAGACGAGCGGATACATCCGCCGCAGCGCCGGTTTTCAGACGTTGGATTTGAGGAACGAGATCCATACCATCGTACCATAGATAAAACCGGTTTTCTTCCTCCTTCAGGATCATTTCCGCCTTTTTCAGATCTTCTTTCAGCTTTTCCGTATGCAAATCAATGTGGAAGGAATCCACATCGAACAGCCTTGCCCAGGTCAGCTCCTTTACCGCCGGTTCTATATCCCTGGGCACGGCAAGGTCAATCAAGGGGATCGGATGGTCCACGAACAGCTCCGCAAGGGGCTCATAGCGAAGCGTGTAATTCGGACTGCTGGTCGCGCTGATCACCAGATCACAGCTTGGGAGCAGGTCATAGCGCTGAGTATACCCGATACGTCTGCAGCCGGGCGGAATATCCACGATCCCGCTTCGGTATTCGCGCACAGTAACGGTAACGTCGGCCCCACGATCAAGCAAGGCCTGGGCAGAGATCCGACCCATCATCCCGTTGCCGATGACCATGCAGGTCTTCCCCTTCAGAGAAAGCCCTTCAGACTCCAGGAAAAGAAGAGCGGCATGGATTACAGATTGGTCGGCCGTAGTGAACCTGGCCTCTGTCTTCACCCGTTTGCCGCCAGTTACAGCCAGACGGAACAGGACTTCCAGCGTTCTGTCCGTAGCATAACCGCTTCGAGCGAAGGCCAAAGCCTCGCCTACCTGAGTGATGATCTGGTCTTCCCCCATGATCTGGGATTCCAACCCCGCCGCAAGCCGGAACAGATGATCAACCGCCTCATGCTCCTGCCGGCACTGGAAATACGGCTCGTAGTCTTTGGCATCCAGTTCGAGCTTATCGCACAACAGCGCCAAAGGGGAGAAACGTATTTCGTCAGCGGTACTGAGCCAAATCTCCATGCGATTGCAGGTGGACAGCAAAACGCATCCATTGAGACCCGGGACCTTCCGCATGACCTCATACAGCTCGCCGGTTTTCTTCTTCGTAAAGGAAAAAACGCTTCGTATGTCCACACCGGCTCTGGTGTGGTCGATCCCCGCCATGATGATTCCCATAGCAAATCTCCTGAACAAAAAGCTGCGGCGATGACGCACAGCATCATCGCCGCAGCCGATATTCCTGCAGCGCAGCGCACCAGATCCATGATCTGGCGCGGAACGATCTATCCTGCAGCAGGTCTTCTGACTTGTACATCCAGAATTCCGGGTCTTTCAACGGCCGAAACCGCCTTCTTGAGTATACTCAATGGCTGACGATTGTCCCGGCTCGGCCTTTGTACTTACAGCGGCGGCACCGTTCGTGATTCTCACACGATTCCCTATTATCCCGAATCGACGGGCACTGCATTTCTGTTTACCGACAGATGTTTTTTTGATTATAACATCAACCGCGTTCTTTGACAATGCGGAACCTGCGTTTTTCCTCATGACTTAGGGAGAAACTGCGATTGAAAAGAGCTGGTGCTTTTGGTATATTTCATCATATAGAGCATGAGAAAAACGACCGGGGTGAAGATGGAGATGAGAATCGTGGTTCCGGGCAGGACCGAGCTTGCGGGCAACCATACCGACCATCAGGGCGGTCATGTTCTCGCTGCCGCTGTGAATCTTCTGGTTAGAGGAAGCGTCGAGCCGACCGACAATGATCAGATCCTGCTGACCTCAAAGGGGTTTGGCCAGATCGAGGTGGATCTCCTCCGCCTGGACAGCCGTTACAGCCAGGCAGGCACGGCTGAAGCCTTAGTCAGGGGAGTTCTGGACTATCTCGGCAGGGAAGGATACGCATTCCGAGGCTTTCACGGCACAATACAGTCGGAAATCCCCGCCGGAGCCGGGTTATCTTCCTCGGCCGCGTTTTCCGTTTGGATCGGCAGGGCAGTACAAAAGCTGTACAGTATTAGGGATATTACTCCCATGACTCTGGCCCTGGCCGCCCGGTTTGCCGAGAATGTGCATTTCAAAAAACCCTGCGGGCTCATGGATCAGTGTGCATGCGCTTTCGGCGGGATCACGGCAATGAGTTTTCAGGGGGATCGGCCGGAAGTGCGCCGTATTTCCATCAACCCGGAAGACCTGGGATATGTCTTATATGTGGTGCAGACGGGCGGCGATCACCGTGGCCTCACGGAGGATTACGCGCTGATTACCAGGGAGATGAGCGCAGTTGCCCGTTTTTTCGGGGCTGAACGGTTGTGCGGCGTGGCTGAACAGGACTTGATCGCCGCTATTCCGGAACTGCGAAAAGCCGCGGGGGACAGGGCAGTGCTTCGCGCGCTGCATTTTGCCCAGGAGGATAGGCGCGCCCAGGAAATGGCTGAGGCATTGGAACAGCGGGATATGGACACCTATCTTTCCTGTATGGATGCTTCCGGAAGAAGCTCTGCAGAGCTGCTGCAGAACAGCTTCAGCCCGGCTCATCCGCAGAGTCAGGGCATTAGCCTTGCCCTGGCCCTGAGTCGCCGCATCCTGGGGAGAAACGGTGCAGCCAGAGTGCATGGAGGCGGCTTTGCAGGGACGATCCAGGCAATCATGCCACCGGAGCTGGAAAGCAGGTATCGCCGCGAGCTGGAAGCGGTCTTTGGTATGGGAAGCTGTCGAAGACTCGGCGTTTATTCCTCCGAATCAGCGGAAATGACCGCGGCGTTTTGACCTGGGCTTTTCCCCCTTGATCTCCACCAGGATCAGATCGTCTCCGATCCGGGTGACGCAGTCCCATTGAATGATGTAATCGTCCCCGGGAAGGAAGAGCCCCAGGAGGCGGCAGGGACCTGGTACGACCAGCGCCAGGATCCGCCCGCTTGCCGTATCCAGCAGCACGTCTTCGACGTAACCCAAACGAAATCCGTCGCAGATATTCACCACTTCCTTGCATCTTAAGTCCGCGATTCTGCATTGCATATTTGACCTCCCGATGCGAAGTATGAGCGAATGCCCGCTCCATTCTATGCAGATGGCCCGGATTTCAGAACCGCAGACTTTTGACAAAAATACGCCATGAAAGATTGACAAGCGTATTTTCGAAATATATAATGTAGACGCTTAATTCTTAAATGTGGTACGGAGATGCCGGAAGGGTCAGCAAGTGGTGGAACGGGGGCCGAATCAGGCGCTCCGCTCTCGTTGTTTGGCTTTGCGTTTCGCAGAGCTTTTTTTGTTTTGAGAGGAATAAGCGGATGCAGCCGACTGGAAGCCTGATCCATATCCCAGGGCCCGTGTGTCGCTCCAATCAGGATACGGCATGTTGTCTTCAGCCGCGTTTTTTTGCTGAATTCCCCGTTATTCCCGGCTGAGCGGCAGCGGTGCTGACCCAATGCCGGGTTATGTTATGTCCCGGGTATTCGAAACGGAAAGGCAGATTGGAATCATGAAAAAAGTAGCGGTGATCATGGGCAGCGACAGTGACCTGCCCGTTGCGGAAAAAGCAATCGATACCCTGCAAGAGTTCGGCGTACCTATAGAGGTCCATATATGTTCCGCTCATCGGACGCCCGACGAAGCCAGCCGTTTTGCCCGCGCTGCCGTAGCCGAAGGCTTTGGCGTGCTCATTGCCGCTGCCGGCCTGGCGGCGCACCTGGCCGGGGCGCTTGCGGCGAATACCACATTGCCGGTGATCGGGATCCCGATGGCCGGCGGCGTTGGAGACGGCCTTGATGCGCTGCTCAGCACGGTCATGATGCCTCCCGGAGTTCCTGTAGCTACAGTCGGCGTGGGCGGCGCGGTGAATGCGGCCCTGCTTGCGGTGCAGATTCTTGCTTTGTCTGACCGCATGCTGGCGGACAAGCTGGCGGAATACAAGAAAACAGCTGCGGAAAAAGTGAAAAAGAAGGATCTTGCGATCCAGGAAAAATACAATCTCAAAAAAGTATAAGGGTAGGGGTAAACAGAATGAAAAAGATTTATACCGGCAAGACCAAGGATGTTTATGCACTGGATAACGGCAATTATCTGCTCAAATTCAAGGACGATGTGACCGGCACTGACGGCGTTTTTGATCCCGGCGCCAATACCGTTGGCCTCAGCATCGAGGGCGTCGGCCGCGTAAACCTCAGAATGAGTGAGTACTATTTTCATAAACTGATTGCAGCCGGCATTCCCACCCATTTCGTCTCCGCAGATCTGGAAAAAGTCACCATGGAAGTCCTTCCGGCCAAGGTGTTCGGCAAAGGTCTTGAGGTCGTCTGCCGCCGCAGAGCTGTGGGCAGCTTTTTCCGCAGATACGGCGACTATATCCAGGAAGGCGCCCCGCTTCCCAATTATGTGGAAATGACGTTCAAAGATGACGCCCGGGAAGACCCCCTGGTCACCAAAGACGGGCTGATCGACCTCGGTATCATGAGCGGCGAACAGTACGACGCCATCAAGCTGCTGACACAAAAGATCACCGATATTATTGCTGCGGATATGGCTGAGAAGAACCTGGAGCTGTACGACATCAAGTTTGAATTCGGTTACAGCGGCGATCAGGTCATCCTGATCGATGAGATCGCCTCCGGCAACATGAGAGTCTATAAGGACGGGAAGTATATCCAGCCCATGACGCTCTCCGAGCTGTTCTTTGCCTGATGGGCGGTTTCTTTGGGATCGCAGCGCGTCAGAACTGCGTGCAGGATGTATTCTTCGGCGTTGATTATCATTCCCATCTGGGAACGAAGCGGGCAGGTATGGCTGCGTATAACGCGGTGGATGGCTTCCAGCGGGATATCCATAATATTGCCAACTCGCCTTTCCGCACGAAGTTCGAGCGTGTCTGCGAGGAAATGCATGGTCATCTCAGCATCGGCTGTATCAGCGATGCAGATCCGCAGCCGCTACTGGTCCGTTCCGGGCTGGGCAACTTTGCGATTTGCATTGTCGGTCTGATCCGGAACGCGGATGAGCTTGTCCAATCCCTTCTGGATTCCGGGATCAACCACTTTGAGGCCATGGGCGGGGGGCATATCAACACCACCGAGCTGGTCGCTTCGCTTATCAGCACCAGATCCAGCTTTCCGGAAGGCATTCGCTATGTACAGGAGCAGGTGAAAGGCTCCCTCTCCATCCTGATCATGACGCCGGAAAAGCTGATCGCGGCCAGGGACCTTCTGGGACGTCTTCCCGTAGTGATCGGCAAGGGGGAGAAGGGCTGCGCAGTATCCTTTGAATCCTTTGCCTACCAGAAGCTTGATTACCATACGATATACGAACTGGGTCCCGGGGAAGTGGTAGAGATTTGCCCCGATGGGGTCAATCAGCTTCTGCCGCCGGGCGGGAGAATGCATATCTGCGCCTTCCTTTGGACCTATTATGGTTATCCCAACTCCACCTATGAAGGGCGCACCGTCGAGCTGATGCGAATGAAGGACGGGGAGCTTCTCGCAAAGGCAGATCAGACCGAAAACATCGCTCAGGATGTGGATGCCGTGGGCGGTATGCCGGATTCAGGCACTGCGTATGGCATCGGCTATGCCAACGAGAGCGGTAAGCCCTTTACCCGGCCCTTCATCAAGTACACGCCCACCTGGCCCCGGAGCTTTATGCCTTCGGTGCAAAGTCTCCGGAATGAAGTGGCAAAAATGAAAATCATCCCTGTTCCGGAATTGATCAAGGACAAAAAACTCCTTATGGTGGATGACAGCATCGTCCGCGGCACCCAGCTGAAAGAAACCGTGGATTTCCTGTATGCCAACGGCGCCAAGGAGGTCCATATCCGTTCAGCTTGTCCGCCCTGCCTGTATACCTGCAAGTATTTGAATTTCACCAGCAGCAAGAGCGAACAGGAGCTGCTGGCCAGGCGAGTTATCCTTCAGCTCGAAGGAGAAGAGGGCTTCAACCACCTGGACGAGTATTTGGACGGCAGTACTCAACGGGGGAAAGCGATGCGCAAGGCGATCTGTGAGCAGATGGGTTTTGCCTCTCTGGAATTCCAGACGGTGGACGGTCTGATCGATTCCATCGGTCTCCCGGAGGATCATGTATGCACATACTGCTGGACCGGCAGAGACGCAGCAGATGAAGGAGAAGAAGCATGACGGTTTCCAAATCTGAAAGCTATGCAGCCGCGGGCGTAGATATTACAGCGGGTTACCGCGCGGTAGAACTGATGAAAAGCCATATTGCCCGGACCCTTGCCGGCGGCGGTGCATCCGAGATTGGTGGATTCGGCGGGCTCTATGAACTGGACCTGAGTGGATACGCCCATCCTGTGCTTGTTTCCGGCACAGATGGCGTCGGCACCAAGCTGAAGCTGGCTTTTCTGCAGAACAAGGCGGACACCGTGGGGATCGACTGCGTGGCGATGTGCGTAAACGATGTGATCTGCTGCGGCGCAAAGCCTCTGTTTTTCCTGGATTATATCGCCTGCGGAAAGAATATTCCCGAACGCATTGCCGATATCGTTTCCGGTGTCGCGGAAGGCTGCGTACAATCGGGCGCTGCCCTGGTAGGCGGGGAGACTGCCGAGATGCCGGGGTTCTATCCGGTGGATGAGTTTGATCTTGCGGGCTTTGCCGTCGGTCTGGTGGAGAAGGACCGTATCTTGGATAAGACGCATGTCAGGCGGGGAGACGCGTTGATCGCGCTGCCCTCCTCCGGCGTACACTCCAATGGCTTTTCCCTTGTCCGCAAGGTTTTTTCCGAGGATGAACTGAAGGGAAGTCTTGGGCTGGAGCTGCTCACTCCGACAAGGATCTATGTCAAGCCGGTCCTGGGGCTATTGGAACAGGCCGAGGTCCATTCCATAGCGCATATTACTGGCGGCGGCTTTTATGAGAATATTCCCCGGGCCCTGCCGAAGGGGATGGGGGTGCGAATTGCCAAAAAAGCGATTCGAACTCCGGAGATTTTTCAAAGGATTGCGAAGGCCGGCCGTATTCCGGAGCGGGATATGTTCAACACCTTCAACATGGGTGTCGGCATGTGCCTGACCGTTTCTCCGGCTGATGCAGATCGGGCCGTCCGTGTCCTGGGTATGCTGGGACAGGAAGCCTATCTCCTGGGGGAGGTCACGGAGAGCGGGGAGGTCGAGATCGTATGAGTGGGAAGCCCAGGACCAGGATTTGTGTTTTGGTCTCAGGCGGAGGCACAAATCTCCAAGCGCTCATCGATGCCGAAAAACGAGGTGAATTGCCGGATGGCGTGCTGAGCCTGGTGGTTTCCAACCGCAAGAGCGCCTATGCTCTGGAGCGGGCAAGGGCAGCTGGGATACCTTCCCGGTGGATCGGTAAACAGGAGTTCGAAGAAAACCTGCAGCAGCTTTTGCAGGATGAGAAGATCGATATGCTCATTCTTGCCGGATTTCTTCGCATCCTCAGCGCTTCGTTTACAGAAAAATGGCCCAGGCGTATCCTGAATATTCACCCCTCTCTGATCCCCTCTTTCTGCGGGGAAGGCTTTTATGGGCTGAAAGTCCATGAAGCCGCCCTGGAACGGGGAGTCAAGCTGACCGGCGCTACCGTACACTATGTGAACGAGATCCCCGATGGAGGAGAGATTATTCTGCAGAAGGCGGTGGAGATTTATCCGGGAGATACGCCGGAGGTACTTCAGCGCCGAGTGATGGAAGAGGCAGAATGGAAGCTCCTGCCCCAGGCGGCGGAAATCGTAGCAAAGGAGATTCGAAATGACTGATTTGCTAGAGTACTTGCAGGGAAACCGTTATCCCGGCCGCGGAATCGTGATTGGCCGGAAGGACGAGAAGCATATGCGGATCTACTATTTCATAATGGGCCGCAGCCTCAACAGCCGCAACCGGATTTTCTCCTATACGGAGGACGGCATTCGGACTGAGGCTTGCGATCCCGCTCAGCTCCAGGATCCCAGCCTGGTCATTTATCATCCTGTCCGGGTGTTCAAACGCAGCTTTATCGTGACGAACGGGGATCAGACGGATACGATCCGCGATTTCCTGGCGAAGGGCAAAAGCTTCAGAGACGCCTTGATGACCAGGACCTTTGAACCGGATGGCCCGCTTTACACCCCCAGGATCTCGGGGATCATCCGCAGCGGCGGACGGTTTGAGCTGAGTATCCTGAAGAGCGGCGATGGCGATCCCAATTTCAATCATCGCTTTTTCTATACGTATGACGATGTGCCGGCGGGCACCGGCTGTTTTATCAGCACCTATCAGTGCGACGGGAATCCGCCCCCCTCCTTTGCGGGGGAACCTATTCCGGTAACGCTTCCGGAACCGGACGAAGTATGGTCTGCATTGAATCCGGAGAATAAAGTATCCCTGTATTCCTGCATCCTCGATATCAGGAATTTTGACTGCGATGAACGGCTATTCAATCTGTATGGAGGGGAAAAAGCATGAAGGAACTGTTGCTGAAGTATGGCTGCAATCCCAACCAAAAACCGGCCAGGATCCTGATGGAACAGGGTGGAGAGCTGCCGGTGCAGGTTCTGCAGGGCAGGCCCGGGTATATCAATTTTCTGGATGCTCTGAACTCCTGGCAGCTGGTGAAGGAGCTGAAGGCGGCTCTCGGAATGCCCAGCGCCACATCCTTCAAGCATGTGAGTCCCACCTCCGCAGCCGTGGGCCGTAAGCTCAGTGATGCATTAAAACGCGCCTGTTTCGTCGATGACATCGATGGCCTGGATGATTCGCCGCTGGCCTGCGCCTATGCAAGGGCAAGAGGAACCGACCGGATGAGTTCTTTCGGCGATTGGATCGCCCTGAGCGAGCCCTGCGACGAGGTGACTGCCAGACTGATTCGCCGGGAAGTCAGCGATGGCGTTATCGCTCCGGGGTATTCTAAGGAAGCCCTTGCTCTTCTGGCCAGAAAAAAGAACGGGAATTACAACGTGGTACAGATTGATCCGGATTATGTCCCGGCAGAGCTGGAACGAAAGCAGGTTTTTGGCGTCACCTTTGAGCAGGGGCACAATAACTGTGTGATCGACGCAAAACTGCTGCAGAATATCGTGACAAAGAATCATGATCTGCCCGATGATGCGGTCCGGGATCTGATCCTTTCCCTGATCACCCTGAAGTATACGCAGTCCAATTCCGTCTGTTATGCTTATGATGGGCAGGCCATCGGCGTCGGGGCCGGACAGCAAAGTCGAATCCACTGTACAAGGCTGGCAGGGGAGAAGGCGGACAAATGGCTGCTTCGGCAGTGGGATCGCATCCTTGACCTGGAGTTCCGTGAGGATATGGGCAGAGCCGACCGGGATAATTTTATCGATGTATACCTGGATGAGATGCCCAAGGAGGAAAAACGGGGATATCTGGATCAGGTGGACGGCGTTTGCCTGGGCAGCGATGCGTTTTTCCCCTTCTCCGATAACATAGACCGCGCGAGGCTGAGCGGCGTGAGATACGTGGCGGAGCCTGGCGGATCGGTGCGGGATGACGCGGTGATCGAAGCCTGCGATCGGTACGGCATGACTATGGCCTTTACCGGACTCAGGCTGTTTCATCATTAATGGAGGCGTCTGGGATGAAAATCATGGTGATCGGCGGCGGTGGACGGGAGCACGCCTTGATCCGCTCCCTGAAAAAAAGCCCGAAGGCAGAGACAATCTACGCGCTGCCCGGAAATGGAGGCATGGCTCCGGATGCGGAATGCATCCCCATTTCTGCAAAGGATATTGCCGCCCAAGTCAAATTTGCGCAGGAAAACGGGATCGACTATGCTGTCGTCGCCCCGGATGATCCCCTGGTCCTGGGGGCGGTGGATGCATTGGAAGCCGCCGGAATTCCTTGCTTCGGACCGAGAAAAAACGCAGCAATCATTGAAGGCAGCAAGGTTTTCTCCAAATGGCTGATGAAAAAATACGGAATCCCCACTGCGTCGTATGAAGACTTCTCCGATCTGGAAAAGGCGATAGCCTATGTGGAGAAGCAGACCCCTCCCATCGTCGTGAAAGCGGACGGACTTGCTTTGGGGAAGGGCGTCGTGATCGCCCAGTCGGTGGAGGAGGCTAAGGACGCGCTGCGCTCCATGATGCTGGACAAGAAATTCGGTGACAGCGGTCTGCGCGTCGTGATCGAAGAATTTCTGACAGGACCGGAGGTTTCCGTCCTTGCCTTTACTGATGGAAAAAGCATGGTTCCCATGGTCTCCAGCATGGACCACAAGCGCGTTGGGGATGGTGACGTCGGCCTGAATACCGGCGGAATGGGTACCATCGCCCCGAATCCCTATTACACGCCGAAGATTGCGGAGCAGTGTATGCGGGAGATTTTTCTTCCCACCATGGAAGCGATGAACGCGGAAGGACGGACATTCAAGGGTTGTCTGTATTTCGGCCTGATGATCACTCCAAAGGGGCCAAAGGTCATCGAGTATAACTGCCGCTTCGGCGACCCTGAAACCCAAGTGGTGCTGCCCCTGCTGGACAGCGACCTTCTTTCGATCATGCAGGCGGTTACGGAAGATCGTCTGGCCGAAGCGGAGGTTCGTTTTTCCCGGGATTCGGCCTGTTGTGTCGTCATGGCCTCCGACGGATACCCCGCGGCGTACAAGACCGGTTATCCCATCACCGTTGATCCCGGGCTGGATGGGGAAGTCTTCTTTGCCGGTGCCAAAGCTGAGGATGGGGTTCTGGTGACCGGCGGCGGCCGCGTACTCGGCGTCACGGCCAGGGCAAAAACCTTACAGTTGTCCATACAAAAGGCGTACCGCTGTGTGGAGAAGGTCCATTTTGAAAATGCGTATTATCGAAGAGATATAGGAAAGCGGGCGCTCGACGCTCAGGAGAATGAATGATGGTTTACCGGATCTATGTGGAGAAGCGTGCCGAATTGGCCACCGAAGCAAAGGCTCTGCTCGACGATCTGCGGAGTTTTTTGAATCTGACAGGATTGAAGAATCTTCGCCTTCTGAATCGATATGATGTGGAGGGTATTGATGAATCCCTGTTTCAGGAATGCGTGAGCCTGGTGTTTTCCGAGCCTCAGACAGACCTTGTTTACCGCGATCTCAGTGGCATCCGTGCAGATTATGTGTTTGCCGTGGAGTATCTGCCCGGGCAGTTTGACCAGCGTGCGGATTCTGCCGCTCAATGTGTGCAGATCATCTCTCAGGGCCGGCGGCCGGCGGTTCGCACCGCGAAGGTCTATGCCCTCTTTGGCAAGCTGAGCGCCCAGGAGCTGGAGGCGATGAAGAAGTATCTGATCAACCCGGTGGAAAGCCGGGAGGCCTCCCTGGATCCGGTGGATACGTTGATAACGGATTATCCTGCTCCCGCCCCCATTCGCATCCTCACCGGCTTCCGGAACATGGGCGAACAGGAGATGGAAGAAACAATCCGTGAGTTTGGCCTGGCAATGGACAGGGACGATCTGGCCTTCTGCCGGGATTTCTTCCGTGAGGAAGGCAGGGATCCCAGCGTAACGGAGCTGAAGCTGCTGGATACCTATTGGTCCGACCATTGCCGCCATACAACCTTCCAGACGATCCTGGACCATGTTGAAATGCAGGATCCTGTTCTGCAGGCTGCTTGGGACCGATATATGCAGGTCAGGAAACAGCTGGGCAGGACAAAGCCGCCCTGTCTGATGGATTTGGGTACCATCGCTGCCAAAGTGCTGAAGGCCGAAGGAAAGCTGGATAAGCTGGACGAAAGCGACGAGATCAATGCCTGCACGGTGAAAATCAAGGTCAAGGACAATTTGGGAGATGTCCAGGACTGGCTGCTGCTTTTTAAAAACGAAACGCACAATCATCCTACGGAGATAGAACCCTTTGGCGGCGCCGCGACCTGCATCGGCGGCGCGATCCGCGACCCATTGAGCGGTCGGAGTTACGTCTATGCGGCGATGCGCGTCACCGGAGCTGCAGATCCGCTTCAGCCAATTTCCGCAACTTTGCCGGGAAAGCTGCCGCAAAAGAAGATCGTGACCTCCGCTGCCGCAGGCTACAGCTCCTATGGAAACCAGATCGGCCTGCCCACCGGGATCGTGGATGAATGGTATCATCCCGGCTATGCCGCGAAACGACTGGAGATCGGCGCGGTGCTGGGGGCAGCTCCGGCCAGTCAGGTGCGGCGCGAAGTTCCCGCACCGGGGGATGTGGTGATCCTCCTCGGCGGACGTACCGGACGGGATGGGATCGGCGGCGCCACCGGCTCCTCCAAATCGCATACGTTGGAATCTCTGGAGCATTGCGGCGCTGAGGTGCAGAAGGGCAATGCGCCGGAAGAAAGGAAGCTGCAGCGGCTGTTCCGCAATCCGGCAGCAGCGCTGATGATTAAGCGCTGCAATGATTTCGGCGCCGGCGGGGTCTCCGTCGCCATCGGTGAACTAGCGGACGGATTGAAGATCGATCTGGACAAGGTCCCGAAGAAATACGAGGGTCTGGACGGAACGGAGCTGGCTATCAGTGAAAGCCAGGAGCGAATGGCGGTCGTCGTCTCCCGTGAGGATGCGGACAAGTTCTGCGCCCTGGCCGATGCGGAAAACCTGGAAGCCACCATTCTTGCTGAGGTCACCCGGGAGAAACGGTTGGTGATGGATTGGAACGGATCCCGCATCGTTGATCTGCCCCGGTCCTTCCTCGATTCCCATGGCGCGGAAAAGCATATTTCCGTGGAAGCCCCTGTGCTTCAGCCGTATCTTGTCCCTGCGCCGGAAAGCTTCCGTGAGGCAATGATCGAACTGGCAGGAGATTTGAACCTCTGTTCCCGCCGTGGTCTGGGAGAACGCTTTGACTCGACCATCGGCTCGGGTACCGTTCTGATGCCCTTTGGCGGCAGCAATCAGCTCACCCCGATACAGGCCATGGTCCACAAGATCCCCATGGAGCGGAGCTACACGGAAGACTGCTCCTACATGGCCTGGGGTTATGATCCTTTTATTTCGGAAAAGAGTCCGTATCATGGCGCATATCTGGCTGTTGTTGAATCCGTTTCCAAGCTGATCGCCTCCGGCGCGGACTTTGAAGATGTATATCTGTCCTTCCAGGAGTATTTCAAAAAACCGGGAAAGACCCCGGCCCGGTGGGGCGAGCCCTTGGCCGCTCTGCTTGGCGCCTTGGAAGCCCAGCTGGATCTGGGCATTGCTGCCATCGGCGGGAAGGACTCCATGAGCGGAACCTTCGAGCAACTGGATGTACCGCCTACGCTGGTTTCTTTTGCCGTGACCATGGGCGAATGGAACCGGGCCATTTCTCCGGAATTCAAGCGTGCGGGAAGCCGGGTGATTCTGCTCCGGCCCAGCTGGAACGAGTGGGGGCTGCCGGAGACTGAGAGTCTTAAGGCAGTTTTCCAGGAGATGAGCATACTGGGCAAAGAAGGCTTGGTGCTTTCTGCCTGGACCGTATCCCATGGCGGCGTTGCAGACGGCGTGCTGAAAATGTGCTTCGGGAACGGCCTTGGTTTCCGCTTCCGGGATGAAAGAAGCATGGCCGAGCTGTTTGATACCCGGCGCGGTGCGTTTATCGTGGAGCTTTCCGGCAGCGTGCCCAGGTCCTATCCTCAGGCAGAGGTACTGGAGCTGGGAGAGACGCTGGTTGAGCCGATGATCTATTACAAAAGCGAGGTTCTGCCCTTATCCAATCTCCAGGATATTTGGGAAAACAAGCTGGAACCGGTTTATCCCACAAAGGTGAAGCAGGAGGGAATGGTCCCGGCGCCTCAATGGCAGACGAATCGCTGGCCGAAGCCGCTCACCGCCATACCGAGACCTCGCGTGCTCATCCCTGTATTCCCCGGAACGAACTGTGAGTATGACACGGCAAAGCCGTTTGCCGGAGTCGGCGCGGAACCCGAGATCTTCGTTATCCGCAATCAAACGCCGGAGGCGATCCGGGAATCGACGGAAGCATTTGCCAAACGTCTGCGAAAATCACAGATCCTGTTTATCCCCGGCGGTTTCTCCGGCGGCGACGAACCGGATGGATCAGGAAAGTTCATCGAGGCATTCCTGCGCAGCGGCAGAGTGAGCGACGCGCTCACGGATCTGCTGGATGAGCGGCTCGGCCTTGTCTGCGGTATCTGCAATGGATTCCAGGCGCTGATCAAGCTTGGCCTTGTCCCTTATGGGAAAATTACTCCGG
Source organism: Oscillospiraceae bacterium (assembly GCA_045223835.1). Classification (GTDB taxonomy): domain Bacteria; phylum Bacillota; class Clostridia; order Oscillospirales; family Oscillospiraceae; genus UBA1774. The sequence goes on along the minus strand of JBGUZS010000017.1, from coordinate 13,517 downwards.
CGGACGAGGAAAGCCCAACCCTGACCTTCAATTCCATCGGCAGGCATCAATCCCGCATCGTTCGCACCAGGGTAGCCTCCAACAAGTCCCCATGGCTCCAGCTCATGAACGTTGGGGAAACAAGATTGGTCCCGATTTCCCATGGAGAAGGTCGTCTTGTCGCACCAGAACGGGTCCTGAAGCTGCTGGGGGATAATGGTCAGATCGTTACGCAATATGCGGACGAGAGCGGACGCCCGTCGATGAACATCCGACATAATCCTAATAATTCCATGTGGGCAATCGAGGGAATCTGTTCGCCTGACGGCCGGGTATTGGGAAAAATGGGTCACTGTGAGCGGTTGGGCTACGGCTTATATCGGAATGTGCCGGGGAATTATAATCTTGGTTTGTTCCGTTCGGCGGTGAACTATTATCGCTGACGGCAGCCGCATCGTTCCCCTTGGCAACATCGGACCGATGAACCGCCGAAAGGATGTGAGACTTGGTTAAGAACTTTTTTTGGGTGCTGCTGCTTTCCATGATTCCGGTGCTGGAATTGAGGGCATCGATCCCGGTAGGCTGTTCACTTGGTCTGAATGCATGGCAATGCGCCGCTGCCGCCATTATCGGCAATATGATCCCCGTACCCTTTATCATTCTCTTTATCCGCAAGGTTTTCGATTATCTGCGAAAGCATTGGACTGAGCTGAGTCGGTTCGTGGATTGTTTGGAGGCAAAAGCGGAAAAGAAAAAGCCGCTTGTGCAGAAGTATGCGATCCTTGGTCTCACCCTTCTGGTCGCGATCCCCTTGCCCGGAACCGGGGCCTGGACCGGCGCCTTGGTCGCCGCTATGCTGGATATCCGATTGAAACGTGCGATTCCCTGTATCCTTCTCGGCGTCGTCATCGCAGCGATCATCGTTGCCATGATCAGTTATGGAATACAGCTCGGAATAGGCACGTTGGCTTGATCAGGTTTGTGTAATGCCCGCGGCATGGATTTTCCGGATACCTATGCCGCGGGCTATTCTTTTCGTTGGAGGCAATATATGATCTCTTCACAGAGCTTTGATTGGCGTGACTTTCTCCGCAGGGTCGCCGTGATCGCTATACCGGTCGCGCTTCAGAATCTGCTCACCACAACGGGCTCCATGGTGGATACGATGATGATCGCATCGCTGGGTCAGACGGAGCTTGGCGCGATCGGGCTTTGTGCGCAGTTTTCCTCATTGATGTTCAGCTGCTACTGGGGCTTCATCGGCGGCGGAATGCTTTTCATCTCCCAATACTGGGGAGCAAAGGATCATGACGGGATCAACCGCTCTTACGGGCTGACCCTGACCTGTATGATGATCGTAGCGCTGGTCTTCTGCTGCATGGCGACAGTTTTCCCCGGCGCAGTCATGCGCCTTTATACCGATAAGACCGCGCTGCAGGAGGTAGGAATCAAGTACTTGCGGATCGTTGGTTTCAATTATCCGCTTATGGTTTTCTCCATGGCCATGGCGACCCTCCTGCGGTGTACTGAGCGAATCCGTATCCCCTTATACGGCTCCATCGTTTCTGTTGTTGTGAATGTTTGCCTGAATTACATCCTCATTTTTGGACACCTGGGCATGCCGGCCATGGGCGTGCGCGGTGCAGCCCTGGCGACGGTGATCGCCCAGCTCGTGAGTATCGGTGTGATCATCCTCCTGGCCAAACTGAACGGGCATCCTTATATTCTGGCTATACGCCATCATTTCAAATGGAAGGGCAAACTGGTACGGGAGTATTTTCGCAAATGCTTTCCCATTATCATGAATGAGCTGCTCATCGGCGTGGGCAACATGGTGATCAACATCGTCCTTGGCCGTCAGCCTGAGGAGGCCATTGCCGCCATTGCGGTCTTCCGAACGCTGGAGGGACTGATCATCGGTTTCTTTGCCGGCTTTTCCAATGCGGCTTCTATCCTGGTGGGCAAGGAGGTGGGGGCAGGTAAACCAGACCTTGCTTATACCCGTGCCTGGCGTTTGGTTTATCTCTGCCAGGGCTTTATCGGATTGGTTGGACTGCTTGTGGTTGTGCTCCATACGCCGATCCTGCATCTAATGGGGATGGAGGGGGAAAGCTTCCGCATTGCATTCGGTCTGGTTTGCATCTATATCGTCGCCGCCTTTATCCGGATGGGCAATTGGACGCAGAACGATACCTTCCGCGCGGCGGGCGATGCAGCCTATGGTACCATTCTGGAAATCGTTTTTATGTGGGTCATGGTTCTGCCGTTTGTCTACCTGACCGGTATGGTCTGGCATTCTCCGACCCTTCTTGTGTTTGCTTGCTGCTATATTGACGAGCCTATCCGATATGTGCTGATGCAGATCCATCTGTTCATCGGAAAATGGATCAAGCCGGTTACGCCGGAGGGGATCGCCGCGATGAAAAACTGGTGCCGACCGGGGCTCAGAGCAAAAACGGAGTAAAAGAACGCTGGATGCACGAAAGACGTGCATCCAGCATTTTTGGATTTGCAAAAACTCAGCCTTCGAAAAGAGCGGCGGCTTTCTTCATGTATTCCGTGATCTTCAGATGCTGCGGGCAGTGCTCCTCGCAGGAACGGCACTCAACGCAGTCCGACGCTTTGCCGCCCCGGCCGGTAGTCATCGCATAGCTGCGGGCCAGGCCGCTGCCATTCTGATACTTGGTGTAATCGTTGAGGAGGTTGATTATCATGGGGATCTGGATTTTCTGCGGGCAGCCGTCAACGCAGTACCGGCAGCCGGTGCAGGGGATCAGCGGGATCTCGTTGAAGGTCTTGACCGCCTTTTGGATGACCTCCATATCCGCTTCGGAAAGCGGCTTAAGGTTCTGAACGGTCCTGGTGTTGTCATCCACCTGTTCAATGGTGGACATACCGGAGAGGACAGTAATGACGCCATCCAATGTTGCGGCAAAGCGGATCGCCCAGGAAGCAACGCTTGCATCGGGATCAGCATCTTTGAAGAGCTTGGCAACATCGGGATGAGGATTTGCCAGACTGCCGCCCTTGACAGGCTCCATGATCGTAACGGCAACATTATGTCTCCGGCAGGCTTCCCAGCAGAGCCGGGACTGCACCTGCTCGCTGTCCCAATCCAGATAATTGATTTGAAGCTGTACGACCTCTACCTCGGGATGCTTGTCCAGCAGCTGATCCAGCTCTGCGGCAGGAGAATGATAACTGAAGCCGATGTGCTTTGCCAAGCCCCGCTCCTTGACGCTCTTCAGCCATTCCCAGCCTCCGGTTGACTCGATGACAGGGAAGGTGTTGGTCCCGATGCCATGCAGGAAAAGGATATCCAGGTATTCCAGACCGGTGCGCTCCAGCTCCGTCTTCAGAATACCCTCGTAGTCATCCTTGCCCTTGATGTTCCAAAGCGGGATCTTGTCCACAACCTGGAAACTGTCGCGCGGATACTTCGGCACCAGGCACTTTTTGATCACCTCTTCAGAATGGCCCTCATGATAGACAAAGGCAGTATCGAAATAATGGAACCCTCTGGACATAAACAGATCCACCATTTCCTGGACCTTTTCGAAATCAATATCCTTTTGGGTTCCGCCGGGGATTGTGGGCAGGCGCATAAGGCCAAAGCCCAGCTTAGGCATGTCTTTGTACAGATAGTCGGACATAAGTTAACCTCCCAAAATCTAGTTTTCTATTCATTTGCTCTGCTTATGATGATATTCTGTTTTCCCTTGCCAGTCAATACCCGGCTGCAAAATCCACTACACCCTCCAACGGTTTGCCGGAAAGGAAGAGCTCCAATTGATGCAGGAACATGGCATTTCTGCGCGCATTGGTAGTTTTGGAAACGGCGGAGCAATGGGGGGAAATGACCACATTTGACATATCCCACAGGGGGTTGTCCCTGTCCAGCGGTTCCGGTTCCGTCACATCCAGCCCGGCTCCGCCCAGTCGGCCTTCCCGGAGCGCCTCCACCAGGGCGGGAGTATCTACAGTCCCTCCACGACCCATATTGACCAGTATCATTCCCGGTTTCGCTGACCGGAAGGCTTCCGTGCCGAGCAGATGATGGGTCTCGGGGGTGAGAGGCAGAGTATTAAAGAGATAATCGGCCTCAGCCAGGACCTCCAATAGCTTCTCGACGGGGTAGATCTTCTCAACGCCCTCCGGCGCCGGTTTTGCGCAGTCTCTGCGCACGCCGATAATGCGGCATCCGAACCCTTTCAATCGCTTGATCAGGTCTGAAGCCAGGTAGCCGGTACCCAAAAGGATAACGGTAGAATCAAACAATTCGCTTCCAGCCATCTCATAGTGCCAGTCATGTTCTTTTTGATGGGAATACAAAAGAGGGAACTTGCGGCTTACCGCCAGGGCCAGTCCGATGGCATGCTCGGCCATGGTTGCTGCATGAACCCCAGCAGAGCGGGTCAGGATAGGCGTAGGATCGGAGAATAAACCCGGATCGGCATAGTTGTTTACCCCTGCGGTCATGAGATGAAGCCAGCGGAGATTCTTTGCTTCCTTCAGCGAAGCGGGGTCGGGCATTCCATAAATCACCTCGGCCCAGGCAAGATCTTCCGCTGTGCAATCTTTAATGCTGCGAAAGCGCCAGCTGCACTCGGGATGCGCCTGGATAAACATCCGGCCCTCGGGGGAGGATTCGCTGAATTCCTCAGAAAAAATGCTGGCATGGACGAGTATATTCATTTTTCTTCACACCCTTATGATACTATATTCAAATTATAGCGGAATTCCTGACGATTTGCAATCGCTCCACGGTACAATTGACAGGCAGAAGCAAAGGTGATAGACTTCCTGATGAGTCGGCGTGGCGGAACTGGCAGACGCAGGGGACTTAAAATCCCCCGGTGGATACGCCGTGCGGGTTCGAGCCCCGCCGCCGGCACCAGAAAAAACGTCTTTTGTCTACCGACAAAAGGCGTTTTTTGAATGATGTTTGCCAGCAGCAATTAGGGCAAACATCGCATCATTGCGTCACGAAGTGACGCAACATCATTTCGGAGCGCAGCGGAGATACATCATCAGCCGCCGACGGCGGCGACATCATTGACATTTAATCATTTCGGACTTATAAATGATATAGTCAACAGAAAGGACTTCCCGATCTGAAAGAGAACAAGCGTGATGATTGCTTCGCAAGCGCTGTGTGCCTTCGGCACGTGAGCGGGTCACATTGCCTTATTGGGCGCGAGCGGGTGACATCACTATACCGCAAGGGGTAATATCACTTACCGCTTCCGGTTTTCTCAGCGGTATACTTTCAGGCTTTCTTTCGATCCCTTGGCGAATGCTTGTGCGCTCCTTCGCAGAGAAGAACATGGATGGCAAAAACCGGGGCTGCGGCTTTTGTCCACAAAGAGATGCCGTATTCTATATTGACCGTCTGCTCGTCCTCTATATCGGCAGATACATCAGGAAATGCCCATAGTTTTGAAGGGGGAGAGAACAAATGGAAAGAGATCGTCTGCTGACCATCATCAGAAAGCTTTCGGAAGAATCCCCAACAAACTACCTTCAGCCGAAGATTACCGAGGAAGAGGCCAAAAGGCAGCTGCAGGAGGAGGACAGGGGCGGATTTCGCAGGAACAATTATTTCGGAAAAGGGGACTATGATCCGACGATTTATAATCAGGACAAGGAGGATCGCTATATTGGTCTTCGCTTCTTCGGTGATCCGATCTTTACCGTCGGTTCGGCGGACGACCCGGGATTCCGGGAGCTGCAGAGGGAGGACGTAGTAGGCCCGCATCATCGGATGCCGAAAGACTGGCTCCCGGAAGCGAAAACCGTAATTTCTATCTTCCTGCCGTATTCGGATCGCGTTCTGGAATCCAACCTGGCCGATCCCGAATTGCCTTCTCTGGAATGGATGTTTACGCGGGTGGACGGGCAGAATCACTTGCTCGCAACAGGTCTTGCTGCTGCGGATGCGCTTCGGGCTGAGGGCTGGCAGGCCGTAGTCCCGCAGGCGGACGGGCGCTTTGCCCTGCAGACCGCGGTGCGGACGATGGGGGAAGAAATACCGCTGTTCACCTCAAACTGGTCTGAGAGGCATGTGGCATACGTGGCCGGCATGGGGACCTTTGGCCTCAGCACCTGCTTTATCTCCCGGGCCGGCTGTGCCGGAAGGCTGATCAGCGTGATAACCGATTGGCCCTGTATTCCGGACGAGAAAGATTATCAGAATTACCTGGATTACTGCAGCAGATGCGGAGCCTGCATCAACCGCTGTCCCGCCGGAGTGATCGGACCGGACTGCAGCAAGAATAAGGACGGCTGCGCTGCATATATCGGGAAGGTTTCGGCGCCTCATTCCCCGCGTTATGGCTGCGGCAAATGCCAGTCCGCAATACCCTGCCAGCGGAAGCCGCTGGGGGTTCACAGCCGGTAAACAGAACCAAAATGAGTATTGATCTGTCTGCGGGCGCAGCCTGCGTTTGGAAATTGCTTTTAGCTTGATATGATCCAACGGAAAGGCAGAAGCTGAACACCCCATTTGGCTTGAATGACTATTCGAAGTCAAATGGGGTGTTCTATATACAATTCAGCTGCGCTTTTGCTTTGATCACTCCGTCCGCTCGTCACCGAAGAAAAATACCGCAACGGTACCGGGGCCGCAGTGGGAAGCGATAATGGTACCGATATCGCAGATACGAATGTCGCCTCTGATCTTCGGGAAACGCTCCTTTACCGCGAGCTTTGTCTGCTCCGCGTCCTCCGGGGAATTGGAATGGCAGATAAAGCATTTGCCGCTGTAATCCCGTCCTCTCTGCGCATGGGTCTCCATGGTATCCACCGTACGGCGGATGGCATTTTTCCTGCCGCGGACTTTATCATAGGCAATGATCCGCCCAGCGCTGTTCAGCCGCATAATGGGGCAGATGTTCAGAATCGCCGCCACCGTCGCGGCAGCGCCGGAAACCCTCCCGCTGCGCTTGAAATACTTCAGGTCGACGGAATAAAACTGATGGTGAACGGTGTTTCGGTTATCCAGCACCCACTCTGCGATCTCATCCAGGCTTTTTCCCTCATCCCGCAGATCAGCAGCCGTATCCACCAGAAGTCCGTATCCGGAAGAGCTGCAAAGGGAATCCAGTACGACCAGCTTCCGCTCCGGGTGTTTATCCCGCAGAAGCTCGGCGGCCTGCAGGGCATTGGCCACGGAATTGGTCATTCCGGAACCGAAGGCGATGTGCAATACGTTTCCCCTGGAAAGCAGCGTTTCAAAATAATCCAGGTATGTTTGAAGGTTCAGCTGAGAGGTAGTGGGCAAATGCCCCTCCTGCAGAAGGCGATAGAACCTGGTCAACGCCTCCGGGTCGCGTCCCATATCGTCTATGTACTCCTGCCCGTCCACCAGATAGGAATAAAACAGAACGGGTATGTTTCGCTGCTGTACATAAGAATAGGGGAGATCAACCGTTGATTCACAGGACAGGATGAACGATTCAGCCATTGCGCTTCTCCTCCTTTTTTCACGGTTTACGGATATAGAGAACCCCAAGGGTGCTGGGCCCACAATGCGTGGTAACTGTCGCTCCGGCGGTCGTTTCCAGAATCTCTTCGAAATCGGGAATCAGCTCCATGACCTTTTTCCGCGCGGCGTCGACCCATTCCGGATCACAGCGAGTATGGGTGATAAAGATTCGGCCTTTATCCAGGTCATCCCTGCCGGTAAGCCGATCGGCCACATAATCTAGAATGACATTCTGGATTCTCCCGCGATATTTCTTCGTGGGTTCCATGACGCCGGAGCGAACTTCTATACAAGGCTTGAGCTTCAGGAGATTGGCGCCGAATGCGGCGACGCCGGAGCAGCGGCCGCCCTTGACCAGGTATTCCAGATCATCCAGCACAAAGCTGGCCTCTACAAATGGCACAAGCGCAGTACAGGCCTCATAGATCTCCTTTGCACTCAAGCCCTGCTTCTGCAGCTCAGCCGCTCTCAGAACCAGAAGCCCCTGACCGGCAGAAAGATTCCCGGAATCCACAACATAGACGTTATCCATGGAGGATGCCGCTATCTGCGCATTTTGACAGGTGGAAGAAAACTTGCTGCCGATGCAGAAGTGGACAAGAGCAAATCCCTGATCCGTCCACCCGCGAAAGAATTCTTCGTATTCGGCAGTATTCAGGGCGCAGGTTTTGGGGAGTGTTCCGGTTTCTTCTACGAATCGGTATATATCCTCCGGCGTCGCATCTATACCATCCCGAAAGACCTCCTCCCCAAAGGTAATAAGCAGGGGAAGGATCCCGATGTCATACTTTTTGACCAATTCCGGGGAAAGGTCACAGGTGCTGTCTGACGTGATCTTAACTTTCATTCTTTTCCCTCTTTATAAATGGCCGAGATGAAATGCTCATACTTTCGGATACAAGTCTACTATATCACTTGCGATAGATTCTGGAAAGAGCCGTTTTTGCTAATCCTTCGCCTTAAACAGTGTATTCGTTTCATCGAGAATCCGACTTATCTTCGCGGCTATGGATATCCCGGTGCTGCCTCAAGCGGAACAGAAGCTCAATATAGCTCTTTTCATAGGGGATAAAGGAGCCATTGTCAATCATCTGCAGGATTTCCTGCAATGAAGACCATTTGACTGCCCGAACTTCCTCCGGTTGGAGCTTCAAAGATGGAGTGTCAATATCCGAGGGAAGAATGAAAATGTCGTCAAAGCCTTTATCCCAGTGCACAGTGAGGACCGGCTGCACCCTTGACAGGTCGATCTTCAGCCCAAGCTCCTCCATTGTCTCCCGTTCTGCCGCTTCCCGGCTGCTCTCTCCGCAGATCGCGCTGCCTGCAGCGCTCAGATCCCAAAGGCCGGACCACTTCCGCTTGAAAGGCTGCCTCTGTTGGATCAACAGTCTGCCATCCTCTCCAAAAAGACAGACATGGATCGCCAGCCGATAAGAGTCCGGCGGGATGGGATCGCCTCTCCGGGCCGTAATGCCGGTCAGACGCCGGTCACGATCATAAAGATCAAAACGCTCCATGAAAGTCCCCCCTCTATGAAATTATAGCTTTTTGGGGAGGAAATTGCAATTTTATGTGCATTCTTGCAAACATTATGGCGCAAAGGTATAATGGCTGCAGAGAATAATACGATATTAGGTGGAGGAGCATGATGGATAAAATCATCAAATGCAGGGAAGGAACCCTTCGCGGCAGTACGGACGGCGAAGTGGCTGTGTTTTGGAGCGTTCCCTATGCAGCGGCTCCGGTGGGAGAGCTCCGTTGGCAGGGGCCCCATCCGGCATACCCCTGGCTTGGGATCCGTGACGCAGTCCACCGGCCGCCTATGCCGGTCCAGACGCTGTTTCCCAACAGCAGCCTCGGTACACATGAAATGAGCGAGGATTGTTTGTATCTCAATATCTGGGCGCCAGATCACCCGCAGGAGCCCTGTCCGGTGCTCGTGTGGTTCTATGGCGGCGCCTTGCAGGGCGGAAACGCGGACAGTCCGGTAAATGACGGCAGCATCTATGCCCGGGACGGCGTGATTCTGGTAACGGTCGGATACCGGGTCGGCGTCTTGGGCTTTATGTGCCATCCGGATATGCGTCGGGAAAATATCCATGAATATGTGGGGAATTTTGGGCATAGAGATCAGCTGGCCGCGCTGAAGTGGATCAGAGAAAACATTGAAAGCTTTGGAGGCGATCCGGATCGCGTGACCGTTTCCGGTCAAAGCGCGGGCAGCGCCAGCTGCTGTGCCTTGATGAACGCCCCCGCAGCGAAGGGATACCTCCATGGCGCCATTTGCCAGAGCGGCGATATCTTCCAGCCGGAGCGGGATGTACCGGTGCAGGAAGCGGAGGAATGGGGAAAAGCGCTGGCGGAAAGCTTCGGCTGCAGCTCTCTGGAGGAATTCCGGCGAGTCCCTTTCCCGGAGATGTATCGGGAAGGGGACCCCATGATGAAACGCATTCATCAGATCTGCGCAGCCGTGATTGACGGCGCGTTCTTGCCCGGACCACAGGGAGAACTGATGCTGCAGAATAAGAGCCATCCCGTTCCGATTATTCTCGGAAGCAATCTGGATGAAGGCAGCCGCAGCGCCTCTGAGACCTATATCCCCACCGTATTCAAGCGTCTGGGTCTTCCGGAGCATCTATATCTGGATATCGCCGATCTGAACAAAAAAGCTGACGCCCTGGCGCGGGATTACTGGTATGGGCGGCATCTGGCCTGGGCGAAAATCCGGGCGCTTGATTATGGACTTCCCACATGGCAGTATGTCTTTGCCAGAAGACTGACCCCAATGGGCGCTTCTCACGGCATGGAGATCCCCTATGCCTTTGGCAATCTGGATGCTAAGCCTGACTTCGGTATGCCGCAGCCTTATGAAAAGGAGGATCGGGACCTCTCGGATCTGATCCACCGGTATTGGGTGAACTTCGTCAGAAATGGAGACCCCAATGGCGAAGGGCTGCCGCTCTGGCCAAAAAAGGGAGCGGAAGCCGTACATATGCAGTTCGATGCCGTTTCCGGAATGCGCAGCGATGAGCTGCGGGATACGGATGCCGTCACCTCTCCGCTGGTGGAAAAGTGGATGCGCAGCAGAATGTAAGAAGATTGCAGGGTCCCCGGGCACGTGCCTGGGGACCCTGATCGATCTATTCCGCTTTATGTCCCTCCGCCAAATCCAAAACACCGGCAAACAGAAGCAAAAGGGCGGCGCTGAGGAAAATGCTCCCCAGAATATCCGTGAACCAATGGACGCCGGACAGCAGCCTTCCGAACACGGAGACAAAAAGCAGAACGCCCAATACTCCCTGGAGAAGGCCGCAAAGCCTGCGGTTGGGAACATACTTTCCCAGTACGATCATGGCACTGCCGAGGATAACAAAGGACAGCAGGGTATGGGAGGAGGGGAAGGAGGCTTCAACGTGTTCATCCCCGGGCATGATGACCGGTCTCTCGTTGATGACTATGATCTCAAAGAGCAGATATAGGACGGCGATGATCACATAAAGACAGCCCAGGGCCAGAATCTCGGGGTCAATCTTCAGCAGGCTCCGCCGCCGGATCAGCTGGAAAAGTCCCAGACAGGCAAAGCAAATCGCCACCAGGATGGAAAAGACGCCAAGATAACTGGTGATTTTGTGCAAGGCCATATTCACGCCTGTTGCTTCATGGATCGCGCCATTGATCACGGCAAGGCCGATACTCGTTCCTTCCGGACCGATCGCTTGAACATCAAGGATTTTTAATGCGGCAAGCAGGAGCAGGAAAAGCAAGAAACAGATCACCGCAGCGACAGCTTTTCTTTTCATTTTCACTCAACTTCTTTCTCTTAAGCTTGGAATGGCCAACGCTGTTTGGCAAGATGCCGCCTCACTCGTCGACAGCCACCATGAAATACAGGCGGGAGGAAAAATCGGTCCAAAAGCGCACCTGATCGTTATAGCCGGTGCCGGCAAAGCCGGGTTTCAGCCGGACGCCGGACATGAGCAGAGAGCCGGATGCGATGCAGCTTTCCGTTTCTCCCGGCTGTTGGACAAAACGGTCGATTATCCGATAGACAGCGGATCCCGGTCTGACAGGAAAAGGTACGATACTGTTAATGAGACCGCCAAAGCGTGCGACATCAACCTTTTGCTCCAGGCTGTAGAACCGATATCGTCGGTTCGGATCAAGCCCCTGGGGGAAATATATTTCGCTGTGTTTGCCCGGTTCCGATAATCCCTGGAAGAGAAAACCGACCGCATGAGTAAGATCCTCCGATACACAGGTCCATTCGTGCAGATTGTCTGTCCTTCCGCGGTAGAAACGACCGTACTGCAACACTTCTCTCCATTCCTTGTATAAGCTGATCTGTTCTGCAATCTCCCGACGCTGACGGGCAGATAAATCGCGGATATCGCATTCATACCCCAGTACGCCGAATGCCGCGACGTTGAATCGCGTATTCAGCGGCGTTTCCCGCAGGGTTTGATGGTTTGGACTGGCTGATACATGGGCTGAGACTGTGCTGAGGGGATAACCGTAGCTGTACCCCTCCTGGATCCCAGTGCGGCAGAAGGCGTCCGTATTGTCGCTCCCCCAGATCTGGGGAAAATAGGAGAGGATACCCAGGTCGAAACGGTTTCCTCCCGAGGCACAGCCTTCAAACAGGATCTCCGGAAATCGCTCGGTCAGCGTTCGCATGACCCGATACAGGCCGAGAATATATCGATGAGCGGTTTCCCCCTGCCGATCCGGCGGAAGAGCAGGGGAGTAGGCATCGGAAAACACCCGGTTGTAATCCCACTTCACATATTGAATATCCCCTGGGGCAAGCAGCGCAGACAAAGTGCCGATCAGGTATTCCTGAACTTCCGGGTTGACCAGATCCAGAATGCGCTGATTTCTCCCTTCGCTGTGTGCCCGACCCGGAGCGGTCATAGCCCAGTTTGGGTGCTGTTCATACAGGCGGGACTGCGCATTCACCATTTCCGGTTCTACCCACAGGCCAAAGCCCAGTCCAAGCGCACGGAGTCTCTTTGAAAGACGGGCCAGGCCACCGGGAAGTTTTTTTCGATTTGCTTCCCAATCCCCCAGGGAACGGGAATCGTCATTGCGCTCGCCAAACCAGCCGTCGTCCATCACAAACAGCTCAACGCCGAGTTTTTTCGCTGCTTTGGCCAGGGACAGAAGCCTGCGCTCGGAGATGTTGAAGTAGCAGGCTTCCCAACTGTTGAGGAGCACGGGGCGGGGCTTATTCTTCCATCTCCCCCTGATCACGTGCTCCCGCACGAAAAAATGGGTTTGCTCGCTGATTCCGCCGAAGCCCCGGTCAGTACGGAATAAAACTGCCTGGGGCGTGATGAACCGTTTTCCGGGTTCCAGCTGATACCGAAACCCCAGGGGGTTGATCCCGCTGACCACACGGGTCTTTCCGTAGGGGCTGATTTCTATCGCTTCATAATGATTCCCGCTGTAGATGAAATGAAAACCGATGCACTCTCCATATTTCTCCGTTGCATCCGGGTCATGCAGCAGGAAGAAAGGATTGACGTAACTGGAGCTGTTTCCGGAACGGGATTCCAAAACCAGCTTTCCGGCCGGAAGAAGCACGGTTTTTCGCTGCATCTCCCGGATCCAGGCCCCATAAAAGCCGGTGACGGCGAGGCCGGAGACCGGCAGATCCAGCTGCAGACTCATCAGGCGGTTCAGCTCGACCGTCTCCGTTCCCTCATTGAGCAGTACGGCATGTCGGCAAATGGCTTCCCCGAAGAGGACATAGTGTATCTCCAGGATAAGACCTCCCGCTGCTTCCTTGAAACGGAGGATCAGGCGCTCCGTTTCCCCTCCCTCCGAATAGGCGGAAGGAAGATCGCCCAGATCCGGCGGATCGGACCGGATTTCTGCCGAGGAATAGGTAAAGTCCGGGCTTCGGCTGCCATCAGGAAAGGTGATCTCCAGAAAAGGCTCCCGCTGATCTCCTTTCCCCAAGGCGGAAAACTCGAGACAGACATCCTCCAGCGTATAGGTTTTATGCTCCTGATCATAGACGATGGTGTTGCCTGGCGGGAATACATGCTTT
>JBGUZS010000016.1:0-5199 GCA_045223835.1 Oscillospiraceae bacterium | reverse complement strand
ACCGCCAGGGGGCCGCCGAAGCCGTCCTCGATATCCGCGATCAGGGGGATGGAGCTGGTCTGGGATACCCGGCTCACCACCCACTCCAGATCCGTCAGGCCGGTGAACCCGTAATCGATCACTCCGTTCATGGCGATGGAGGTCTCTCCCCCGCTGAGCAGGCTCACGGGGAAGCCGCACATCTCCACCGCATGGTTGGAGGCGCAGTCATACACACAGGGCACCAGGAAGCAGCCCTTGCTCTCCTCCAAGATCTGTTTGAGCGTCTTTTTGCTGGACATATCATGATCCTCCCATCCATTCGTTGCAGACAGTGTATCACAGTTTTCCCCCCGGAACAACACCGTGACGGCGGCTTGCTTTTTCCTCCGGATTGCCCTACAATGGAGGAAACAGGAATATGCGCCCTTCGGGCGTCGGCTGCTCCGGTGCGGGTCGGTTTCCCGCAGGCGGAGCCGGAACGGAGGTAAATCCTATGTATCAGTTTCGTCCCGTTACCCCCCGGATGCGGGTCATGCACGAGCGCACCCGGGAACGCATCTTCCATGTGGATGCGGAGCGCTCTCTCATCGTCACCCGGGCGGCCCAGAAGTATGAGAGCGTGGTGCCCACCATCAAAAACGCCCTGATCTTCAAGGCCATGTGCGAGGAGATGACCACCCGGGTGGAGGACCACGAGATCCTGGTGGCCAACAACAGCAAGTATTTCTGCGGCTGCCGCTTCGACCCCAGGTGGGGCGGCGGGGACATGTACGTCGGCCTGGTGGAAAACGGCACCTGGAAGCTGGGGGAGGACGGGCTCTACCATAACCCGCCCACGGACGAGCTCCGGCTGGTGATGAGCCCCCAGGAGATGGCGGACCTGAAAAGCGTCAGCGGCTACTGGAAGGGCCGCACCATCGGGGATATGGCCATGGCCTGGCAGCCGGAGGGCTACGATGAGCTGAACCGGCTGGGGGTCCGCTCCTTCGGGGCCAACATGCCCATCGTGATGATGCCCGCGGGCCACTCCACCCCCGGCTATACCAAGGTCCTCAGCCTGGGCTACGCCGCCCTGAAAAAACAGGCCCGGGACTGGATGGACGCCCACCGGAACAACCTCATGGGGGAGGACGTGGAGAAATACATGTTCTATAACTCCGTGGAGATCGTCTGCGACGGGGCCATCACCCTCCTGAAGCGCTACGGCCAGACCTGCTACGACGCGGCGGAGAAATGCGCCGACCCGGTGCGGAAGAAGGAGCTCCGGCGCATGGGGGACGACCTCACCTGGATCTCCGAGAATCCGGTGCAGACCTTCTCCCAGGCCTGCCAGGCAACCCTGCTGTACGAGAACATGATCGCCATGTCCGGGGTGGGGGATATCGGCTCCTTCGGCCGCTTCGACCAGTACACCTGGCCCTACCTGAAGGCGGATCTGGAGGCGGGACGGATCACCATGGACGAGGCCCAGGAGATCACCGACTGCTTCTTCATGAAAATCAACAGCTTCTATAACGGCGGCGTAGGCCCGCTCACCGTCATCATCGGCATCGGCAACACCTATCTCCATACCACCGTGGGGGGCGTGGACCCGGATACCGGGGAGGACGCCACCAACCCCGTCACCTACATGACTCTGGAGACCCTGGGCCGCCTCAGCCTCCACGATCCCACCATCTCCCTGCGGATCAACAAGAATACCCCGGAGAAGCTCTGGGAATGCGCCATCGAGGTGAACAAGCTGGTGGGCGGCCTGCCTCTGTTCCAGAACGACGAAGTCATCATTCCCTGGGCCATGAAGCAGCTGGGCTTCTCCCTCCGGGACGCCCGGGATTACGCCCTCATCGGCTGCCAGGAGATCACCGGCTCCGGCAACGACTACGCCGCGGGCAACGGCACCACCCCGCCGGAGGCCTACACCCAGTACAGCACCATCCTGGATATGGCCCTGAACGACGGGAAAAACCCCTTCAACGGGGAACAGAGCAGCCTCCACACGGGCTATCTCTATGAGATGCAGTCCCTGGATGAGGTGAAGGAGGCCTGGAAGGCCATGGCCCGGTATGTGCTGAAGGCCCAGGTCTCCATCATGAATTATGTGGAATACCTGTTCATGTACCATGACCAGCATCCCATCCTCTCCATCAGCATGGAGGGCTGCATGGAAAACGGGAAGGACATCGTCTGCGGCGGGGCGAAGTACAATTCCTTCGGCTGCACCGCCGTGGGCCTGGCCACGGTGGCGGACTCCCTCACCACCATCCGGTATATGTGCTTCGACAAGAAGCTCTGCACCACCCGGGAGCTCTATGACGCCTACATGGCCAACTGGGAGGGGTACGAGCCCCTGCGGCAGAAGATCCTCTCCACCGTGCCCCACTACGGCAACGCCGATCCCTATGCGGACGAGCAGATGAAATGGGTGGTGGACGCCTACTACGATATCTGCACTGAGTGCTACAGCCGGCGCTGCAGGATCTTCAAGGGCGGCATGTACGGCGCCGCCAGCCATGTGGCCCAGGGCTACACCACCTGGGCGACCCCGGACGGACGCAAGGCGGGCACCCCCATCGCGGACGCCGCCTCCCCCGCCCAGGGGCGGGACTGCTGCGGTCCCACCTCCGTCCTCTCCTCCGCCCTGAGCTTTGAGCACGGGAAATTCATGAACGGCCTGGCCCTGAACATCCGCATCCATCCCTCCGCCCTGAACGGAGAGGAGGGGATCGCCAAGCTCCGGAACCTCACCCAGACCTATATGGACATGGGGGGTATGGAGGTGCAGTACAACATCGTCTCCTCCGAGACCATGCGGGCCGCCCAAAAGGATCCGGATACCTACCGGGATCTGGTGGTGCGCATCGCGGGCTACTCCGCCTACTTCAACGAGCTCTCCCTGGACTGCCAGAACGACCTGATCTCCCGGACGGAGAACAATTTCTGAGGCCCTTCGCCCCGGATCCGCAGCGGCGGATCCGGGGCGAGTCGGTTTTGCTATTGACGGGAGTGGTATACTAGAGGAAACACTCCTGATTTCGGAGGCAAACGCCATGGAAGCGAAGCCGATCCTGTGGATCGTCATCCCCTGCTATAACGAAGAGGCGGTGCTGCCCATCACCGCGCCCATGTTCCTGCAGAAGCTGGAGGAGCTGAGCAGCGCCGGGAGGATCAGCGCCCGGAGCTGCATCCTGTTTGTGAACGACGGCTCAAGGGACCGGACCTGGGCCATCATCCGGGAGCTGGCGGAAAAGGACGAGCGCTTCCTGGGCATCAGCCAGAGCCGGAACCGGGGCCACCAGAACGCGGTGCTGGCGGGCCTCATGGAAGCCCGGGACAAATGCGACATCACCATCTCCATTGACTGCGACGGCCAGGATGACATAAACGCCATGGACGCCATGGTGGAGGCCTACCTGGGGGGCAGCGAGGTGGTGTACGGCGTCCGGTCCAGGCGGGATACGGATACCTGGTTCAAGCGCTTCACGGCGGAGAGCTTCTATAAGCTCCTGGCTGCCATGGGGGCGGAGGTGGTGTTCAACCATGCGGACTACCGCCTGGTGAGCAGCCTGGTGCTGAACCATTTTGCGGACTACGAAGAGGTGAACATCTTCCTTCGGGGCATGTTCCCCCTGGTGGGCTTCCCCAGCAGCAGCGTGTACTACGACCGGGCGGAGCGCCTGGCCGGGGAGAGCCATTATCCCCTGAAAAAGATGCTGGCCCTGGCCTTCAACGGGATCACCAGCCTCTCCGTCAAGCCCATCTCCTTCATCACCGGCCTGGGAGCCGGGGTGAGCCTCCTGGGGCTGGTCATCGCCATCTGGGCCATCGTGGAGGCCATTCTGGGCAATACCGTGGCGGGCTGGACCTCCACCATCTGCGTCGTCTGCCTCCTGGGGGGCATCCAGCTCATCAGCCTGGGGGTCATCGGCCAGTATGTGGGCAAAACCTACCTGGAATCCAAGCGCCGGCCCCGGTATATCATCAGCGAGCGGACCTGGGAGAAGCCGGGAAGGCATTGGATCGAACAGAAATGAAAATTGCCGGAGGCCGCATAACACGGCCTCCGGTTTGTTTCACGGGTTCTTCATTTTTTCGTCCAGGTCCTTCAAAATGCCGCCGAACTCGGCATAATAAGCCTCCTTCCCCGCGTGGCCGGGGAGCTCCAGAGGCATCTCCCCCAGATTCCCGATCACCGTGGGCACCCACTGGTAGGGCACGGAGACCACCACCGTATCGGAGGGCCAGAGCTGCCGCCCATGGGGCCCATGGACGAAGGCGGGCACCACGAAATTGATCTTCCCGGTCATATAGGGATACACCAGGAACCAGGAGCAGCCCATCACCGGGGTGCATTCGGAATGGTAGCCCTCCCCGGTGCTGTAGGTCGCCGCCCGAAGCACCGGCTCCAGCTTCGCCGCCGGGCCGGTGAACACCAGCACATCCGGCGTCCTGTTCAGATACCGCCAGGGGATGAAGGACACATAGTTCACGGAGCCGCAGGGCAGCCGTTTGACGGAGTAATACAGCCGCGCATTGCAGCGGGCGGAGTCGAACACCCCCAACCGGGGGCCGATCTGCCCGCTCTCCGCCGAGGGGGGGAAGGAATCCATCCCCACCATGATCTTCCCCACGCAGTTTTCCGGATGATCCTTGGTGAAGCAGAAGGGCTCCCCCTTTTCCTGGGCATAGCGGAGGATCTCGCACAGGGATTTATCCAGGCCCATCTCCAGCGGCGGGACGTCCTCCGGCCGGAACAGGTCATAGTTCACCCCGATGGGAGGCAGGTCCAGGCCCAGCCTTTCGATCACGGAAAAATCCGGCTTCATGGCGCTTCCCTCACATGTAATAGGCGCTCTTCATGTTCCGGAAGCGCTCGGGAAAAGGGATCTCGGTACCATAGGCCCCGAAGCAGTAGTTCTCCGGCTGCTGCTGGGCGTTGGTGCCGAAGGACCGGCCCACGTCGTACATCCGCTGCAGATTCATGAGGAAGGCCAGGCTGTTGCCCCGGGTGTTGGGGCCGGTGAACTTCTCCAAGTTCTGCTCCGCGAAGGCGAAGACATAGATCCCCTCCTTGATGCGGATGTACAGGGCGGGCTCCGTGGGGTCCTTGTAGCCCCGGAAGGACTCGCCCATGGCCTTGGCGCTCTCGATTTCCTCCGGCGTGGGCTCATGGTCCGGCATGGGCATGGTGACATTGTAGTACCGCTCGGAGGAGTACAC
>JBGUZS010000015.1:0-11971 GCA_045223835.1 Oscillospiraceae bacterium | reverse complement strand
CTTCGGACCAAAGATAGCCGGAGAAGTATGTCACCCCCGTGACCCGGTCCGTGATCGGCGTGAGGTGTCTGCAGCCCTCCACCTTGGGAGGCTGGGGCGCTTCCCGGTCTTCGGACCGGGAGATCGCATCATAGTCGATCTCCTCCGGGCAGCCCTCCGGCGGGGTTTCGGAGACCGTTCCGGCGGCAAAATCCAGATAGACGCGGAAGCCCCGATCCGAGACTTCCTCCCGGCCGTTTACCCGGAAGGATACGACGTAGCCCACCCGGTCGTCGATCCAGTCCAGGAAAGGGCCGCCCTCCTCGTTCCAGTAGAAGCCCTCGCCGAAGAGGGCGCTGAACTGAGCGCCGTCAAAATGCGTCATGATCTCGCCTTCGGTGTTCCGCACGTCCAGGGAGCCGTCAGCCCCGGCGGTCAGGAGCAGCCCCTGGCTGCTCCCGACAAAATACCCGTCCTCCAGCGGCCGGACCCAATGCCCGTCCGGCGCGGCCAGGATCCGGGCATATCCCCCGTGAATATAGGTGTCGCCGCCGCCGACCCCCTCCGGATCGCCCCGGTAGAGGACCAGACAATCGTCATAAAAGGCCACCCGGCTGTATACGGGATCGGTCACCAACTCCCCCTTGTCGGTCACCAGACCGTAAAAGGGCAGCCTGTCGATCACATACCGCTCCATGGCGGCATACCTGCCGATATAGGGCAGCAGCACCCCGTAATCCTCCCGCGCCTCCGGATCCCCCCGCCCGGCGTAGCCCGGATGGAGGGTATAGATCGGCTGCGCCGGCTCATAGGGGGTGAGCTTGGACCAGTCGGTGCGGACGGAGGCGGGGGTCTGCGTTTCCGCCGGTTCCGCCGTCTCCCCCGGGGCCTCTGTCGCCGGGGCCTCCGTGATGGCCGGCGCCGGGATATGCATGCCGCAGCCGGTCAGGGCGAGAAGCAGCAGGGCGGCGATCAGCTTCTTCATGGCGCATCCCCCACGTCCAGGATGCTCACATAGCCCTCATGGGCCACGAGCCGCTGCCCCTCCTCGCTCAGGATCCAGTCATAGAGGACCCTGGCCGGGGCGTCCTCGGGCAGACCGGCGGCGATGACCACATAGGAATCATTGATGAAGGGATATTCCCGGCTGCGGATCGTCTCCGCGCTGGGCTGGACGCCGTTCACCGCCAGCAGCTTCAGGCCCTCCGCCATCTTCATATCGTGGGCGTAGTAATAGACGCTGTAGCCGATGGCGGCGGCGGAATCGTCGTAGGAAGCCACGACCTCCATCAGCTCTCCCATGGCGCCGCTGACATACTCCTTGGGCGCCTCCATCAGGGGGATATCCCCCATCACCAGCTTCTTCATCGCCGTCTGGCTCCCGGCCTCCTCGTTGCGCTGGAAGGGGACGATCTCCACGTCGTCTCCGCCCACCTCGCTCCAATTGGTGATCCTGCCGCTGTAGATGCCCTGGATCTGCTCCACGGTCAGGCTCTCCACCGGGTTCCCCTCATTCACCAGGAAAACGAGCCCGTCCACGGCGAAAAGGGACAGCTCCCATTCAAAGCCCATATCCTCCTTCTCCTGATAGATGCCCTCCGGCGGCGCGCCGGAGATGAGCAGATCGGCCATCCCGTTCATCAGCATCCGGTAGGACTGGGTGGTGCGGGAAAACTCGATGAGATCGGAGACCTCCTCCCGGGTTTCCCCCAGCATGACGCTGGCAATGGCCTGTCCCAGGGGAACCATGGCGGTGGAGCCATTGAGCCGCGGGAAGTTTTCCCGGGTAAAGACGAAGGGGGCCGCCGCGGGCTCCCGCGTCGCTTCCGGGGCCGGGGACGCCGTCTGGGCGGGGGGAAGACTCGGCGCGGGCTCCGGCTGCCGATTGCAGGCCGCCAGCCCGAGAGATAGGATCAGGCTGAGCAGAACGGCAAGAAAAGAACGAGCTTTCATTTTGGTCACCCTCCTGTTCATCATTTAGTCAGATTTCCCTTGATTATTTCCCCAGCGCCGTTGATTCCTACGGGGCGTCTCCCTCTTCCGCAGGATCGGCCAATTGCAGAAGCAGGCCTGCGTCCTCCCGGGAGAAAGCAGACAGAGCCTCCGTCCAGGCGCCGGGATCCGCCGCATACTGCTCCCGCAGGATCGCAGCGAGAAATTCGGTATATGCCCCGTCTGAATGGAGCGCGGCAGTCATCACATAAACGTCCCGCCGGGTCTGTCCGTCCCCGACGGCATCTTTGCGGAGAGATTCGTACAGGTTTTCCAATCGTCCGTCTTGGCTCAGCCTGTCCCAATCCGCCAGGGTGTATTCCGACAATTCTTTCAAAAGGGCAATGCCGGGAGCCTCCCCGCTGATCCCGTACGCCTGCGGGTCGAAGGAGCCGTACCAGTCGTCCTCCGCCGCGCCGTACTCCCCATTATACCGCTCCATATTGTCCAGCAGCGCTTGGCGCTGCTCCTCGCTGAGCTTCTCCATCGCCTGCAGGACCTCCTCCGCCGGTTTCAGGGCCAGGGCGTGCATCACCCGCCAGTCCCGGCTCTGTCCCCCGGTGAGGAAGTACAGCTCCATGAGCTGCTCCGCGGTGAGGTCATGCTCCGTCGGGAAGCCATAGCCCACACCGTAGGGCAGCCAGACCGTGGCTCCCCCGGAGCCCATGCCCTTGAAGCGCCACACCCCGTCCTCCAGGGCTGTCGTGACTTCGCTGCCCCAGCCATACCAGCCCTTGTGGGGACCATCCCCAATGGGATCTCCCAGGCCGGAACCCGCTTCGAAGGAGAGACGGTTGCTCTCGTCCAGCTTCAGGTCGATCCACATAACGAAGCAGAAGTTGGGATAATCCTCCCCATAATAGGCGTCGAACAGTGCCGCGCTGTTCACCGCCGCATCATAGGGCTCGGGATCATACCAGCCGGGACGGTCCAGCAGGATCTCCGCATACTGCGCCGCCATCCGCAGGGCGACTTCCTCGTAATCCGTAACGGTTCCGGGGACGGCGATCTCCCGTTCAGGCCGATACATCTCCGCGATCCGGGCATACTCATTCAGGAAATACGCGTAGAGCGTCGGGGAGAAGTCCTGCCCGGCCTCCGGGCGCAGCCAGTGCTCCGCGCCGCCGGGCAGCTCCGTCCACAGGAGGACGTCGCTCCCTCCATAGACGGTGAAGCAGTCTGTCTCGTTCCGGATTTCCAACACCGGGCCGTTTACCGGGTCCCGGTCCACAGCTTCGATCTCTGCCTCCGTGAGCGGGCTCCAGCGATAATAGTAAGAAGTCAGGAGATACCCGGCTGAATCCAGCACGCTCCAGACCTGCCCCGGCTGGATCTCGTATTCGTCCCGGCGTCCGTCAGCCTCCACCCACAGTCGGCAGGGTCCGGCCTGGAAACCATAGGTGCCGAAGATCCGGTCCGCGGCGGCGCAGAGCTGCTCCTCCAGGCTCAGGGGCTGGTGGGACTCAGACTCCCCGATGCTGCTGAACGCCTCCCTGCCCCCGGGAACGGTGAAGCTGGCCGCCATGGCCGCCAGCAACCTGGGCTCATGGTCGATCTCCGGGGCATCGGTGATGTTCTCCGGGGCATATTGGGTGAAAACGCACCAGATGCGGCCGTCCTCCCCCTCCACATACCGCACTGCCTGGCCGGGCTCCAGCATGGGCCGCTCCGCCGTCAGCTCCTCCCGCGACGCTTCCCGGACGCTGATGCTGGAGCCGGTACCGTATTGGGATACCCATCGGGTCCTGCCCTCCCCGTCCGTCTCCTCATCCCAGCCCTGGATGGGGATATAGATCCTCCAGCCGTCCCCTTCCCGCAGATGGGCGGGATAGTTGCCGCCCTCATCCTGGGGCAGCAAGTCCAGGGTATAGGGGGGCAGGTCCAGGCGATAGGTGCGCACATACCAGTCGTAAAGCAGCTCCTCCGGGGTCTCCTCATAGTAGAAAAGTCCGCCCATGTCGTCGTTATTCGGCCGGTCATGGAGAGGCGTCACGCTGCCGTCGGGATACCGGAGCATCACCAGGGAATGGCCTCCCTGACCCTCCAGGTCATACCAGCCGTCCTCCTCCATGGTCATGCCCCCCGCCAGGGCGATGCTCCCCGGCTCCGCATCGGGCTTCACTTCCAGCACATAGCCGTACAGCTCCAGGGTCCCCTCCGGAGCCAGACCGGAAAGCTCCCCGGTTTTCTCCAGATGCACCCGGGTATCCAGCACGGGGACCGTCATCTCCCCGCCGTCCGCGGCGACGCAGGTCACCTCTTTATTGTCCCGGCGAAGGGAATCCAGATAGGCCTCGGGCCGTACATATACCCCGCTGACCGGATGCGGGCTGTCCGACGGTTCCTTCTCAGCCTTATCCGGCCCCTTCGGCCCCGTGAAGGTCACGATGCAGACGACGGCGGCCAGGAGCAGCGCCGCCCCCAGGGCGATGAACAGGGGCTTTCTGTGCTCCGCGATCCGCCGGAGCCGGTCCTTCATCTGCCGCTTTCCCGCGGTCATGGTGGTGGCGGAGAGCATAGGATTCCCGCCCCGGCCCTGGGGGATCAGCTTCAGGAGGGTCTCCCCGTAGGCGATGCGCTCCTCCCGGTCCATCCTGGCCAGGACGCCCTCATCGCAGGCCAGCTCGCAGTCCGCCTTGCTGAAATGGGCCGCCAGCCACACCAGGGGATCGAACCACCAGACCACCAGGCACAGGCCCCGGAGCAGGGACCAAAGGGGATCCAGGTGCCGGGCGTGGGTCTCCTCATGGGCAATGACGTGGCCCAGGGTCGCCGGATCCTTCGCCGCCGGGCTGGTGACATAGATGGCCGGTTTCCATACCCCGAACAGGCAGGGGGAAGGGATATCGTCGCAGAGGTAGACCGGGTACCGGCTCTCCGCCCCCGCCAGGGGTACCCGGGTGCGCCGGAGTTTTTTGGCGAAGCGGAGATTCTCCCCCAGGAACAGCAGGGCCATGACTCCCATGCCGCAATACCAGATCAGGCGGAGGATAGGCAGCGAGCGCCGACGGTAGAATACCACGTTCTCCCCCGTCTCATCCACAACGCCGTAGCTGCCTTCCCCTTCCACCAGGATCGCCCCGGGCCTGGGGGCCGGCAGCTCCTGCCGGGAATATGCCTCCACCGGATAGGAGGCATAGGGTTCCCTGTACGCCTGCCGCTCCGCCGCCGCAGACAGGCTGTCCCTCACCGGCTCCGCCGCAGTCAGGATGCTCAGCCCCATGGCGGGCAGGTTCGCCGGGATCAGCAGCCGCAGAAGCACAAGCAGCCACAGGGCGTACTGCACCCGCCGGGAGACGGTCCGGCGGAAGAGGAAGCGCAGCAGGAAGACCGCCGGGATCAGGATGGAGGAGGTGATGAGGATGTCCTTCATTTCTCCGCCCCCGCCTTTCTCAGGATCTCCGAAAGCTCCCGGATATCCTCCCCGGTCAGCGCATGGTCCTCCACCAGGGCGTTCATCATCAGCCCCAGCCTGCCGCCATAGACCCGGTCCAGAAAACCGGCGGTCTCCTCCCGCCGGGCCTCCTCCCGGTCGATCACGGGGAAATACTGCCGGGCCCGCCCTGCCTGCTCCCAGCGCACCGCCCCCTTGTTCTCCAGCCGGGTGAGCATGGTGATGACCGTGTGCTTCGTCCAGCCCGTGTCCTCCTCCAGGGCGCGGGTGAGCTGCATCAGGGTCATGGGGGCCCCGGACCACAGCTGATTCATGAGCTTCCATTCCATATTGGATAGAGATACGTTCAAGTGCCGTTCCTCCCGCAAATTTTGGTAGACATTCGTTTACCTATATCCTAGCAGATAGGTAAACACTTGTCAACGTTAAATCGCTTTAAAAACCGGGCGTACTGCCGCCGTTTGCTCCTCGCGGGCGCGTGGGCCGACGCGGCAATCCGCTCCCCTCGTCCATTTCCCCGTCCCCGCCGCGCGGACTGCCTTCTCGCTGCGGCTCATTCCGCGCACGAGGGCCCCACACTGGGACGTGTGTGTACCTCGGTCAGGCGCGGCTCTGACATGCCACCGGCATGTCATTCACTCCCACGCCCCTGCTTCGCAGCCCTCGGGGGAAGGTGGCTCCGGCGTCTCATGGAAGCCAGAGACGGTTGAGGGACCCAGCAGCCTTCTTCCCATCCGACTGCGCTGATCCGCCGTATATCCCTCATCAGGCGCTCCGCGCCAGCTTCCCCCAAGGGAAGCCAGGGTGCTGGCCGCCCCTGCATCCGGTTTCTTCCAGCGTGGCCCTTCGTCCCCCGTCCCCGCCGAGCGGACTGTTCCCCCCCCGGGGAAGCCAGGGTAGTAATCGTCCCTGCGTCCGGTTGTCTGTAACGCGTCCCATCGTCCCCGCCCCCGCCGCACAGTCTGTGCCCGCCGGAAAATGCCCCGGAAGAGCTTGTGCCGACAGAAGGAGATATGGTATAATCTTTTATTCAAAAGACCTGCGGCGTACGCGGGGAAAGGTGGGCTGACCATGGAAAAGATCACCCGGAGGGAGCTGCTTCCGGGCATTCGCCTCTGCTGCGTGCAGACGGACCGGTTCCGCACCGGCGCTTTCTCCGTCAGCTTCCTGCGCCGGCTCCGGCGGGAGGATGCGGCGAAAAACGCCTTGGCGATCCGGGTCCTGGCCCGGGGCTGCCGGGCCTGGCCGGATATGGGGCGGCTCCGGGCCGCCTGCCAGGAGGCCTATGGGGCGGTGGTGGAGCCGGAGCTGAGGCAGTATGGGGAGGTCCTGGCCCTGGGCTTCAGCGCCGCCTTCCCGGATGATCCCTGGCTGCCCCGGGGCAGCCGGAACCTGGAACGGGTGATCCGCCTGGTGAGCGACCTCTGCCTGGATCCGGATACCCGGGGGGGCCTGCTGCGGAACGACTATGTCCTTTCGGAGCGGCGGAACCTGCGGGACCGCATCCTGACGGCGGTGAACGATAAGCGGACGTATGCCCGCATCCGGGCCAGGGCCCTCATGTTTCCGGAGGAGGATTATGGGATCTATCCCCTGGGAAGCCCGGAGGAGGCGGAGAAGCTCACCCACCTGATCCTGACCCGGCATTATCAGCAGCTGCTGGCCTCCTCCCCGGTGCGCCTGTTCTATTGCGGCGCTCTGCCCTTCGAGGAGGTGCGGGATGCGGTGCTGGCTTCCTTCCTCACCCTCCCCGGGGGGGCGGAGCGGCGGACGCCGGAGACGGAGATCCGGGACAGCGCCGCCGTCCTGCGCCGGGAAACGGAATATATCGAGGCGGAGCAGGGGAACCTGGTCCTGGGCTGCCGTCTGGGGGGGCCCATCGCCCCGGAGGAGCAGCCGGTCCTGGAGGTCTTCAACCGCTATTACGGGGCTTCCCATACCTCCCGGCTGTTCCGGAGGGTGCGGGAGCAGGAATCCCTGTGCTACAGCATCAGCTCCGGCTATGACCGGCATAAGGCGGTCTTCTCCGTATCCGCCGGGATCTCCTTTGCCAGGCGGGATGAGGTGATGGAGGCGGTGCTGGAGGAGCTGGACCGCTGCGGGACCGGGGACCTGGTCCCGGAGGATCTGGAGGCCGCCCGGGTCTCCGCCGCCGCGGCCTACCGCATGACGGGGGACAGGGGAAGCGCCCTGGACAGCTTCTATCTGGGCCAGGAGCTTCTGGAGAGCGCCGCCCGGCCGGAGGAGCTGGCGGCCCTGGCGCTGGAGGTGAGCCCCGAGGAAGTGACCCGCATGGCCCAGCGGGTGCAGCCGGAGCTGGATTATTTCCTCCGGGGCGAAGAGAAGGAGGCGGAGGCATGATCCCACAGGAGTTCCGGGAATACGGCCTCACCCGGTATGCAGGGGTAACGGAGAGCGGCCTGCAGGTATTCGTGTTCCCCCGGTCCGGCCTGCAGACGAAGCACGCCCTGCTGGCGGTGAGGTTCGGCGGCTGCGACCTGCGCTTCACCCTCCGGGGCAAATGGAAGGAGGTCCCCCCGGGGACCGCCCACTACATGGAGCACAAGATGTTCGATATGCCCGGCTACCACGCGGCCATGAAGCTCAGCGCCGCGGGAGCCGGCGCCAACGCCTTTACCTCTTCGGACAAGACCGGCTATCATTTCTCCTGCGCCGAGGGGTTCATGCAGGATCTGGAGGAGCTGCTTACCTATGTTTCCACCCCGTATTTCACGGAGGAGAGCGTAGCGAAGGAACGAGGGATCATCGCCCAGGAGATCCGCATGCGGGAGGACCAGCCCGGCCGCCGGGTGCGGACGGAGCTGATGAAGGCCCTGTACGCCCGCCACCCCATCCGGGAGGGGAACTTGGGAACGGAGGAGAGCATCGCCCGGATCACCCCGGACCTGCTGTATGCCTGCCACGAGGCCTTCTACCGGCCGGAGAATATGGTCCTGTGCTGCGCCGGGGACGTGGACCCGGAGGCGGTCTTTGCCCTGGCCTCCCGGCTGCTGCCGGAGAAGCCCAGGCGGAAGCTGCCGGAGCGGGACCGGGGCGGGGAGGAGGAGCTCGCCCCCGCCCGGGTGCGGACGGAGACGGAGATGAGCGTGAGCATGCCCGTCTTCCTCCTGGGGAGCAAGCTGCCCTTCGCCCCGGAGGGGAAGGAATGGCAGCGCCGTCTGCTCCTGGCGGAGCTGAGCTGCGCCCTGTTCCTGGGGGAGAGCTCCCCCCTGTACGCCGCCCTGTATGACGAGGGCCTGGCGAACCGGAGCTTCTCCGCCGGGGTGATGGATTTCCCCGGGGGCGCGGTATGCACGGCGGGAGGCCGCAGCCCGGGTCCCCGGGAGGCGCTGGGGCGGATCGTGGACGCCGCGGAGGCCTTCCGGACGGATCGGGAGACCGCTGCGCGCTTCCGGCGGCTGCAGAAGGCCGCCCGGGGCAATTTCATTATGGCACTTGATTCTTTGCCCGGTCTGTGCCATACTCAGGCGGACGGATATTTCATGGGCTTTGACGGCATGGAGGCCCCCATGATCCGGGACGGGCTGGAGCCGGAGGAGGCGGAGGCCTTCATCCGGGAAACCTTCCGGGCGGACCGGCTGGCGGTTTCCGTGGTCCGTCCCATGGAATCCGGGAAAGGATGAATACGATGGAGATACCGGCAATCACCTTCCCCCTGCTGGGCGAAGGCTTCAAATTGACGTTCCTGCCCTACTTCACCCTCTTCGGCTGGCGGATATACTGGTACGGGGTGCTCATCGCCTTGGGCTTCCTGCTGGCGGTGGTGTACTGCATGAAGCGGACGAAGGACTTCGGCATCACCCAGGACGACCTGGTGGATATGCTGATCTGCGCCGTGCCCCTGGGGGTGATCTGCGCAAGGCTGTACTATGTGATCTTCTACCGGGCGGACGACGGAACCAATCCCTATTTCGACGGCAGCCATGACCTGCTGGATATCGTGAAGGTCTGGGAAGGCGGTCTGGCCATCTACGGCGGCGTCATCGGCGGCATCCTGGGCTGCGCTCTGGCGGCGAAGCTCAAGAAGCTCCCCTTCCGGGTCCTGGCGGACCTGGGGGGCCTGGGCCTGCTCATCGGCCAGGCCGTGGGCCGCTGGGGCAACTTCACCAATCGGGAGGCCCACGGCACCGAGACCACCCTGCCCTGGCGCATGGGCCTGGTGTATTCCTTCAAGACCTTCTATTTCCACCCTACCTTCCTGTATGAAAGCCTCTGGAACCTTGCGGGCTTCCTGATCCTGCATTTCTGGTCCAAGAAGCGGCGGAGGTTCGACGGCCAGGTCATCCTCCTGTATATCGCCTGGTACGGCCTGGGCCGGGCCATGATCGAGGGCCTGCGGACGGACAGCCTCTATGTGGGCAGCACCAATCTGCGGGTCAGCCAGCTCATCGCCATCCTCACCTTCCTCTTCGCCGCGGCGATCCTGATGTATGTTCGGGTGGCGCGGCATCCCGAGCCGGAGGACCTTTGGGTCAACCGGGACCGGAAGGCGGAAATGCTGGCCGCCCAGGCGGAGGAGCAGCGCCGGAAGGAAGAGGAGGCCGAGGAGGAGGGCACGGATGAGGAGCTGAGCGAAGCCTACCGCATCCTCACCATGAAATCCGGATATCGGGAGAGCGCGCCGGAGAACGTGCCGGAGGGCCCCGCGGTGGAGCCGGTGGATTACCGGGAGTCTGCGGAGGTGGAGCAGGAGCTGAACCGGGCCGAGGCGGAGGAAGCCGCCCGGTCGGCCGTTCCCCCGGAGCTGGCGGAGCAGATCCTGGGCACGGTGGAGGCCGTGATCGGGGAGACCGGGGAGGCGGCGGAGGCCGCCGGGGAGAAACCGGCGGAAGCGGCGGAAGCCGAGATCGAAGAATCGGGAAGTGAAGAAGTTGAAAAGAGAGACGATTAAGAGCCTGTACATGGACCCCGCCGCCTTCGCGGACCGGGAGATCACCGTATGCGGCTGGGCCAGGACCATCCGGGATATGAAGAGCTTCGGATTCCTGGAGCTGAACGACGGCAGCTGCTTCAAGGGACTGCAGGTGGTCTTCGCCGCGGATACGGTGGGGAACTATGCGGACGTGGCGAAGCAGAACGTGGGGGCGGCCTTCGCCGTCCGGGGCACCTTCGTGTTGACGCCGGAGGCCAAGCAGCCCTTCGAGCTGAAAGCCGCGGAGATCCGCCTGGAGGGGGCCAGCGCCCCGGAGTACCCCCTGCAGAAGAAGCGGCACAGTGTGGAGTATCTCCGCACCGTGGCCCACCTGCGCCCCCGGACCAACCTGTTCAACGCGGTGTTCCGCGTCCGCAGCACGGCGGCCTTCGCCATCCATGACTTTTTCCAGTCCCGAGGCTTCGTGTATGTGAATACCCCCCTCATCACCGGCAGCGACTGCGAGGGCGCGGGGGAGATGTTCCGGGTCACCACCCTGGATGTGAACGATCCCCCCAGGACCGAGGAAGGGCAGGTGGACTGGTCCCGGGATTTCTTCGGCCATGAGACCAGCCTGACGGTCTCCGGCCAGCTGAACGGGGAAAGCTACGCCATGGCCTTCGGCAGCATCTATACCTTCGGCCCCACCTTCCGGGCGGAGAACTCCAACACCCCCCGGCACGCGGCGGAATTCTGGATGATCGAGCCGGAGATCGCCTTTGCGGATCTGGAGGACGATATGGAGCTGGCGGAGGGCATGCTGAAGTACGTCATCCGCACCGTGCTGGATAAATGCGGCCAGGAGATCGAATTCCTCAACAGTTTTGTGGATAAGGGCCTGAGGGACCGGCTGGAGCTGGTGGCCTCCTCGGATTTCGCCCGGGTGAGCTATACCGAGGCCATTGAGATCCTGCAGAAGAGCGGGGAGGACTTCAAGTATCCCGTCTCCTGGGGCTGCGACCTGCAGACGGAGCATGAGCGGTACCTGAGCGAGAAGCATTTCGGCCGGCCGGTTTTCGTGACGGACTATCCCAAGGAGATCAAGGCCTTCTATATGCGCCTGAACGAGGACGGGAAGACCGTGGCCGCGGTGGACTGCCTGGCCCCGGGTATCGGGGAGATCATCGGCGGCAGCCAGAGGGAGGAGCGGCTGGATAAGCTGGAGCAGCGCATGGAGGAGCTGGGGCTGGATCAGTCCGGCTACCAGTGGTATCTGGACCTGCGGCGCTTCGGCGGGACCAGGCACGCGGGCTTCGGCCTGGGCTTCGAGCGCCTCATCATGTACCTCACCGGGGTGAGCAATATCCGGGATGTGATCCCCTTCCCCCGTACCGCCGGCAGCGCGGACTTTTGACCCGCCGGGCTTCCGGGAATAACTCCGGAGAGATCTGCATTTTTTCCCTGCGGCATTCGCCGCAGGGTTTTTTGTGCGGAAAACACAGAAAATGGCCGGCAGGGACAAGGCCTGGTGCATGGAGCCTGCCGTGATGCGTGCAAATTTGGGGGAGTAAGGGCGAAAACCTTGATATCTCAGGCTTTGCCTTTATTCCCTCATCCTCCCGCACCCACACGGGCGGCCAGCACCTTGGCTTCCCTTGGGGGAAGCTGGCGCGGAGCGCCTGATGAGGGAACACAACGAACAGATATGCAGTTTTTCGCGGGCATGATCTATT
>JBGUZS010000014.1:0-3859 GCA_045223835.1 Oscillospiraceae bacterium | reverse complement strand
GCGGCCGTTGGCGTCCTGGTAATCGAAGCAGGAGGCCAGGATGCTCCAGGCCAGCTTGATATCCTTGCTCAGGCAGATGGCCTGCATCGCCTGCTGCCAGCCGGAGATGTGCTCGAAGACGCCCCGCATCATCTTCACCACCGTGTGGCGGAACAGGTCGTCCTCATGGGCGTCGTTGGTGTGGCTCCAGGTGGTCCAGAGGGCCTGGAGGCGCATATCCTCGTAGGGCGCGGGCAGCTCCGGCATCACCGCGGCGGCATAGGAATCGAAATCCTTCTTCACGTCCGCCAGGCAGGCCTCGTAATCCGGGAAGCTGTGGATATCCCCGGGAACGGGATCCAGGGTATATTCCTCGAAGACCAGCTCGATGACCCCGTCCGCGCCGGGGGTCATGCGGAACTGCATCCCCTCCTGGGTGAGCTTGCCGGTGATGGGGATCAGGCGCATGCGGCTCTCCCCGAAGCCCAGCTGCCAGGTGCCGTCCATCAGGTCGTAGAAGCTGGCCCCCGCCAGGAAGCCCCTGGGGGCGGAGGGACGCATCACCAGGCTGCTGCCCTGAAGGCCGGTGCCCAGGCAGCGGACGAAGTTCCGCCCGCCGATGCAGTACCGCACCTGGCCGTGGTCCGATTCCTGGATCACCTCGTAGGGGGTGGTGGAATTGACGCTGGCAATGGCCTTGCCGTTCTGCTGGATCTCCAGCTTGATCTGCCGGTTCGTCACCGCGCCGATGGCAGAGCCGCCCCGGGTATTGGAGAGCCACAGGGAGGCCGCGCCGAAGATCTCGCTGCCGCCGGGATCATTGAAAAAGGCCAGGAAGGAGTCCCGCCGGGCAAAGGGGCAGGAGGTGAGCTTCACAAAGGTTTTCGCCGTCTTCATGGGTCTAATCTCCCTTCATTGTTTTGTTCATGCTTGGGCCCAGTATACCACGATCGGGCCGGGGCGTAAAGATGGGGGCAGGGGGGGCAAGGGGCGCTCCGTGCAGGCGGGGTCCGCCGCCCGTCCGCCCGGGGAGGGATTCATTCCCCCGATCCCTCCGCTCCGCACATCCGGGCCTCCGCCGCCGCCCGGTCCGGCATGGCGGGAATGGCTCCCCGCTTTTCCACGCAGCAGGCCGCGGCGGCGCAGGCGAAGCGCCCGGGCTCCGGCAGGCCGCGAAGCAGGGCGAAGAGGTATGCCCCCCAGAAGCTGTCCCCGGCGCCGGTGGCGTCCACCGCCCGGGCGGGGAAGGCCGGAAGCGCTGTCCCGTCCAGAATGGCCCCCTTCTCCCCCCGGGTCACCGCAAGATGGGAGAGGGCGTACCGCTCCCGCAGGATCTCCCCCGCCTTTGCCGGATCCGTCTCCCCGGTGAGGATGGCCGCCTCCTCCTCCGAAACCTTCAGCCAGTCCACCCCGGGCAGCACCTCCGCGCAGGCCGCCCGGAACTCCCCCTCCGCCGCCCAGAGAGGCGCCCGGTAATTCACGTCGCAGGATACGGCCACCCCCGCCGCCCTGGCCAGCTCGAGCGCCCGGAGGGTCGCGGCGCAGGCGGGCTCATCCGTCAGGGAGAGGGTACCGATATGCAGCGCCTTCGCCCCCCGGATCAGCTCCTCCGGCAGTTCCTCCGGCCGAAGCCGGGTATCCCCGCAGCCCTTCCGATGGAAGGCAAAATCCCGCTCCCCGCCGGGGAGCAGCGCCACGAAGGCCAGGGTGGTGGGGCTTTCCGAATCCAGGCGCAGCCCTTGGCAGTCCACGCCCTCCCGCTCCAGCACATCCCGGAGAAAGCGGCCGTGGAGGTCCGCGCCCACCTTGCCCACGAAGGCGGCGGAAAGCCCCAGCCGGGCGGCGGCCACGGCGACGTTGGCCGGCGCGCCGCCCGGATTCCGTTCATACAGCGCCATGCCGCCGGGAGAGGTCCCCGCCGGGGTGAAGTCGATGAGCAGCTCCCCCAGACATACCAGCTCCGCCTGTCTGTTTTCCATAGTTCCGCCTCCCAGTTTTCTTTTCTCTCCCATTTCCCGGGAAAAACCGGTCTTCCCCGGGAAAGTACCGTGGGTTCAGAATGTTGTCTGCCCCGAAGCCTCCGTGAGCCGCTTCGGGGCAGATTCCTGTGCTCCGGGGTTTCTCTCCGCCGCGGCGCGTTCCCCGGCTAGCTCGCCGCCCTTGCGGCGTCGTACAGGGCCCGGATCAGATCATAGACCTTCGCTGCCGGCTCATCCGGGAAGCCGGGAAGGTAAAAGGAGTCCCATTCCCGCGGAGGACTTTCCTGCCGGTGAACGGCCATCAGATCCTCCGTCTCCCAGAATCGGAGCTCATAGCTGCTCTCGGGAAGGGTGAGGATCAGCGGTTCCTCCGGAGGGACGGAGCGGTATACCTCTTTATCCGCTCCGGTCTTCCAGATCAGGTCCCAGAGCAGATCCTCCGCCCCGGAGCCGGCGGTCAGGGGATAGGCCTCGCCCCGCTCCCCCCGGCGCAGGGTATAGTCCTCCGCCGCGTCCCCGTAAAGCGCATCGAAAAGACTCCGGGAGACCCGGGAGGTCCCCAGGCTGGCATTCTCCTCCGGGACGTAGACCGTCAGCTCGGGATTATCCCTTCTGAGGGTTTCCCGGATGCTCCGGGCCCAGCGGCTGACGCCGAGCCAGCGCGCCCAGCGTTCGCTCCGGGTATCCACGCCCCCTAGGCCGAAGGCCAGGGTGTTTTCCGTGGGGCTCAGCAGGGAATAGAAGGTCTCCCGCCCCCGGCGGGCCAGAACGCCGCGGGAATAGGCCCAGCGGGTATTGTATTCCCGGGTATTCTCCTCCGGGGTGCGGAGGATGGCGAAGAGAAAGCCCTCCCGGCCTTCCCTTCCCGGATGCTTTGCCTGCCCCGCCTCCCAGGATTCCTTTTCCCAGACGAGGAAGACCGGATCTCCCTCCGGGTCCTGCTGCGCTTCCGGCAGCTCCGGGGCCCGGACGATCACCAGGTCCGCCAGGTCGGCGGGGACGGTAAGGGTGACGCCGCCGTTCCGGTAGACCCGCCTGCCGGTGAGACCGGCTCCGGCCTGCACGCCGCCCAGGGCGCATACCGCCAGGCTCAGCCCCAGCAGACCGCTGAGGATCCGCCGGAAAAGGCCGGGCTGCCGGTAGCCCATGATGGACCGGATCCGCTCCGCCGCGCTGCCATAGCCGAAGCCCAGGCCCGCCAGGCGGCTTCTCCGCTCCTCCAGCGCCACCAGCGTATTCGCGTAGTCCCGCCGCCTTTCCGGCCCCAGCCGGCGGAGCACCGCCTCGTCGCAGCTCAGCTCCAGGTCCCTGCCCGCCAGGAACCACAGGAGCCATGCGGCGGGATTGAACCAATGGATCACCGGCGCCAGGATGAGCAGGAGCTTCCATAGGCTGTCTCCCCGGCGGACGTGGACAAATTCATGCTCCAGGGCGAATTCCGCCTCCGGGCATGCCGGGTCGAAGTCCTCCGGCAGGAGGATCACCGGCCGCAGGAAGCCGTGGGTCATGGGGGAGGTCAGGCCGGGCAGCACCCCCAGACGCAGCCTGCGCCTCAGGGGGTGGCGGCGGAGCCAGTCCGCCGTGCTCCGGTCCTCCAGCGGCCGGGCGGCATGGAAGCGCCGCAGGCCGAAGAGATACAGGAGCAGGAAGGCCAGCGCCGCCGCCCCCGCGCCGGTCAGCCAGATCAGCGTCAGAAGGGTCGGGGCGGCCTTCGCCGGCCGGGCGGCCGGAGCCCCGTCCCCCGGGAAGCGGAGCGGCTGCGCCTCGGCCCCCGGCTTTTCCGCCGGGGGAAGCGTGGGGCTGGGCTCGGGCGTCGGCAGGGTCCGGACGGTCTTCGCCGGCGCGGTGAGGGCCGCAGGCAGGGGGATCGGAACGGGATAGAGGGCGGGGAAGGGAATGAG
>JBGUZS010000013.1:0-4582 GCA_045223835.1 Oscillospiraceae bacterium | reverse complement strand
TTGGGGTCCCAGTCCACCCGCTTCATGGGGTAGAGGATGCGGTCCTCGGAATACAGACGGTTCCGCTCCGCCAGGATATTCTGGGCGATCCGCATGGCCTTGGGGGGAGAATACTTCTTGCCGTTCCGGTCCTCAACGGTCCAGGCCTTGGGATAATCCTCCTCGGGCACCTGGAGCGGGCGGACGCGGGTGATCTTCCCGTCCTCCACGTATACGGAGATCGGGCCGCCGGTGGTCAGATTGGTGTACACCTTTTCCAAATCAGCTTCACTCCTCCTGATCGTTAGTGATGGTGTCATCGTAAAAAGGGGTCTTCACATTCATACAGAATAACTATAAACCTTGGTACTGTTCCAAAGTCAAGCCGGAAGTTGAAAAAAGTTCCGATCACTCCGACACCCTGCCTTCGGAACTCGGAGCTGCCCGAAAATTGACCGGAAATCATGAAAAAATCGTGCAATATGTTGTATTTTTCGTGCAAATAAAGTAATATACAGGAAAACATCTGCAAGGAGGCCTGGGTATGGCTGGAACGACCACGAATATCAGCATCCGTATGGATACGGAGCTGAAAGCGCAGGCGGAGGCCCTGTTCGGGGAGCTGGGCATGAATCTGACTACCGCCTTCAATATCTTTGTCCGCCAGTCCTTGCGGGAGGGGAGGATCCCCTTCGAGATCCGGCTGGAGCGGCCGAATAAGAAAACCGCCGCCGCCCTGCGGGAGGCGGAGCGCATCGCCCGGGATCCCGAGGCAAAGGGGTATGAGGATCGGGAAGCCCTGTTCAAGGACCTGAAAGGGTAAGCATGAAGTATACCGTCAAACCCACCCCCCAGTTCAAACGGGATTATCGGCGGGCCATGGAGCGGGGGCGGGATATGCGCCCCCTGGACGCCCTGATCTCCGCCCTGGCGGAGGGGGAGACCCCGTCCCGGGAAAACCGGGACCGGCCCCTCTCCGGCCGTTGGGCCGGGTACCGGGAGTGCCGGGTTTCCCCGGATCAGTACCTGATCTACCGGCTCGACGGGGATCTCCCGGCGCTAATCCTGACTCGCGCCGGGACGCTCACCGAACTGTACGGCAAGGGAGGAACCGCCATGAAAAAATCCACCTCGATCCGCATGCTCCTGCGCAGCCCCGTGAAGACCGCCGTCACCCTGCTCCTCATCGCCGCGGCGTCCTTTCTGTTCCTGTATAACCTCCTGGACTACGCCATGACCCGGCGGGAGTATGATAAGACCTATAGCCAATACCACGGGTATTTCAGCGTCATGCACGGTGAGGATCAGCTGGCGGAGGCTAGGGCCATGTACTTTTTCCTCTCCGACCCAAAGAGCAATCCCGCCTGGACAGGGGAGCCCCCCTATGAGCTTTACCACACCAAAACCCTGACGGCGGAGGAAATCAAGACCCTCTCCGCCCTCCCCTATGTGACCCGGGCGGAGCAGCGGTATATGACCGGGGGTCTTTCGGACTATCGTCGGATCTATATCTACCGCAGCCTCCTCACCGGTATCAACCTGAACAGCACCAAGCGCGTCGTTATCGCGGGCACCTACAACGGCTCCAACTTGGACCTGAGTACACTGAATCCTGAATATACCTATGGCTCCACGGTGGAGCTGCGGCTGGACGACGTGGAAGTGCTGGCGGGGGACGAGGAGGACCTGAAGCAGAACCGGGCCTACATCGACAAGAAGCGGCTCTGCGTGGAGGCCTACGCCACTTTTCCGGAGCGGGCGGACAATCTGCCGAGAACGGTCTACGGACATGGGACAATCAACGGTTACACCAGAAACTGGGTGAACGCGGAGTCGCTCATGGGCCTGGAGAAGGGAAAGCGCTACGTCTTTGTGGCTACCGTGGACGTGCAGCAGGTGAACGCTTCGGGCATTCTGGACGAATCCTACTTCTGGACCATACCCTACACCCACCTGGGGGACGATTCCCTCTACGGCCTCTGCGACTACACCACCCCCGTCCCGGAGGGCGTGGAGGACTACCTGGATACACCGGAATTCGCCGGTCTCCGGCGGATGATGGAGATCATCGAAACGGACAAGCACACCCTGGATATCCACTACCTGGAGGATATGGCCAGCCTCAAGCGTTACCAGGACGGGCAGCTCCAGCTGGCCCAAGGACGCATCCTGGGCCTGGAGGACATGGGCAAGCCCGTGTGCGTCATCCCGGAGGGTATGGCCCAGCTCTATGGCCTGGAGCTGGGGGACAGCTTCCGCCTCAAGCTGGGGGACAAGCTCCTGGAGCCCCTGTGCACCTTCGGGGCCGTGGCTTATTCCAACCTGCGGTACGCGGAGAATTGGACCCCCCAGACCTTCACCGTGGTGGGCACCTATACGGAGAGCAGCCTGGACCGGGTGAGCAGCGAGGAACGCTTCTGGGCCTACGGGGATAACGCCGTGTTCGTGCCCCTGTCCTTCCTGCCGGAGACGGCGGACATCGCAAACCACGAGGTGAAGCCCACGGAGGTGAGCTTCCTCATTGAGGACGCGGACAGCATCATCCCCTTCCGGGATGAGGTGCTGCCTCAGCTTCTGGATATGGGCTATATCGTCCGCTTCTCCGACGGGGGCTGGCCCGCGGTGCGGGAGCAGCTCACCCAGGCCGGGGGCCTCACCCTGGTGAAGCTGGTTGCCTTTACCGTTTCCGCCGTGCTGGTGCTTCTCCTCACGGTGTACCTGTATATCCTGCGGAAGAAGAAGGAATTCGCCGTCATGCGGGCCCTGGGCTGCCCTGCGGGGGAGGCCAAGAAGGCCCTCCTCTTCCCCCTCTTCGCCCTGGCAGTGCCCGCGGTGCTCCTGGGCAGCATCGGCGCGGTGATCTATACCCGCTATGCCGCCTCGGCCAACGCCGCCGAGTTCGCCGCCCTGGGCCTCACCATGGATACCACCGTCCCCGTGCCCGTCCTCCTGGCGGGCTTCTGCGGGAGCCTGGTGCTGCTGCTGATCTTGGCCTGGGCTGCCCTGGTAAGGGTGGCGCAGCTTCCGCCCCTGGAGCTGCTGCAGGGGAGTGTGAACCGGAACGTGGGGAAGCGGAAAGAGCTGCCCCCGGAGCTCACGGAGGAGGTCGCCCTGGCCCCCCTGCCGGTGCTGGAACCCCTGGAGTACCGGCCCCGCACGGGACTGCGGCATACCTTAAATTACGTGGGGAAGCATCTGCGGCGCACGCCTGCCAAGACCGTCCTCAGCCTGGCCCTGAGCTTGGTGCTCTGCTTCTCCATGGGCTTCTTCACCCTGCTGCGAAGCACCTACCGGGACCTGTATCAGAATATCGAGGTCCACCCCCGCTTCCTCAACGGCTTCTCCGACAACCGGGCCAAGGATGTGGAAAAGACCGGCTACGTTCGGGATCCCTTTTATTTCTATAAGCGCATCGGGTGCGAGAGCAACTTCGTGACGGACACCCTCATCCTCACCAACGATATCTCCAGGGTCACTGATGCGGAGATCACCTGGCGGGAGGACAAGGGGCCGGAGATGTTTTCCGAGGAGATGGCTTTCTGCGTGGTATCCAGGGAGCTGGCCGACGAGCTTGGCTACGAGCTGGGCTCCCGGGGGGAGATCTGCAGCGGCGGGTACATCAGCATCCTGCGGGACAGCCACCCGGACGCCACGGAGGAAGAGCTGGTGAACGTGATCTACCACAAGTATACCCACCACTTCATCGTGGCAGGCATTGCGGAGGAGGAGGGCAAGACCTTCTACGCCCCAGTGGCCTCCCGCAGGCACTTCGGCTCCATGTTTTCGGACTATATTCCTCTGGATAAGGCGGAGTTCACCCTGGTGGATTACCACAAGGCCACGGAATTCCGGTCCTGGGTGTTCCGGCTGCTGGAAAACCGCCCCGGCTCCTTCTCCCTGGATACCGCCGAGGCGGACCGGGTGTATCAGACCTATCGGCTCCTGGAGCTGCTGTACCCCATCGCCTTTGCCCTGGCTCTGATCCTGGGGGGCGTTCTCCCGGCGGGGATCATCCTCCAAAGCGCCAAGGAGGCCTCCCTCCTCCGGGTACTGGGGACCACCAAGCGCCGGACCCGGGCCATGCTCAGTCTGGAGCAGATCTTCCTCTGCCTCCTGGGTCTGTGCCTGGCCGTCGCCGCCCTGGTGCTGACCAAAGGCAATGCCCTCACCGCCGTGGCGGGGCTGATCGCGGTCTACACCGCCGCCCACCTCCTGGCCTGCGCCATGGGCACGGAGGCCGCGGCAGTGAGCGTGACGCGCCGGAATGTACTGGAACTGCTGCAGGTGAAAGAATAGGAATCAAGCCCCCTCACCGAGGGGGCTGTCAGCCCGTGAAGCGGGATGACTGAGGGAGCGTAACGACAAGCTGCTTTAACGAAAGAGCTTCAAGGAGCGGCGCTCCCTCAGGCGCTCCGCGCCAGCTCTCTCAGAGAGGGAGCCTGAACAAGGAGGTAATCCCATGTCCATCATTCGACTGGAAAACGTGACCTATACCTACCGGGGGGCCGAGGCTCCGGCGGTGAAGGGGGCCAGCTGCGAATTTGAGACCGGGGAGATGTACGCCGTCATCGGTCCCAGCGGCAGCGGAAAAAGCACCCTGCTG
>JBGUZS010000012.1:0-15811 GCA_045223835.1 Oscillospiraceae bacterium | reverse complement strand
CGAATCCGCGTTTTGGGGGATGCGGCAAAGCTCCAGATAACCGGCGAGCAAATGGGAGCGGCAATCCAAAAACGGGGGGAGATCCTTCGCGCTTTGGCGCCCCTTTTTCCGGAGGTCATGCTGGATCTGAAGGAAAGACTGGGTATGGAGCTCCCGGCTTCATCCGAGAAGGGAGAAAAATGAATGGACCAGAAGGAAATCCGCTCGCTGCTGAAACAGGTCGCCGAAGGCAGCATAAGCGTGGAACAGGCCTTGCTTCAAATCAAGCTGTCCCCCTTTACCGATCTGGGCTATGCCAAACTGGACGATCATCGCGCGGTTCGTCAAGGCGTTGCAGAAGTAATCTATGGGGCAGGGAAGACGCCGGAGCAGATCAGAGACATAGCCGCTGCATTGTTGGAACGGGGACAAGAACTGGTCCTGATCACGCGCATGAGCGAAACTGCAGCTGAGCTGACTGGTCAATCCCTTCCTCTCCGGTATCATAAGATCGGCCGGATCGGCATCGTCGGCGAAATGCCTGCTCCGGATGGAGATGGGAGTATCGTTGTGGCAACAGGCGGCACCAGCGATATGCCGGTGGCAGAGGAGGCGGCATTCACCGCCGAAGCCCTGGGCAACCGCGTCGTCCGATTGTACGATGTCGGCGTTGCCGGTCTGCATCGCCTGCTTTCGCATGCGGATGTGATCATGGAGGCCAGGGTCATTATCGCTATTGCCGGGATGGAAGGGGCGTTGGCCAGCGTGATCGGCGGTTTGGCCGATGTCCCGGTTATTGCTGTACCCACAAGCGTTGGTTATGGCGCATCCTTTGGCGGCCTGTCTGCGTTGCTGAGCATGCTGAATTCCTGCGCCAGCGGAGTAAGCGTAGTCAATATCGATAACGGTTTTGGCGCAGGGTACTTGGCCAGTATGATCAATCACATGGGGGGAAAAGCATGAAGACCTTATACATCGAATGCAATATGGGCGCAGCAGGCGATATGCTTGCCGCAGCGCTTCTGGAGTTGGTGCCGGAGAAGGAGATCGTTCTGGAGCAGCTGAACGGTTTGGGTATTCCGGGAGTACGGATCAGTGCAGAACCGGCTATAAAACGGGGTGTGGTGGGGACGCATTTCCGGGTGGAAGTCAACGGCGAGGAAGAACACAGCCACGACCACCACCATGACCATGACCATGATCACGACCACCATGACCACGATCACCACCATGACCATGATCATCATACAGCGGATCATGCGCATGACGCCCATCCGCACGGCCATAGTCACCAGGAGCCCGGAACAGTTATCCGGCTCCTGAACTCGCTATCCATGCCGCCTAAGGCCAAACGCGATGCGCAGGAGGTATATCGCCTGCTGGCCGATGCGGAGGCATTCGTTCATGGCGTACCGGTCGACCAGGTGCATTTTCATGAGGTGGGAGCGATGGATGCCGTAACGGACATCGTCTCGGTATGCTGTTTGCTGGACATCCTGAAACCGGATGAAATCATCGTTTCTCCCATCACAACAGGCTTTGGACAGGTGCGCTGCGCCCACGGCATTGTCCCGGTTCCGGCGCCGGCCACGGCAAAGCTGCTCGAGGGGATCCCATCGGTCAGCGGAAGCCAGGAGGGGGAGCTTTGTACGCCCACCGGAGCTGCGCTGCTCCGATACTTTGCCGATCACTTTGGACGGATGCCTGTGATGCGTACGGAGCAGATCGGCTATGGTATGGGAATGAAGGATTTCCCCGCTGCGAACTGTGTCCGCGCATTCCTGGGGGAAACTGACGGTCAGGGTGACACGATTCTTGAGCTTCAATGCAATCTGGACGATATGACGCCGGAAGCGCTCGGATTTGCTCAGGAGCGCTTGATGGCCGCAGGGGCGCTGGATGTGTATACAACGGGAATAGGGATGAAAAAGAATCGTCCGGGTACATTACTGACCTGCCTGTGCAAGCCCGAGCACCGGGAGGTCATGCTCGGACTGCTGTTTCGCCATACTACGACCTTAGGGGTGCGTGAGCATCGATGGGGAAGAACGGTCCTGGCGCGGGAGGAACGTGTTGAGACAACTGAGGCCGGAATGGTTCGGATCAAAACGGCAACAGGCTGGGGGATCCGGAGGGAGAAGCCGGAGTACG
Organism: Oscillospiraceae bacterium; assembly: GCA_045223835.1. Classification (GTDB taxonomy): domain Bacteria; phylum Bacillota; class Clostridia; order Oscillospirales; family Oscillospiraceae; genus UBA1774. Next base: position 13,681 of record JBGUZS010000012.1, on the reverse strand, counting down.
AGGATCTGGCCTCGATTGCCCGGGAAAAGAATATATCGTTGGCAGAAGCAGCAGACTATCTGAAGCGCTAATGAAAAACAGGGAAGCTGCGGCTAAAGCCCCGGCTTCCCTGTATTCTTTCTTGCAAATTGTTTTACGGCACTGCAATATGTCCGCTGAGTTCAAGCTGATCGATCTCAACGCCGCTGTATGTTCCGGAAAAGACCCAGTAGGCATACAGATCCTGCTGCAGGCTCCCGTCCTCCATGAGCGGAAGCGTCTCTGACCAGGTATACAGTTCGGTTTTGGAGAGACCGCCTGAGGGGACTTCAAGAGAGGAAGTACGGTAAGTAATGGGTATCCCATTGAGCACCAGCTGATTAGCTGATCGTTCCCCCACACTCAGGCTGTAGGACTCCAGGGACAGAGTGATGGTCAAACGAACATTCTTTGCGCTGACGGAGATGCATTCCCAATCCGCAACCAGGTTCAGCGCAGTACCGGTATCGCTGCGAAAGCTGCCGGAGATATCCACAAGATCATAATCGCCGCCTTCCGCGTCATCTGCCGCAGGCATTGGGGTGTTGACCGGACTGGGCGTGCTGCCGGGTGCCGCCGTGATTACGACCTCACCGCCTCTGGGGGTCGGTTCTGCGGTTGGCGTCGATACGTCCTCAGCAGTTGGCGTCGGTTCGGGTAAACCATGCTTCCCGCAGCCGGACGCGAGACAGAGACATAGGCAGAAGAATATGGGAATCAAGCGTTTCATTTGTGCATACACCCCTTTTAATCATTATACTTCATAACGAACTGAATGTATAGCGGAAATTTCGATGCTGTATTCACCGGAGGAATTTGCATTGGATCGAGAACGAGTCGAAGCGCGTTTATGCGAAATGCCCATAGCGCAATACGCATGGGTGCAGATTGAGGATATCCCTTTTTCAGAACGGATCAGACATGTCTGCGAGACGGAATGTCCCATGTACGGAAAATCCTGGGCATGCCCGCCTGCCGTAGGCCCTGTTAAAGAATGCCGGGATCGCTGCAAAGCGTTTTCCGGGGCCCTGGTGATCACAACGCTGACGGAAGTACGGGACATTGCCGATCTGGAAGAAACACTGGGGACAAGAGCGCCTCATGAAGAGATCACACGTCAGGTTTATCAGATCCTGAGCGCAGAGGCGGAAGAAGTTATGGCTTTGTCGACGGAAGCCTGCGCGTTCTGTCAGACCTGTACATATCCGGAAGGAAAACCGTGCCGCCATCCCGAGCGGATGTTTCCGTGTGTAGAGAGCTATGGGATTATCGCGACAGAGCTGGCGGAAAAGTATGGGATTGAGTTTTTCAACGGGAATATCGTCACCTGGTTTTCTATCCTCTTTTATCGATAAGCCTGATCGCTGTTCTCAAGGCTGGTAAAAGAAGCACCTGACCGTTCGGCAAAGAGCGTTATCCGTCGTGCTCCATTGCGGATCGCAGTTTTTCCAGCGCCTTCTTTTCAAGCCGGGAAACATAGCTGCGGGATATGCCCAGCATGGAGGCCAGTTCCCATTGTGTGTGGATTCTGTGTCGGTCCAGCCCGTAGCGCAGAGTGATGATCGTTTGCTCTCGCTCTGTGAGCGCTGAATGGATACATCTTCGCAGCTTGCTGCAGTCTTCCCGTTGGGAGATGCGCTCCAGCAGGTCCTCTTCGTCTTCACATAAAACATCAAGTATGGAGAGCTTTCCGTCCCCATCCTCATCAATAGCTTCGGAGAGGGAAATATCGCCGCTGGATTTCTTTTGGCTGCGAAAGTACATCAGGATCTCGTTTTCCACGCAGCGAGAAGCATATGTGGCAAGACGAACGCCTTTTTCCGGATCATAACTGGAAATGCCCTTGATCAGGCCGACAGTGCCAATGGAGATCAGATCATCCTGTTCGCAGGAGGAGGAATAATACTTTTTGCAGATATGGGCGACCAGCCGCAGGTTTCGTTCAATCAGCGTGTTTCTCGCCTCCTGATCTCCTTGCATGGCCAAGGCAACGCATCGGCGTTCTTCGGCCGCGCTGAGAGGCCGGGGGAATGAGCCTGCGGCTTCCCCAAGGCGAAGCGTGAGAAACGCGGTATTCAGCAGTACGGTCAGCGGAATTAGCATTTTCGGCTCCTTTCAACGGGAGGAAAGATCTTTCCAATGCAGTGTATTCCGCAGCCGCAAGTCCACATTCTGTTCTGAACACTTGTTTCAGTCCGCTGCTTGTGCTAAACTTCAAAAAACGAGCATATGCTTTTGGACAACCCGGGAGGAAGAATCATGGAAAAGCTGACTTTGGAAGAGGCGCGAAGACTCAACGACAGCATGGTAAAGGATGCTCATCTCGTGATCCATGCGCTGAATGTAAGCTATGCCATGGGAGCCATGGCCAGGCATTTTGGCGAGGACGAGGAACACTGGATGGCGGTCGGACTCCTGCATGACTATGATTATGAACGGTTTCCGGAGGAACACCTGCAGCATACGGCGGAACCGCTCCTGGCGGCAGGCGTGCCTCAGTCGGATGTTCGCGCGATTCTGAGTCATGGCTATTCGGTTTGTACGGATGTACTGCCGGAAACGGATCTGGAAAAATCGCTTTTTGCCGTGGATGAGCTGACGGGAATCATTCAGGCCTGTGCGCGTATGCGCCCCCTGGGCATTCAGGACCTTGAAATCAAAAGCTTCATGAAGAAGTTTAAGGATAAAAAGTTTGCTGCGAAATGTGACCGTGAGTTGATCCGGAAGGGCTGCGAAATGCTGGGCATGGAAGTGCAGGATGTTGCAGCCATCTGCATCGAGGGAATGAAGCCCCACGCGGAAGCACTGGGAATTGCCGGTTCAGCAGTCTGAGCTTGCGGTGCGGTGAAGCTCCGGTGTTGACAGCCGTTCATCGGGATGCTATCCTTGGACCGCTGCAACCCGTGAAGAGAACAGGAGGAGAAGGCAGATGCCGATAAAAATACCCAGGAATCTTCCGGCGGCGAAAGTCTTGGCGGCAGAGAATATCTTTGTCATGACAGATGACCGGGCATATACGCAGGACATTCGACCGCTGCGCATTTTGATCCTGAATCTCATGCCCACAAAAATCGTTACCGAAACGCAGCTGGCGCGCGTATTGGCCAATACGCCGCTGCAGATTGAAATGAGCCTGCTCACTGTCCGGGGGCGTGTCCCCAGACATACGTCTCAGGAGCATATGTTCACGTTTTATCAGACCCTGGATGAGGTCCGGGATGAATGGTTTGACGGATTCATCATTACCGGTGCGCCGGTGGAACTGATGCCCTTCGAAGAGGTAGACTATTGGGATGAGCTCTGCATGATCCTGGAATGGAGCAAAACCCATGTATACAGCACGCTTCATATCTGCTGGGGAGCTCAGGCGGGGCTGTATTATCATTATGGTGTACCCAAGCACACCCTGCCGGAGAAACTATTCGGCGTTTTCCAGCACCATGTGACGGAGCAGGGCTCCTATTTGTTTCGAGGATTTGACGATACCTTCTTGATTCCCCATTCACGGCATACCACCATCTATCGGGAAGATATCGAAAGGGTTCCCGCTCTGCATATTGTGGCGGAAAGCGAGAAGGCAGGGGTTTATGCCGTCACCACGAAGGATGCCAGGCAGATCTACCTCATGGGACACTCGGAGTATGATCCGGATACGCTGTCCAAAGAATATTTTCGGGATAAGGAGGCCGGTCTTCCCATCCATATCCCGGAGAACTATTTCCCGGATGACGACGATACAAAGTCACCCAACTGCAGCTGGAGATCCTGTGCCAACCTTCTCTTTGGCAACTGGCTGAACTATGTGGTGTATCAGGAAACTCCGTTTGATGTGACCAGCATTCCACCCATGGAAAACTGACCGGTATACGAAAGCCCCTGCTGCAAATCGATGCGGCAGGGGCTTGTTCCTCGCTTCAGGATTCCATTTGTTTGCCCAGAAACCGGGCAACCGTGGCAGCCAGTTTGTTTTCTACTTCTCCGGTGGGTTGAGATTCTCCGGTATTCAAAAAGACAACGCATCCCATCACATCGCCTTCGGAAATGATCGGCGCCGCAATGGACACCCGGTATTGGCTTTCCCCGTCTACAATAGGCAGCATGCGATCTCCTGCCCGCTCCTGGAACAGCTGCCGTCCTTCCATCACCTGTTCCAGTTCTCCGCTGATCCGTTTTTCCCCCAGATCCCGTTTCGGCGCGCCAAACACACTGATCACGCTGTCGCGGTCGGTGATGGCAGTAATGCGGTTCGTTGTCTTATGCATCGTTTCGCAGATTTGCCCTGCGAAGTCACTCAACTCTCCCATGGGAGAGTATTTCTTGAAAATGACCTCTCCATCCTTCTCGGTGAATATTTCAAGCGGGTCACCCTCACGAATACGCATGGTGCGGCGGATCTCTTTAGGGATAACAACCCGCCCCAGGTCGTCGATTCTCCTTACAATTCCGGTTGCTTTCATAGATGAAGCTCTCCTTGTATTTCTACTTGCCGTACTATTGTTTTACAAGGAGCAGGGAAATATACACAGGTCAATGATCTGCCTCAGCCACACCGCAAACGGGAAGCGAAAAGAAAACCGGAATTCCCTATTGATTTTCCCCGTGAAATACGGTAGAATAAGCGAGCCTTGCGGCATGGTGGGTGTAGCTCAGTTGGTTAGAGCGCCAGATTGTGGCTCTGGAGGCCGTCGGTTCGACTCCGATCACCCACCCCATTTATTGGGATGTAGCCAAGCGGTAAGGCACGGGACTTTGACTCCCGCATGCGTGGGTTCGAATCCCGCCATCCCAGCCATATAGAAGATTAAGCCGCTTGCGCGGCTTTTTCTTTTACCCGATTGATGTCAGGAGGTGAATCTGTGAACAGGGAGGAGAAAGAAGTCTGGCTCATCCGCGCTTTGCAGAGGGAGATGCCTGAGACTGCCCGGTATACGATACCGAGGGATACGGATAATCGGTGGCGTCTGCTGAGAGGCTTGTTCAATATTCGCCCGCCCATGCCGGCTTCTCAGGAGTTTCTGAAGGTACAGGGAGAACTGCTGCAGGAAATGACGGCGGAAAAGGGTATAACCGATTGGAAAACCTTGCGGCCCTGTGACGGGGATACGGACCTGTTCATTTGGCAGGGAGATATCACAACGCTCCGGATCGATGCGATCGTGAATGCGGCAAACAGCGGTTTGCTTGGATGTTTCCGGCCGAACCACAGCTGCATTGACAATATTATCCATACAATGGCTGGGGTGGAATTGCGGCTGAAATGTGCCGAGATTATGGAGAATCAGGGACATGAGGAGCCAACCGGTCAAGCGAAACTCACTCCGGCATACAATCTCCCTTGTACCTCTATTCTCCATACTGTAGGTCCGATTGTGGATGGACCTTTGACCCGGGAGCACTGCAATTTGCTGGCTTCCTGTTACCGCTCCTGTATGAGGCTTGCAGCGGAGCATGGCTGTGAGAGCATTGCGTTCTGCTGTATCTCAACGGGAGTTTTTGGCTTTCCTCAGCGGGAGGCGGCGCAAATCGCCGTTCAAACAGTCAGAGATTGGAAACGGGAGGAGAATCAAGGGTTAAAAGTCGTTTTCAACGTATTCAAAGATGAAGACCTGGAAATCTACCGTGATCTGCTGCAATGACGCAAATTAGCGCACGCATTCAGCCAGTAAGGAAAATACTAAGAAAAGTCGCGCTGCAACTCAAGGCAGCGCGGCTCTTCTATGCTGAAGTTTATTCCGTTTCCACCGCTTCTATCCGGACCGGATCCGGCCCGCGAAATGCAGAATTGTTCTCCGCCAGAATATGCACGGCGTTTCCCTCAAAACGCATCGTATAGCGGTCCTCAACGCAGCTCTCCGCAAATCGGCACACCAGGAGAAACTCCCGCTCATTCTTCCAAAGGCCGCTGCAAAGATACATACGCGTGGGGTCATCCAGACTGCCGATCAGATTGCTGAATCGCTCGCCCCGCAGTCCGACGCGAACCGCTTCCTCTTTCCCGCTTTGGGTGATGAAGGACCACCGACATCCGTCCCGGTCAAATACAAGCTGAAAGCGGCAAATGGGATCCGGCGACTCTCCGGACATGAAATTACCTCCAAACGGGCCAAAATCCCCGGAGATGACTTGAAATCGGCGTTTGGAGACCTCAGCTGCGGCAGGGCTTACAGGCGCGGAAGCAGGATTCCCGATATTCAGCCGGCTGAGCCGGCGACGGAGACGTTCTGCGGAGATCGGGTCCCGGGGCAGGGGATTACTGCTCACGACCTTGCTGGCAAACTCCCAGGTAAGGTCGAGCGTGCGCTGGGCCGGGCCGGCGCCCACAGCGGTTTCATTGATCGCAATGATCATATCCTGTTCAGGGAAAACGATGGTGAATTGACCCATGGCCCCATCTGCCCGATATACGCCTTGCGGCTTGCACATCCAGATCTGGAAACCGTAGCCGAGAAAATTGTCCGTAGCCAGGGGATTGTTTTGAGATTCCGTAGCGGAATCATTCTGGTTCGTCGTGGCCAGCTGAACATATTCTTTTGAAAGGATTCTCTCGCCATCCCAGACGCCGCCGTCCAAATACAGCTTCATGAGCCGGAGATTGTCCTCGGTCGTGGCATAGAGTCCGCCGCCTCCGACTTCCATGCCGTCCGGCAGCCGTACCCAACGGAGATTATCGCTGTCGATGCCGATCTTATCAAAGAGACGGGGGGTGAGATAATCATGCAGCCCAAGTCCGCTCCTCTGCCGCACCATGGCGCCCAGCAGTGTGGAGCCGAAGGAATTGTACATGAACGTCGTTCCCGGTTCATGGAGCACCGGAGTATGGAGAAAATCCCTTATCCAATCCTTTGTGGGAACCGGCATGGTATCCATACCGCAGCCCATACACAAAACGTCCCGAACCTTCAGCCGTTTCAGCATTTCGCTGGGATCAGACGGCGTATATTCGGGAAAAATATCGATAACGGGTTCATCCAGTCGGAGCAGTCCTTCCCGGCAGGCGATCCCAACTGCCGTGGCCGCATAGGTTTTGGTGTGACTTTGCAGCCCATGGCGCAGACCGGGGGCATAGGGGGCCCACCATCCCTGGCAGCATATCCTTCCATGACGCATGATCATCAAACCATGCATTTCAGTATCGGATGCTTCAAGGGCGTCCAGGTAATTCAGGATATCTTCGCTGCCGATCCCCACGAGCTCAGGCTCGGCTGTTGGCAGAGGCTTTCGACTCATTGATCTATCCCTCCAAAAAAGGCTTCGGCGTTTGCGCCGAAGCCTGAGACTGGTTACCGCATGTCAAAGGATCCATATTCAGCCACGTGTTTTTTGATGGCGTCAAAAGAGGTGCTGCTGATATAATGCTCGATTTTGCAGGCGTCCTCAACCGCAGTTTCCCGATCGACGCCGAGGCGGATCAACAGCTCGGTGAGCAAGGTGTGACGCTCATAGATGCGCTCCGCAACCTCCCGGCCGGCATCCGTCAGGGATAGGAAACCATTTTCATCCGCTACGACATACCCGCCATTCTTCAGCAGTCCCATAGCACGGCTGACCGAAGGCTTGGAGAAGCCCATATATTCACCCACGTCAATTGCTCTGACGCCGCTCTTCTGCTTGGAAAGGATCAGGATCGTTTCCAAATACATTTCACCGGATTCCAGCAGGGCCATGAGTAATCCCCCCAGTAACACTTGGATTTTTTCTGTAGTATAACGGAATCAGGAGGAAAAAGCAAGGGATAGGGAGGGGGAGGAAATGCGGCTTGACCAAATCTCCCCGGTCGTTTCCTGGAGAGGATCAATCAAATGTGTGCGGGGCAGAGGTAACCGTATGCTTCAATTTGATCCCCTCCCGATTTGCATTCCAGTTGATCCGGAAGAATCGGAAATCCCCCTGTTCAAGCATTGGAATTTCAAAAACGGTTTTCGGCTCACCGCGGATGATCTGCACCTTCGGGGCAAGCTCTGCCCCGCTGCGGGGATCCGTTAAGCCGTCAGCAACTCCCTGAAGAACAAGACGCACGCGGCCTCTGCCAAGATTTCCGACATAGCGATACAGGGCGAGAACGTCATTGTCATAGGGAAACAGGGAAACCTGGGAGGGGCCGTCCAGGCGATACGGGATATCTCCCATGAATTGGGAACGAATTGCCCCGAGGATTTCCTCGGGAAGAGCATAGAGGAGACCGTATTCATCCGGTATGGCAAGGGTTATCAGCTGTCCCTTGCCGTAACAATCCCGCAGAATGAGCGGGTAATTCTCCTCCCCCACAACTCCTTTTGCCAGCGCCCAGGTGGTATTGTTTCTGTGCTCCAGCAGGGGAAAGGTAAGGGGGCGGCGAGAATGAAGGGCGTATGGAGAGAACATCCCGTCCTGATAAAAGACATCCGTACGGAAACGTCGGCCGCGGTAGCGGATAGAGCTGAGCTCCTCGATGCCCCTTCCTAATGCGCCGATGAGGAATCCGGAGGTGACGATAGCCTTTCCGCCGCCTGCAACAAACTGCGTCAGTCGGGGGATGATCTCCGGATCTTTCAATGCCTGTATGGTCAGGAATACGGTATTTCGATCAAAGGGAAAGTCGGGGGTGGGATCCATAGGGACCCCCATCATGCCAAGGAAATCCTCCAGATGATCTTCACCCTGGGCGTCCGGCGGCAGATAACAGGGCACGCCGGTACACGCTCCGGCCAGGTCCAGCATACGGTCGATTTCTTCCAGCTGCAGACCGACAGGCGTGACCACACGATTCCGGTAAAGAGATCCCCAGCAAAACTGGCAGAGCTCACGGCCGCGCGCCAGGGCAGTGAGATAAGCCTGCTCTCCATAGAGTTCCATGGGATAGCAGCCATAGGGATCGAACCAGCCTCCGCCGTTTCTTCCGGGCGCGTAATTCTCCATGAGCCGCATCAAGCTGTAGCTGCAGTATTTGGGCAGGTGCTGGTCGCTGTGCCGGGTATCCCGGGTTTCTGTTCCGGTATAGATTCCGTCGAAAACGTTCCTTTGTACGGCGGGCTGATAACCGGACTCCTGATACGCCTCAGACCAGTTTGGAAATTTGATGATCACTCGGCAGTTTGGATTTTCCTCTTTAGCCGGTTTCATGACCAGTTCCCGGCTCACCTCGGCCAGAAGGGAAGTGCGGAATTCTTCCCAGCTGCGGTTTCCTTTGGCCCTTCGGCACTCTTCGCAGGTGCATCCGGTAAAAAACCAATCGTCGATAATGAATTCATCAAAATGCCTCGCGGTATAACGAACGGTCTTGACCAGGCGTTCACGCATAGCTTTATTCGAATAGCAATATGTCCCGCCCAGCCGCTGCTTTTCCGCATCAGCTTCGCAAAGGTCTTCGCAGGTAGTGGTCAAAGCCCCGGAAACCTCAATGCCCTCCTGAAGAAAGAAGTCCTTGATTCTCCGCAGCTGGTCGTCAGGAATCATCAGGCCATCCCGATAAGGCTCCAGATAGACCTTATCGCAGCCTGTATATTTCCGGAAGAAAGCAAGCTGCTCAGCAAGCTCCTCCGGGGTGATGCTGACCATGCTCTGTGCAGTGCAGTAGATAGCCAGCTTGAAATTGCGATATTTACCCATGCTGCATACCTCCTATAGATACCAAAGCCGCTCGCAGCCCATCAAGCTCTTCTTCCGTTGTCGCCCAGCTGGTGGCAAGGCGGATCACGGTGTGATCCTTGTCCGGCTTCTCCCAAAAGCTGTAAGTCACCTGTTCGGCAAGGGGAGGGAGCAGCCTGTCCTCCAGCAGAATGAATTGCTGGTTGGTGGGCGTCTCCAGGAAGAAGGGAAGCCCCTGTTCACGCAGGATCAGTTTCATCCGATCAGCCATTCGGATCCCGTGTTCGCCCAAGCGAAAATACAAATCATCGGTAAACAAGGTATCGAACTGCAGGCTGATCAGCCGTCCCTTTGCCAGCAGTGCACCGCGTTTCTTGATCATATGCGTGAAGTGCTCCGGCCGCTCTGCCCCGGTGAAGACCACTGCTTCGCCGCAAAGCGCGCCAACCTTCGTGCCGCCGATGTAGAAAACGTCACAGAGTCGGGCAATATCCCGGAGGGAAAGGTCCGCAGCCTGACTCATCAATCCGTAACCCAAGCGGGCGCCGTCCAGATAGAGCAGGATTCCGTGTTCACGGCAGATTGAGGATACAGCCGTGAGCTCTGCCTTCGAATACAGGGTTCCGTATTCTGTCGGATAGGAAATATAAACCATGCCTGGCCAGACCATGTGCTCCCGGTTGGAATCATCGAAAAACTGTTCCAGGAGGGTTCTTAAGGAATCGGCATTCAGCTTGCCCAGTTTGCCGGGAAGCGTAAGGATTTTGTGACCGGTGTATTCAACGGCGCCCGCCTCGTGACTGTTGATATGCCCGGTGGAAGCGCAAATGACGCCTTCGTGATCCCGAAGCAAAGCGGAGATCACCACAGCGTTCGTCTGCGTTCCGCCCGCCAGGAATTCAACCTCGGCGGATTCGCAGCCGCAGGCGGAGCGGATCTTGGCCGTTGCCGATTCCGTATACTGATCTGCTCCATAACCGGGCAGGCGTTCTTGATTGGTCTCCAGCAAACGCCGAAGGATCGGCTCACAGGCTCCGTTATTGTAATCGCATTCTAAATTGACCAAAGCTTTTCCCCCTTTTCCTACCAAAGATAGCATATTTCCGCAGCCGCCGCAATCCTCGTTATTGTCAAGAATACCGGTAGGGGTATGAGTATTGCAAAAATGCAATAAAAGAGGTATTGTACCCTTTGTAAATCAAACATAGTTAAACAAGTTCTTGAACAATTCATCCTTATGCGAAAAACTGTATACGGGCGTTGGTCCGTTTCTACGGAAACGGTGAAAAAGGAAACGGGTGTGAATCCCGTACGGAGCCGCCGCTGTATTAGGCGAGCTGAAGCAAAAATGTCACTGGCCTTTTGGCTGGGAAGACTGCGGATGCGATGACCCTTAAGCCAGAAGACTTGCCTGCGCCTTGACGATCACTCTCTCCACGGATCTTTGGAGCAGAGGCAGTGGGAATTTGGCTGCAGAAAAACGGACTGCTGCCGCAACACATGCGGCAGCAGTCTTATTCTATGTCCGCATGAATGCATTCTTTTGTTTTCGCTGACTCTCTATATATTTACAGAAAGCAGAAAGGAAGACAACATGAAAAGAACGATCGCGCTTATCCTTTGCGTGCTCCTGCTCCTGTCCGTTTTGGCCGGATGCAGCGGCAAGGAATCCGGCAACAAAGGCAGCACAGCTGAGAAGACCCTGACCTTTGGCTGCCAGATGTACTCTGACGGGATGATCGCCCCCTGGCTGCAGACCAACTGCGCCTGGAACTGCATGCGCTTCGGCGTCTCCGAGAGCCTCTTCGAATTTGATGATGACAGTCAGCCTATTCCCTGCCTGGCTGAGAGCATCGAGGCCAGCGACGACCACCTGACCTGGACGATCAAGCTGAAGAGCGGCATCAAGTTCTCGAACGGAGTGGACATGACTGCCAGCAAGGTCAAGTATGCTTTGGACTATGTCCGGCAGAAGGGCCCCGACGGCTCCACCACTCCCCAGAATTTCCTGGAGTTCGAAGCGGAAATTACGGCGGATGACGCAGCAAACACCATTACCATCAAGACCGTTACCCCCTATGTCAACCTGGCCGGCAACCTGGCAGACCCCGCCATGGCCATCGTGGACTATGAGAGCACCGGAGACAACTACGAGAACGGCATGATCGGCACCGGCCCTTACATGGTGAAGGAATTCCATACCCAGGTGGGCTACGACATGGTGAAGAATCCTTATTACCGGAAGAATGTGCCCTACGACAACGTGAAGATCCTCTTCATGGGCGACGCCTCCGCCAAGGCCAATGCGCTGCTTGCGGGTCAGATCGACATCGCCGAGAATATCATGAGCGTCTCTGACCTGGCTAAGCTGCAGGCCGATCCCAACTATACCGTTGAGACAGCCGCCGGCGTGCGCTGCGGCTTCAGTTGGATCAATTTCAACGGCATCCTGGCGAATGATGATCTGCGCCACGCCGTGCTCATGGCCATCGACTATGATACCATCTGCCATTCCAACACCATCGGCGATCTCTACACTCCCGGCTTCTCCGTCCTGCCCAGCGGTATGGGCTACGGCTATGAGACTCTGACGAATCCCTGGAAATATGATCCCGAGGGCGCCAAAAAGCTCCTGGATGACGCCGGTATCGTGGATACAGACGGCGACGGCATCCGCGAGCTGGATGGTCAGAACATCTACCTCCGATACGTCTCCTATGAGAACCGCCTGCTGAACGACTTCTCCGATGCGCACACCCAGTACCTGAGCAAGATCGGAATTGGCGTGAAGAGCGATTACGGCTCCTCCGATGATCAGTGGACAAAGCTTGTCGCCGGAGAATACGACCTGAACAACAACAACTGGAACCATATGATTGCCGGCTCTCCCTACACCTACATGGGCAACTGGTGCAGCGAGAACGAGGCGGACTACTGCTTCTATCACAACGATGAGTACAACAAGCTCTATAAGCAGCTGGAGAATGAGATCGATTCCGCAGTGCGTCTGGACCTGCTGAAAAGGATGCAGCAGATCCTGATCGACGACGGCGTCGCCATCATTGACGGCTACTACAACAGCTGCATGGTGTGGAATAGCAAGACCGTCGCTACCGCCCATATCCGTCCCAACGATTACTACTGGGTCACCGTCGATATCCAGCCCGTGGGCTGATTTGACCGAATGAAATTAAGGCGAGGGGGCATCTCTGCTTCCTCGCCTGATATCCGCTTTACATGTAACCGCTGAAAGGAGGCGGCGAGTTGGGCAGAAAACAGCTCGCTTCCAGATTGCTGCAAATGCTGATCGTCCTGATTGGCATCAGCTTTCTGACGTTCTTGCTTACTTATATTTCCCCCGGCGACCCGGTCCGGCACATGTACTTGGCCCAGGGCCGAATGCCCGATGAGGCGATGGTCGCTGTGCAGCGGGAGGAGATGGGGCTCAACGATCCCTTCCTGACGCAGTATTTTCGCTGGATCGGCAACTGTCTCAAAGGGGACTTCGGCAAGTCCTATTCCCTGAATAAGCCTGTGGTGACCTTGCTTGCCGCCCGGCTCTGGCCGACCCTGAAGCTTACCCTCATGTCCATGCTGCTGATGCTGATCATTTCTGTGCCCCTGGGCGTTTTGTCGGCAGTTTATCGAAACAAGCCCATCGACTATGTTGTCCGGGCCATCACCTTCCTGGGGGTATCTATCCCTAACTTCTGGGTAGGGCTCCTTCTCATTTTGTTCTTCTGCGTGAAGCTCAGGCTGTTCAATGTAGTCGCCTCCGGCGGTACCTTCAGAGACCTGATCCTTCCCGCCGTTACGCTGGCCATCGCCATGTCCGCCAAGTATACCCGGCAAGTACGCACGGCGGTATTGGAGGAATTGAGCTCCGATTATGTCGTCGGCGCCCGGGCAAGGGGCGTCAAGGACAGCAAGATCCTGTGGGGAAACGTATTTCCCAACTCGCTCCTGCCCCTTATCACGATGCTCGGCCTCTCCATCGGCTCGCTGTTGGGCGGCACCAGCGTGGTGGAGGTCATCTACTCTTATCCGGGATTGGGAAACCTTGCGGTAAATGCCATCACCTCGGCTGACTATTTCCTGG
>JBGUZS010000011.1:0-6750 GCA_045223835.1 Oscillospiraceae bacterium | reverse complement strand
GAAAAAGGACGAGAGCCCGGAATCCCGGAGCAGTGCCGTTCCTGCGGCGCTGCGAACCATTCCGGGCTCGGAGGACGCAGCGGCGATGTCATCCTTCTCAACTCGGAGCCCAGCGGAGCGGGTCCGAGTTGAAGCGTGTCGACTTTGTCGACACGCTCAAACGCCTGCGGGAACGATCCCGCAGGCGTCTTTGTATCTGAAGCCTTAACCTCCGTGGTTTTTGTACCAGTCCCGGCCGTAATCCAGGTAGATCTGGTGCACCAGGGCGGACTTGCGCTGGTGGACCTCCTGGTCCTTGCTCCCAACCACGCCGGCCATGAAGCAGAAGCCTCCCCCGGGGGCGTATTTATCGATATAGTCCCGCACCGCCTGGGCCAGCTCCTCGTCCGGGGTCTCCGGGAAAGAGATTCTCCCCTGGTTATCCCAGCCGCCGGCGAAGGCCAGCTTGCCATGGTACTTCCGCTGCACCTCCAGGAGATCGTTCCCCACCTGGGCGGGCTCCCACAGAGAGACGCCCATATCGATCCAGTCGTCGATGAAGCTCTCGCATTTGCCGCAGTCGTGCATGCCGATCTTCAGTCCCGCGTTCAGGGCCAGGTCCGCCTCCCGCTGGGCGAAGGGCTTCACCAGCTTCCGGTAGGTCTCCTGGCTGATGAAGGGGAACTGCATGGCGGCGGTATCGTCCGCCAGCTCATAGATATCCCCATGGTAGTACTTCAGCAGGGCCTTCTCCTTCTCCAGGAAATATCCGCTCACGTAATCGAACAGGGCATAGACCTCCTCCGGCTCCTCCTCCATGGCGCAGAGGCCGTCCACAAAGCCCATCATGTTCATCAGGAGCATGAAGTACCCCAGGTTGTGCACGATCACGGGCTTCGTGACCCAGTCCTTTCCCTTCATGTCCTTCTCCGCCTGCCGCTCCCAGTCGATCCCGGACAGATCGGGCAGCTTCACCACATCCCGCCATTTGCGGATGTCCTTCAAAAAGATCCGCCCCGGCACGGGCATGAAGCCGCCCATGGAAGCTTCCGAGGTGGTCATCTCCACCCCGAATTCATCCAGCATGTATCCGTCCGGGGACTTCCGGTCCCGGAACATGGAGGTGCCGGCTCCCCAACCGAAGAAATCATACTCCGGCAGGTATTCCGGGTATCCCGTCTCCAGCAGCCGGAGCAGGTTTTCCTTTTCCGTCAGTTTGTACATATTTCTCCCTCCGTTCTCCATAGCCTCTTGTCTAATCTGATTATACCTGTCCGTTCCCGAAAAGGCAAGGCCGAAGGAGGGATTTTCGCGAGACTTACATTCTTCCGATATCCCGGGCGATGGTGAAAGCCTCCTGGGTGGCGCCGAGGATGTTTCGGGAGGCCAGGCAATCCCCCAGCTGCCAGAATTCCGGCGCGCAGTCGTATAAGGCAGCGGCCTCCTCCATCAGCGGCCGCTGGCCGGTGGCGGCGATGACCGTATCCGCCTCCCAGGTCTCCTCGCCGGCGACGACCTTCCCCGCCTCGATCCGCTCCACCCGGACGGCGCAGCGCAGCTCCACCCCCCGCCGGGGCATCTCCTGCATGATGGCCAGGGTATGCATATTCCCGAAATCCACGGTGGGGCCTTCCTTCGCCTCCAGGATGGTGACCTTTTTTCCAAGGCCCGCCAGGAACAAGCCCAGCTCGATCCCCACCAGGCCGGCCCCCAGGATGACCACCCTTTCCCCGGTCTTCTCCGGCTCCCGATAGGCCTCCTCGGCGCCCATGGCCAGCCCGATCCCCGGGATGGGCGGCAGGCTGGGTTTCGCCCCCAGAGCGGCGACGATCACATCCGCCTTCTGAGCTTTGGCATACTCCGGGGTGACCTCCGTATTCAGCCGGATCTCCACCCCCGCCTTTTCCGCCAGGCGGGCCTGCCGCTCCAGATACTGGGCCAGATGGGACTTGAAGGGGACCTTTTCCTCACACAGGAGGACGCCGCCCAGCTTCGGTCCCTTCTCGCACAGGGTCACCGCATGTCCCCGCCGGGCCGCGGTGAGGGCCGCCTGCATCCCGCCGGGGCCGCCGCCGATCACCAGGACCTTTTTCTTCACGGGGTCGGGATAGGCGGTGCGGACATTCAGCTCCCGACCGATCTCCGGATTGATGGCGCACTGGAGGATCTGATGCCTGCCATTGCCCGCAAAGCAGGTGTTGCACCGGAGACAGCGATTGATCTCCTCCTCCCGGCCGGTGCGGGCCTTGATGGGGAAATCCGGATCCGCCAGGCTCTGCCGTCCCAGCTGCACCACGTCCGCCCCGCCGGAGGCGATGAATTCCTCCATCATCTCCGGATCCGTGAAGGCCCCCACCGCGGCCACGGGGGTGGTCACATGCTTCTTGATCTCCCGGGCCAGCCAGGAAGTGCAGCCGTCCTCCAGGAACATGGAGGGGTGGGTGATGCACATGGATTCCATCACCTCATGGTTCCCGGCGGAGACGTGGATCAGGTCCACCTTTCCATCCAGGGCCATGGCCAGACGGATCCCCTCCTCGATATCATAGCCCCCGTCGTTGCACTCGCTGCCGCTCATGCGGAATTCGATGGGGAAGCCGGGGCCGACGGCCCCCCGCACCGCCTCCACCACCTTCAGGGGCAGGCGCATGCGGTTTTCCAGGCTGCCGCCCCATTCGTCCCTCCGGGTGTTGATCTTCGGAGACATGAACTGGGCCAGGAGCCAGCCATGGCCCCCATGGAGGGTGATCATGCCGAAGCCCGCCTGCTTGGCCCGGGCGGCGCAGCGGGCATAGTGCTCCAGCAGCCTTTCGATCTCCCCCTCGTCCATCTGGGTCACATGGCCGTACTTATTCTCCATCTCCACCGGGCCATAGAGGGGAAAGCCCGCGTCCTGGCTGGCATGGGCGAACATCCCCGCATGGGAGAGCTCGCAGGAGGCCACGCAGCCATGGCGGGCCACGCCGCAGGCCAGGGCGGAGAAGCCCGGGAGGGAATGGGGATCCTCGATATTGAACAGGAAGCTGTAATGGCAGCCCCGCTCCCGGTCCACGATGCAGTCCCCCACGCAGATGGAGGCGAAGCCGCCGACGGCTTTCCGCTCATAATAGGCGGCGGCCTCCGCATTGGGGAGGCAGTCCGGCCCGACATTGTAGAAGCCCTGGGGGGAGGCGAAGATGCGGTTCCGGAAAAGGGTGTTCCCCAGGCGGATGGGGCGGAACAGATTCGGATATTTCATGATGCAGATTCCCTTTCGTTTTTTTCCAGTATACACCCCTTCCCGGGCCCTTGGCAATGCCCGCCGATTTCGTGCCTGACCGGGGAGAAGGATTGCAAACCGCCCCCCGTCTGATATAATGGCAGGGATTCTGAAACCGGCAGGAGGAAACATCATGCGTGGAACCATCTATGGCGTGGGCGTGGGACCCGGCGACCCGGAGCTCATGACCCTCAAGGCCGTCCGTCTCATCCGGGAAAACCGGCTGATCGCCCTGCCCTCGAAGGAGCCCAGGGAATCCCTGGCCTACCGCATCGCCGTACAGGCGGCGCCGGAGCTGGCGGAAAAGGAGCTGGTGGCGGTGCACATGCCCATGGTGCGGGACAAGGCGAAGCTCCGTGAGGCCCATGAGAAGGGGGCCCGGCAGCTCATGGCCCTGGCGGACGCCGGGGAAAACGTGGTGTTCCTCACCCTGGGGGATCCCACGGTGTACTGCACCTTCAGCTACCTGCAGCACATATTGGAGGCGGAGGGGTATCCCGTGGAGCTGGTGAGCGGCGTCACCTCCTTCTGCGCCGCCGCCGCCCGGCTGAACCTGCCCCTGGCGGAGTGGGACGAGCCCATCCACGTCCTTCCCGCCGCCCACAAGACCGGGGATAAGCTGGAGCTGGAGGGCACTTATGTGCTCATGAAATCCGCCAGCCACATACGGGAGGTAAAGGAGATGCTGAAGGCCGGCGGCCGGAAGGTGCAGGCCGTCATTGACTGCGGCCTGGATTCCGAACGGATCTGCCGGGATCTGACGGAGATCCCGGATGACGCGGGGTACTTCTCCCTGATCATCGCCAAGGAATAATTGTTGCCTGAGCAACTGAATCGGCGGCGCCTTCTCCGATAAAATGAATCGAAACGAAGAACGGTTCATTTTGTGAAAGGAGAAGGCGCTATGTTTTGTTATCAGTGTGAACAGACCGCCCTGGGCAAGGGCTGCACCGGAAAGGCGGGAGTCTGCGGCAAACGGGCGGAAACGGCGGAGCTGCAGGATCGGCTCACCGGCGCGCTGATCGGTCTCAGCCGCGCTGTGGAGGGAAACGAGGACAACATCACCCCGGAGACGGACAGCCTGGTAACAGAGGTCCTGTTCTCCACCCTGACCAATGTGAATTTCGACAACGCCGCCCTGACTGCTCTGCTGGAGCGGGTGCGGGGGGAAAAGGAGCGGCTGGTACCCCAGTGCGGCTCCTGTCAGAAGCCCTGCGGGCGAAACGACGACTATGAGATGGAGCGGCTCTGGACCGCAGATGACCCGGATACCCGCTCCCTCCGCTCCCTGATCCTCTTCGGTCTTCGGGGCATGGCGGCTTATGCCTGGCATGCCCGGGTCCTGGGGTACCGGGACGATCTGGTGCAGCGGTTCTTTTATAAAGCCCTGTGCGCCGTGGGCCGGGAGGACGCGGAGCAGGAAGAGCTGCTGGACCTGGCCATGGAGACCGGAGGGGTGAACCTCCGATGCATGGAGCTACTGGATCGGGCCAACACGGAGACCTTCGGCCACCCGGAGCCTACCGCCGTCAGTCTGAAGGTGGAGAAGGGGCCCTTCATCCTCGTGAGCGGTCACGACCTGTCGGACCTGAAATGCATTCTGGACCAGACCGCCGGGAAGGGCGTAAACGTCTATACCCACGGGGAGATGCTTCCCGCCCATGCCTATCCGGGGCTGAAGAAGTATCCCCACTTCAAGGGGAATTACGGTACCGCCTGGCAGAACCAGCAGAAGGAATTCGCGGAGCTCCCCGCCCCCGTCGTCTTCACCACCAACTGCCTGATGCCCCCCAGAGACAGCTATCGGGATCGGATCTTTACCACGGAAACGGTCTCCTGGCCCGGAGTGGAGCATATCGGCGCGGACAAGGATTTCTCCCCCGTGATCCGCAGGGCGCTGGAGCTGGGAGGCTGGCCGGAGGACAGGCAGTTTTGCGGGCTGAACGGAGGCGAGACCTTAACCGTCGGCTTCGCCCGGAATGCGGTCCTGGGGGCGGCGGACAAGGTGGTGGACGCGGTGAAGAGCGGCGCCATCCGGCATTTCTTCCTGGTGGGCGGATGCGACGGGGCCAGAGGCAGCCGGAGCTACTACACGGACCTCGTGAAGCAGACCCCCGGAGATACGGTGGTGCTCACCCTGGCCTGCGGCAAATACCGCTTCAACGACCTGGACCTGGGGACGATCGGCGGACTGCCCCGGCTCATGGACGTGGGGCAGTGCAATGACGCCTACTCCGCGATTCAGATCGCCCAGGCTCTGGCGGGCGCTTTCGGCTGCGGGGTGAACGACCTTCCCCTCAGCATGGTGCTCAGCTGGTACGAGCAGAAGGCGGTGTGCATCCTGCTGACCCTCCTGTATCTGGGGATCAAAAACATCCGTCTCGGTCCCACCCTTCCCGCCTTCCTTTCCCCCGGCGTTCTGGGCATCCTGGCGGAGAAGACCGGACTCGCCCCCATCACCACCCCGGAGCAGGATCTGGCCGCCATTCTGGGCAGCTGAAAAAACTCACGGAAGGCATAGACATCCCCGCTTTTCCTGTGCTAAAATTCGGTTAAGATTCATTTTGAAAGGCGGTATGTTCTATGGCAAACATCCTCGCAACCATCACCACCATCGTATCCCATATCCTGCTGGCGCTGGTGGTCTTCCTGGTGGGCCGGTTCATCATCAAAAAGTTCGTCAAATGGCTGGACAAGAGCAAGATGATGGAAAAGCTCGACCCCTCCCTGCACACCTTCCTGGTGAGCTTCATCCGCGTCGCCCTCTTCGTCCTGCTGGTCATCGCCATCATCACCATCCTGGGCGTGCCCACGGCCTCCATCATCACCGTGCTGGCCTCCGCAGGTCTGGCCGTCGGCATGGCGCTCCAGGGCTCCCTGGCCAACCTGGCGGGCGGCATCATGCTCATGATCTTCAAGCCCTTCAAGGTGGGGGACTATGTGGAAGCCGCCGGAGCCTCCGGCAACGTCACCAAGATCACCATGTTCTATACGGTCATCACCACCCTGGATAACAAGCGGATCACGGTGCCCAACGGCTCCCTCATGAACGCCAACGTAACCAACCTCACCAGCGAGCCCCTGCGCCGGGTGGACCTGACCTTCACCTGCGCCAAGAGCGAGAGCGTGGAGAAGATCGAATCCCTGTGCCTGGAGGCCATCGCCAGCGTGCCCAAGGCGCTGAAGGATCCCGAGCCCTTCGCCCGGGTGAGCGGCGGCACCAACGAGGCCATGGAATTCACCGTCCGGGCCTGGTGCGATCCCGCGGACTACTGGGATGTGTACTTCGACGTCACCGGCGCCATCGTCCGGGCCTTCGGCCGGGAGGGGGTGCAGGCTCCCGCCCTCCGCGTGCTCAGCGAGCAGAAATAAAGCTTCGCCTCAAATCGGACCCGCTTCGCTGGGCTCCGATTTGAGAAGGATTGCATCGCCGCTGCGCGCCTGCGTCGTCGCAAATCTCGCGGGCTTTGCTTCCGCGGTTTGCGAGGGAGCCGCGAAAGCTTGCAGACGCT
>JBGUZS010000010.1:0-2841 GCA_045223835.1 Oscillospiraceae bacterium | reverse complement strand
TCCGAACAGGAGCCAGGAACCCGCATCCCCGGGGCCGTAATACAGGTACACCGCCCCCACGCAGGCGCTCATGGCCAGGCAGACCAGGGGCATGAACCAGGGCTTCCGCCGGAGGGCAAATCCCCGGAGCAGGACGGCGGCGGCATAGATCAGCAGGTCCGCCGCCGCATACTGCAGGCCCCCGGTCAGGCCCAGGCGGCTCACCGCCCCCAGCATGGCTCCCGCCGCGGCGAAGGCCCCCTCGGCTCCCCCGCCGCAGGCCCCGGTGAACCCCGGGCCCAGGGGAGCGCAGGTCCCGAAAAAGCTCACCCGGCCCAGGAGCCAGCCCCCCAGGAGCCGGGCGGCCAGGGCCGCCGCCCGTTTGCCCCGCTGCCCCAGCTTTTCCAGCGCCGTATCCAGGAGGGACGCCCCCCGCGCCGGGAGCCTGTCCCCTTCGTTTCTTCGATCCATTTCCTCGCCTCCCGCTTTTGTTCCTGACCGAAGTATAGGCTACGGATGAAGGTAAAAGCTGTCGTCCCCTGTCGCAGGGCAGAAAAACGCCGGGATCCCCAGAGAAGCAACCGCCGGTTGCTTGCCAAAGGGGGTGAAGGGGAGTACACTGGAAACATCCAGCGAAGGAGGTACAGGACATGGAAGCGAAAGACGTGCTGCGGTCACTGCGGGAAAAGAGCGGCCTGACCCAGGAGCAGCTGGCGGAGCGGCTGCTGGTCACACGGCAGGCGGTGAGCCGCTGGGAGAACGGAGAAACTCAGCCGAATCCGGAGACCCTCAAGCTCCTCTCCCGGGAGTTCAACGTCTCCATCAACACCCTGCTGGGCTCTCCCCGTGTGCTGATCTGCCAGTGCTGCGGTATGCCCCTGGGAGAAGACGGGTTCATCAGTCGGGAGCCGGATGGGCGCTTCAACGAGGAATACTGCAAATGGTGCTATGCAGACGGGGCCTTCACCTATTCGGACAAAACCGCCCTGATCGACTATATCGCGGGCCATTTCCCCGCTCCGGAGGGCGCTTCGGAGGCGGAATACCGCGCTCAACTGGATAAACAGCTTTCCGGGCTGAAGCACTGGAAGTGATGCCCTCCCCGCCTCCTTCCCTGTTGTCAACCCCGCCGGAACTTGGTATAATGGGAAACAGACAACATGAGAACAAGGAGGTGCGCGCCATGCCCAGCATTGTTCGCGTACAGTACACCCTGCCGGATGCGCAATTCCTCAATGAGCTGCTGCGGGACGACCTCATCCTCCGGTATGTGAAGGATGATTACAGCCGCAGCGAGCATTGTCTGGAGTTTTTTGATACGGATAACTGGTCCCTCATGAACCGGGGCTTCAGCCTGGGCGTCACCCGCTCCCAGGAGATCCCGGTGATCGAGCTGCAGCAGGGGCTGCGGATCCAGTCGGACTTTCCCGGGCTGTACCACGGCCGCCAATTCATCGCCCCCTTCCGGAGCGAGGATGATCTGGTGGAGCCGCTGATGAAGCGGGGCGCCCCGGAGGCCTTCCGGGATACGGCTTCCTCCGCGCCGCTGCAGCGGTGGTTCTATACCCTCTCCCACCGCATGTCCACCACCCTGTATCTGCCGGACCGCACCCGGGTGAGCATGGATTTCGATAATGGGGAGATCGTGGTGGAGGAGAAGCGCCAGCCCACCTATTTTCTGTTCTTCGAGCTGCTCTTCGGGGATGAGGCCCTGCTGCTGAACTACTGCGAGCAGGTGCAGGCCCAGTTCCAGCTCTCCCCGGTGCAGCTTTCCCGCCAGCAGATGGCCCTGCGCATCCTGCGCAGCCGCTGAGGTATGCCCATGAAGCGGATCATCACCATTCAGGATATCTCCTGCCTGGGCAAGTGCTCCCTCACCGTCGCCCTGCCCATCCTCTCCGCCATGGGGGTGGAAACCTGCGTCGTTCCCACCGCGGTGCTCAGCACCCATACCATGTTCTCCGGCTACACCTTCCGGGACCTGACGGAGGACCTGCCCCCCATCGCCGACCACTGGGAGAAGGAGGGCTTCCGCTTCGACGCCGTCTATACCGGCTATCTCGGCTCAAAGCGGCAGCTGGACCTCGTGGCGGACTACTTCCGCCGCTTCGGCGCCTCCGCCCTGAAGCTGGTGGACCCGGTGATGGCGGATAACGGCAAGCTCTATGCGGGCTTCACCCCGGATTTCGCCCTGGAGATGGCCAAGCTCTGCGGCAGGGCGGACGCGATCCTCCCCAACCTGACGGAGGCGGCCTTCCTGCTGGACCGGCCCTATCTGGAGCCCGGGACCTATGGGGAGGCCCAGATCATGGACACTCTGAAGCGGCTCTGCGGGCTGGGCGCCGGCACCGCCGTCCTCACGGGGGTGAGCTTCTCCCCCGCAGAGATCGGCTTCATGAGCCTCAACGGGAAAACCGGGGAGACGGACGCCTACTTCCACCCCCGGGTGGAGGCGGCTTTCCACGGCACCGGGGATATTTTCGCCAGCGTGGTCACCGGCGGCCTGATGCTGGGCCGCACCCTGGGGGAGAGCCTGCGCCTGGCGGCGGACTACACCGCGGACTGCATCCGCATCACCGCGGAGGATCCGGCGGGCATCCGCTACGGGGTATACTTCGAGACCCTGATCCCGGAGCTGCTGAAAAAGCTTGGGAAATAAAACGGCAAAGCTGAACACCGGCCATGGGGACATCCCCATGGCCGGATGTACAGCGTGTCGACAAACCTAGTTTTGTCATCGCGAGGAGCAAAGCGACGTGGCGATCCGTTCTCTCATCCCCTTGGTCATGTTAAAAATAAAAGGACGGGAGTTGCGGATTGCCACAACCGGTGACATCGGTCACCGGTTTCGCAATGACCATT
>JBGUZS010000009.1:0-2523 GCA_045223835.1 Oscillospiraceae bacterium | reverse complement strand
GGGGAGGATTTCTCCGGCGCGGTGCAAAAGCGCTGAAGGAGGACCGCCGCCTGTGCCCGGGTAAGCTTTTCCCGGGGGCTCAGCTTCCCGCTGCCGGCGCCCCGGAGGATGCCTGCGCTCACCGCCCACTGTATGGCCGGGGCATAACCGTCTGTGATTTCGGCGGCGTCATCATAGCTGAGCATGTCGATGTCCTCGCCCGCGCTGACATCCATGCCGAGGTACTGCGCGGTATTCCGGAGCAGGAATACCGCCTCCTCCCGGGCAAGAGCGCCGTCTGGTAAGAACAAGCTGCCTGTCCTGTCTGCGATCCTCTCCGAAGCTGCCCAGCGAACGGCTTCGGCATACCAGGTCTCGCCTGTCACATCGGAATAGGGAATGATCCCGTTCACGACGGGTTGACCGCACAGCCGCCACAGAACAGTGACGAACTGTGCCCGGGTCAGGGGCAGATCGGGACGGAAGGCCGAAGAGCCGGTTCCCTCCATGAGGCCCTGGGCATGTGCATATCTGACTCCATCCGTATACCAGGCGTCCGCCGGAACATCCTTGAAGGGAAGACCCGTGCGCCATGCATCGGCACGTACTTTCACATTCTCCTTGAGATTCGTGAAGAAGAACAGGTAGTCGTAGATATGATACGAGCCCTCCGGGAAAATGTCGATCCCCGCGGGATAGTCTGCCGGACTGACATCTGTGACCACCAGTTCGCCCCGAGAGCCGAGATAGGCGCCGCACAGGGCGGGGATCGGCTCCGCTCCGACGGACATCACTGCCCCAAGATTCTGCGCTTTGTCTGCCGCCGTACCGTCCGTTTTCCAGTTCAGCGGGTTGATGGACAGCGCCTTTGCGCCTGCCGGGATCACCAGCGTATCCGACAGTGTTCCGTCCTCGCAGTCGAAGGAGATCACCGTGCCGGTATCCGCTTCGCCCTTTGCGGGAATGATCTGGGGATAGGCTGCCGTTATCTCTTCCGTGACAGACCAGCCGATGGCATAGACAGCGACCAGCCCTTCCTGAAGGCTTTTCGCCCCCTCGCCGTCGCCGCCGTAATATTCCTTCATCAGCTCCAGGCACATCTGCGCTCCCTGAGAGAAGCCTGCCAGGATGATCCCCCGGCCCCCGTTTTCCCGATCCAGATACCGGCGGAAGGCAGCAGAAATATCCCCATAGGCGATCTTTTGCGCTTCGGCCTGTTCCTCGGGCGAGAGCTTATAGGCGTTCATGGACATCTGCCTGTAGTAGGGGGAGTACAGCCTGCCCGCTTCCGCATAGATGCCTTTTTCCATGTCCAGCGCGTTCAAAAACCGGCCCTTCAGCTTGTCATTCAGATCGAAAGAATTCCTCTCGCTTCGGGTATCCACAGTGGGGCAGATCAGGAAAACATCGATCCCCGTGTCTTTGCCCAAGGAAAAGTAGGCCCAGTTGACCGGATCGCCATAATCCAGCGGCGTAACTTCGCTGTGCCCTGAGCGGTCCTCCTGCGCCGCATAGCTGTATCCTGCCTTTTGCTCAGCTTCGGCTGCCGACACCCTGCCCGGAAGCATCCCGAGGCTCAGCGTAAGAATCAGCATAAGGGAGAGCAGTTGTGCGCGAATCCCTTTTCCTCTCATTTATATCCCCTCTAATCCATCGTTTTCAAAGCGTTGACCCCGCGTTGGCTATTCCTCCGAAAAATCCGTATCCAGCGCCGCCTGGAGGGTATAGCCGGGGAACGCCCGCTGGACGTCTTGCGTTACTTCGTTGAAAACGGCTCTGCGGTCCTTGGCGTCGAAGCTGACCACAACGTCGAAACGAAGGGCCTTTTCCTCCTTCATCAGGTAAAATCCATGGAGCTGCGTGACATACGGGTGGGAGAAGGCGATTTCCCGCACCTTCTTCTGCGCCTCCATCACTTCCTTATCCGTGGTGTTCATGGAGTATACGCCGATTGCGGTGAGAATGACCCGGTGCTCCCTGTAGACCTTCGTCTGGATGCTCCGGATCAGCAGATCCAGTTCATTGGCCGAATATGTATCCGGCACCTCGATATGGACGGAGCCGTTCCAGGTGTCCGGTCCATAGTTATTCAGCACAAGATCGTACGCCCCCAGTACGTCGGGAAAAGCGGTCACCGTCTGCTTGATGGCCTTGGCCAGCTCCATGTCGTTGCGTTCGCCCAGGATCTGGGAGATCGTGTCCCGCAGCATTTCGAGTCCGGATTTGATGATGACCAGAGAGATGATCGCGCCGAGCCATGCTTCCAGGGAAATATGGAAGATCAGAAAGATCGCCGCCGCGACGAGGGTGGATGCGGAGATGATGGAATCCAGGGTCGCGTCCTCGCCGGAATTGACCAGAGAATCAGAATTGACCTTCATGCCGACGCTTTTCACATACCGGCCCAGAAGGATCTTCACCACCACCGCGACCCCGACGATGATGAGCGAGACGGCGGTATATTCCGGCGTTTCCGGATGAATGATCTGCTTGACGGATTCCACCAGAGAGGTGATGCCCGCGTAGAGCACAAGGACGGAGATG
>JBGUZS010000008.1:0-19371 GCA_045223835.1 Oscillospiraceae bacterium | reverse complement strand
ACGGACGGACACAGGATCCTGTACGATGTGCAGGAATTGCCGTCAGCGGGATATGAGCAGAGCCGCAGCGGAAGCGTCGAGACCGGGTTCACCTTCACCAATACGGCTATCGATCAGGTATCCATCCCGGTGAAAAAGACATGGATCGGCCCCGCTGCAGAGCAGGTGACCGTGGAGCTGCTAGCAGACGGCGTGAAGGTCGCGGAGGCCGTTCTGAGCGAAGCTGGCGGCTGGCAGCATACCTTTACGGGCCTGGACAAGTACCGCAACCATACCGAGATCGTCTATACGATCCGGGAGGTGGGCGCCGACGGTTACGCAGGCAGGATCAGCGGCGATCAGAGCGGGTATACCATTACGAATATCAACACGGAGACCATCGGGATCCCGGTGACAAAGCAATGGGTCGGCTCCCCCGGGGAGAGCGTCACAATCCGCCTTCTGGCGGACGGCGCAGAGCTTGCCAGGATCGAGCTGAGCGGGGAGAACGAATGGCGGCATACCTTCAACGATCTGCCGAAGTACAACAGCACGGACGGCCATGAGATCAGGTATACGATCAGCGAAGACGCCTTGAACGGATATACGGCATCCATTACGGGCGACGCCCACACGGGCTTTGTGGTCACAAACACGAAAACCGCGCCGCCGCCCCCTCCCGACACGCCCAGGACCGGGGACGGCACGCACATGCTGTTCTACTTCATCGCCATGATGCTCTCCGGAGCAGGTGTGATCTGGCTTCTTTTGCTGGGAAAGAAAAGAGCCCGAAAACAAAAGTAAGTCCACAGGAATTCCATAGCACGGGATGTGCGGCGGACGGTGCCATACCGCCGCCGCATTTTCTCCAAAAGGATCGGGAAAGAACGGGGTTGAAATGAGGTCAGCGCGCGCTTCGGAAAACAGAAAACGGAATAGGCGATGGGGAAGCCGGTGGATTTCCGCCGCTTTCGTCCTCCTTCTCGCCGTGTTTGGCTATTCGGCCTTCAAGCTGACAGAGGGAATGCTGAGAGCAAAAGAGGATCGGGCCGCTTTTGCGGCGCTTTCAGCGATGGTCGCCAAAAGCGCCCCCTCTCCCGAGGCGTCCGGCCTGCGGGGGATTCCCGGCACAAACAACGGCGCGGCAGAGGCGCCGCCCAGTCCGACGGAGGGGCCTTCCGGGCATGACGCCCCGGATACCGGGACCGATGCGGCGGAAGCCTCGCCCCTTCCCCCGGAGGAGCCTCCCCGGCAGGAAGCCCCGGATCATCAGACGCCTCTGCCCAAGTATTTGACGATCTATGAGATGAATCCGGATTTTTTCGGCTGGCTGTCCATCGAGGGGACGAACATGGACTATCCCGTAATGTATACGCCGGATCGCCCGGAGTACTATCTGAAACGCTCCTTTGACGGGTCGTTTTCCCACAGCGGCGTTCCGTTCGTTGACGAAGAATGCCCGGCAGACGGAAACTACTATCTGATTTATGGACACCATATGCAAAACCAGACCATGTTCGGGCAGCTCCCGAGGTACGCCGATCCGGGCTACTGCGAGGAACACCCGGTTATCCGCTTCGATACGCTGTATGAGCAGCGGGAATACCAGGTGGTCGCCGCCTTTTACAGCCGCGTATACGATAAGGCGGAAACGGGGGTCTTTCGCTATTATGCGTATACCGATCTTTCCGACGAAGCGGTTTTCCGGGAGTATATGGAGCAGGTATACGCCGCCGCGCTCTATGACACAGGCATTGCGGTTGACTATGGGGATGAGCTGCTGGCCCTGTCCACCTGCAATTACCACACGAAAAACGGGAGGTTTGTGGTGGTGGCGCGGAGGATCGACAACGCCGCTTGAGGAAGAAAAGACCGGGGTGACAGTTTGTGTCACCTCGGTCTCTTGCCTTCAGGGATTGTTCGCGCCGCCGCGCTTTCCTTCCCGGAAACGGGGTCATCCCCTGTGCAGCACCGCAACCGGGACCTCCATGGGATTGAAGATCCGGGGCAGTCCGTTCACCCCCGCCAGCCCCCGGGACAGGACCATCGTGCTGCCGCCCAGGGTGAACAGGCCGCCGTCATACTCCGGAAAGAGCACATGGCCCGGAGCCAGAACGCCCCCCAGGAAGGGGAGACGGAGCATGCCGCCATGGGTATGCCCGCTGAATACCACCCGGAAGCCCAGAGCGGCGTAATCCGGAAACAGCTCCGGCCGGTGGGCCAGGAGGAGGGAAAACCCGCCTCCTGCGGCCTCCAGCTCCCGGGCCAGCGCCTCCGGCGTCTTCATATCTGCATAGCCGTTGGGATCCTCCACTCCGGCCAGAAGCAGCCGGTCCCCGCTCCGCTCCAGGGTCACGAAGCTGTTCCGCAGCAGGGTGACGCCCAGGCCGGAAAGGTCCCGCAGAAAGCCCTCCGTATCCGCCAGGGCCCATTCATGGTTCCCGGTGACGTAGTACGCGGGGGCAATGGCGGCGAGCTCCCGGATCAGCGGCTCCAGCCGGGCCAGCTGGCCCTCCCCGTCCACCAGGTCTCCGGTGAGGAGGATCAGGTCCGGCGCCTCGGCCTCCGCCCGGATGAGCAGCTGCCTGGCCAGGATATCCCTGCCGTGGAGGTCCGAGATCTGCATGATCTTCAGCCCATCGAAGCCCTCCGGCAGATCCGGAAAGCGCAGGTCGTATCCCACGGTGCGCACCTGCAGATTATCCCGGCAGACCAGGGCCGCCAGGACCAGGAGCAGCAGGAGGATCAGTGTCCGGCCTCCGCCCCTTCTCCGTTTCTTCCCGTTCTTCAAATTCAGGCTTCCTTATCCCGAAGATAGATGTGCTTCGTTCCCGTGGCGTCCGTCACCCGGGCGTCGATCTCGAAGCGGCCGATGGAGCGGATCAGCTGAGTGAGCTTGGTGAAGCCGAAGTTACGGGGATCGAAATCCGGCTGCTTTTTCAGCAGAAGGTTCCCCAGCTCGCCCATGAAGGCGTAGCCCTCCTCGTCCGCAATATCGGAAACGGAGTCCGCAATGAGCTTCACGGTCTCCGGAGGGACCTTCTGGTCCTTCTTGACCCCGGCATGCTCCTCCTTCGGGGGATGCTCCTCCCTGGCCTGGCCGTTTTTGGCCTGGCCGTTCTTTTCCCCCTCGGCGGGTTCCTTTTCCGCCTTCTGCCGGGTGGTCTTCCGGGCCGTTGTTTTCTGCTTTTCCTGCTTGGAGGCGGCGTCCTTCTGCTTCGTCTGGCTGGCGGCCCGGATCACCTCGATATAGATAAACTTGTCGCAGGCAACGCGGAAGGCGACGGGGGTCTTCTGCTCTCCCATGCCGATGACCTTCATGCCGGCCTCCCGCAGACGGATGGCCAGGCGGGTGAAGTCACTGTCGCTGGAGACGATGCAGAAGCCGTCGGTCTTCCCCTCGTACAAAATATCCATAGCGTCGATGATCATGGCGGAGTCTGTGGAGTTCTTTCCCGTGGTGTAGCTGTACTGCTGGATGGGCGTCACCGCGTTTTCCAGCAGCAGGGATTTCCAGGAGCCCACGTTGGGAGAGGTCCAGTCCCCATAAATGCGCTTGATGGTGGGGGTGCCGTAGATGGCCGCCTCCTCCATGATCGCCTTCATGCTGTTCCGGGGCACGTTCTCCGCGTCGATGAGTACCGCGAGCCGCAGGTTTTTGATCTCATTCGTCATTCGTTTTCACCTCTTTTCTTCGTGGGATCAACCATACTACTATATCAGAAATTTCCCGCCTCCGCAACGGCATAGAGGCCAAAAACCGCCCGGATGCGGAGATAGCCCTTCTCCTCATATCCCCGGGCTTCAGTCAGAGGGAGGATGCAGAGCCCCTCGTCCGGAAGGGCGCTGCCGAAGCGCCAGCGGCCGAAGCGGGTCACCTGGCGGAATGGAGCCGCCGGGTCCGCATAGACCACGTCCTTCCGGAATTCCTCGGGAGGGATCCCCCGGGCGAAGAGGACATACACATAGGGCATGTTCACCCGGTTCGTGATCCACACCGTTTCCGTCCCCTCCTCCAGGGAGGAGACGGCCTCCAGAAGCCCGGTATGGAAGGCGGGCTCCAGGGCTGCGCGCTGCTGGGTGAGGCAGTACCGGCACAGAAGGCCCAGGGCGAAGAGCAGCAGGATGCAGACGGGGATCCGCAGGCCGGGCAGCGCCTTCACCAGGGCCAGGAGCCCCGAAGCCTGGAACCATACCAGGGGGAGGAAGAGGAAATTCACCCGGTTCACGTTCACGTTGATAAACAGGCAGGAGATCAGGCCCGCGGCCAGGGCGAAGAGGGCGATATAGTCCGTGTCCTCCCCCCGGCGGCGGGCGATCCGGCAAAGGGAGCAGCCCAGGCCCCCCAGAGCCAGGGCCAGGCCGGGAAGGCCCCAAAGGAGGCCGAAGGGCCCGGCGCTGTTCCAGGGCAGCCCATCCGACTGCTTCCAAAGCAGCCTCAGGGCGTTCAGCAGATTCTGGCCGGAAAAGGACATGGTGGCGGTCTGCCGGGTCTGGGTGAGCCGGGGAAGGGTGAAGCAAAGGAGCTTCATGCTCTCCATCCCCAATTGGTTCCGCAGATTGCACAGAAAAATGGGGAAGGCGATCAGGATGAACAGCCCCAGGGAGGCCAGGAAGGGGAGCAGGGGAAAGCGCCGCCGCAGGAGCAGGAGACAGCAGGGCAGCAGGAACAGGGGGAGGAAAAGGAAAGCCGTACCATAGGCATAGAGGCCCAGGGCCAGCGCCCCGGCCGCGGGAAGAAGACACCAGGGGCGGTCCTCCAGAGCCAGGTCCAGAAGGTATGCGCCCAGCAGGAGGCAGACGGGGAGCAGGTTGCTTTCCAGCGCCCAGCGGCTGATGAGCAGATGCCAGGGGTTCACCGCCAGCAGCCCCAGGGCGCAGATCCCCATGACCGGGCCGCCATGCCGCCTGCCCATGCGCCAGAACAGGAACAGGGACAGGGAGCCCAGCAGGGCGGCGGGAAGACGGAGCACCGCCGCGCTGCGGCCCAGCAGGGCCATCAGCGGCAGCAGAAGATAGGCATACAGGGCGTTCTGCCCGCTGCCCCAGCTGGTAAAGAGCACCGGCCAGGCGTCCCCGTTCCGATCCATGCCGGAAACCAGAAGGGCCCAGGCGTCGCAGCCCGTTGAGGCTTCATCCTGGTTCAGCCCGGGAGGGAAGAAGCCCAGACCCAGGATCCGCAGGGCGATCCCCAGGCACAAAAGAGCAGGGACAATAACCGATTCCCACCGGCCCATGGGCTTCCGCCGCGTCTCCATATCCATCCCCCCTCTCTGCGCCAGTCTATCACAAGGAAGACCGCGGCGCAATGGAGGAAAGGGAAGATTATGTCACCCTTTCTAGGAACAAATTCCGGGTTCTTTCGTCAAAAATCATTGACGAAAAGGCTCCGGTAGCGTATGATGTAAACAGCTACACAGATGCATCGGAACGGAGGGAATGGGATGGCACTGTTTCAAGACGTAAAGTGCGGGCGCTGTGACAAGCACTACTCCTCGATCCACAGCAAATGCCCCTATTGCGGAGCGAAGAAAAACCGGGACGGGAAAACCGCCTCCGGCGCCAGCAATACCCGTTGGCAGGTCATTGTCGGTCTGGTGGTGCTGATCCTGATCATTGTCGCCGTGGTGGTCCTGCTGGCCATGAGCCTGAAGGATCGGGATCCGGAGCCCAATGTTACGGCCAAGCCGGCTGCATCCGCGTCTCCCAGCAGCGGCGTATCGACGGTCACCGCCAACCCATCCGCCACGCCTGCGGCGCCGACGAATACCCCCGATCCCACTCCCGAGCCCACTCCCGAGCCGGTGGTGAACTCCATCGTGCTGAACCGGGAGGACTTCACCCTGGCCAATCCCGGGGATACCTTCCAGATGGTCGCCACCATCTCCCCTGCCCAGGTCCAGGTGAATATCGTGTGGATCTCTGAGGATACCGACGTGGCCACCGTGGACGAGAACGGCCTGGTCACCGCCGTGAACCATGGCAACACCAAGGTCTCCGCCACCGCTGGCGGCGTCACCAAGGAGTGTATCGTCCGGGTATCCGGCTATGCCCCCGCCAACACCGGGAACGGCAGCACCGGCAACGGCCTGAGCCTGAGCCGCAGCGACGTCACCATCCACAGCGGCACCGGAGAGACCTTCATGCTGACGGTCAACGGAGCCGGCGAGGGAGCCACCGTCACCTACGCCAGCGATAAGAGCGGCGTGGCCAGCGTGGAGAGCAACGGCCGGGTCAAGGCCGTGTCCAACGGCACCGCCACCATCACCGTAACGGTGAAGACGGCGGACGGGAAGGAGACCAAGCTGGACTGCATCGTCCGGGTCGTCACCTGAGTCGGGAATCACGCAGTATGCGGGGCCGTCTGTGTCCCTGCCGGATCACGGCAGCCGCAGACGGCCCCCTTTTTTCCTGAGGGTCGACCCTGCGGCGCGCTTCATGCGGACCAGCGTTTATGAAAGGAGGAGGAGACCTTGGCTGCAGCCGTGTCCCCGGTCCTGAGAAGGCATTATTCCCGCATCGCTCTGGCCTGCTTCGTTTTTCTGGCGGCGGCGGTGGCGGCTCAGTATCTTGCCGTCCTGGTGCTGGGGGTGCTGGCGCCGGGGCTTTTGCTCCGGGGATGGTTCATCACCGGCCTCAGCTTCGTCTGCCTGTATCTGGTGGGCTTTCCCTTTTTCCTCCTGCTCCTGCCCAAGGCTCCGGCCCGGCTGCCGGAAAAGAGGAGCCTGGGCGGGCCGGGGGAGCTGCTCATCTGCCTGCTCATGTGCATGGGCATCCTGTACCCCTGCAATCTGCTGGGCCAGGGGGTCACCCGCCTGCTGGGGCGGCTGCTGGGCAGCACAGGGGCCAATCCGCTGGAGAAGGTCCTGGATCGGATGGATCTCTGGTCCGTAGCCCTGTTTGCCGTGCTCCTGGCGCCCATCATGGAGGAGCTCATTTTCCGGAGGCTCCTGCTGGACCGGATGCGCACCATCGACAGCCCCACGGCGGTGCTTTTCTCCGCCATGGCCTTCGGCCTTTTCCACGGGAACCTGAGCCAGTTTTTCTATGCCTTCGGGGCGGGCCTTCTGTTCGGCAGCATTTATGTCCGCACCGGTAGACTGCGGTATACAGTGACGCTCCATATCCTGGTGAACGCCATCGGTTCCCTGGTGCCTCTGCTGCTCCAGGGGGATGGGGAGCCGCTCAGTCTGGAGGAGCTTATGGCCCAGGGGGAGGAGGCCATGCCCGCGATGGTGGAGAGTCTGCCTTACCTGCTGGGCATGAGCCTGTTCGGCCTGCTGGTCTTCTGCTGTACCGTTGCCGGGATCGTCATGCTGGTGCGCCGCTTTCCCCGGCTCCGTCGGCGGGGACCGGAGGACCGGCTGCCTGAACCGGGGACAGCCTTCCGCACTGTCTTCCTCACCGGGGGCTTCGCCCTCTTCCTCCTGGCTTCCGCCCTGGAGATGGTGCTGAGCCTCCTGGTCACCTGAATGGACGGGACGGGATCGGCGCAAAATAGGGTTGATTCCGGCGCGGAAGTATTGTAAAATAACTGCATATCGGCAAAGCCCCGACCGACACGGGGCAGAGCCGCACTAGTCGGGGAGTTAGCGGTGCCCTGTACCTGCAAACCGCTACAGCAGGGATGAATTCCCGCCCCCGGCCCTTTGGTGTGTTGTCTGCTCCCTGTAAGCAGTAATGACGGACCGGTCTTGCGCAACGCGGCCCCGTGAACCATGTCAGGCGGGAGACCGAGCAGCATTAAGCGGTGCGCCACGTGTGCCGCAAGGCAGCCGGTCCCGAGCCGGCTGCAGGGATTCCGAACGGATCAGAGCGGTCAAAGGCGGGTGTGCGGTTCTGCCCTGTGCCGGGCGGGGCTTTTTATCGTTGAGGAGAATGAGCATGTATCAGGCGCTGTACCGCAAATGGAGGCCCAGGACCTTTGATGAGGTCGTGGGCCAGGAGCATATTACCGAGATCCTGAAAAAACAGGTGCTGACGGATCGGCCCAGCCACGCCTACCTGTTCACCGGCACCCGGGGCACCGGGAAGACCACCTGCGCCAAGCTCCTGGCCAAGGCGGTGAACTGCCTGAACCCTGTGGGGGGCAACCCCTGCAACGAGTGCGAGATCTGCCGGGGGATCGACAGCGGCGCCATCCTGGATGTGACGGAAATGGACGCCGCCTCCAACAACGGGGTGGACGACGTCCGGGCCATCCGGGATGAGGCGGTATACGCCCCTGTGGCCGCCAGAAGGCGGGTGTACATCATCGACGAGGTCCATATGCTCTCCAAGTCCGCCTTCAACGCCCTGCTGAAGACCATTGAGGAGCCGCCGGAGCACCTGATCTTCATCCTGGCTACCACGGAGCTGTACAAGGTCCCGGCCACCATCCTCTCCCGCTGCCAGCGCTATTCCTTCCATCGGGTTCCGCCGGAGCTGATCCGGACCAGGCTGATGCAAGTGGCCCAGGCGGAGGGGCTGGAGCTGGAGGAGGAGGCGGCCGGTCTGCTGAGCCGTCTGGCGGATGGAGCCCTGCGGGATGCTCTGAGCCTGCTGGACCAGTGCTCCGGGGCGCGGATCGACCGGGAGCGGGTGCTCTCCGCCATCGGCCTGGCGGAGAACGAGGAGATCTGCCGCCTGCTGGAGGCTGTCCAGCGGGGGGACTGCGACGCCGCCCTGGAGATCCTGGACAGCCTGTATCAGGCGGGGAAGGACGTGGCCTCCGTGCTGGAGCAGCTGGCCTCCCTGCACCGGGACCTGCTCCTGCGCTTTGTGGCGCCCGGCTCCGGCGGCGCGCTGATGTCCGGCGGCTACGGAGATGGAACGCTGGAAAGGCTTGCCCGCAATACGGACGCCGGCCGACTGCTGGCCGCTCTGGATGCGCTGGAGGAGGCGGACGCCGCCCTGGACCGGAGCAGCGATCGGCGGCTCTGCGCGGAGCTCTGCCTGGTGCGGCTCTGCGGCCTGAAGCCCGCCGCCTGTATCCCGGCGCCGATGCCCGGGGAGAATGCTCCCCGCCCGGCGGAGGAGACAACGCCTCAGCCGGCGGCGCAGACTCCGCCCGCCCCCCCGATCCCGGCGGAGCCGGAGCTCCCCCGGGGGGAGGAAAGCCCCATACCCCCAGAGCTGAGCTGGGAGGCCCTTCTGGATAAGCTGGAGAACAGCCTGTTTATGGGGGATTATGTGATGCTTTCGGATCCGGCCAACGTCTCCGGGAAGCTGGAGGAGGGGATCCTCATCCTCACCGCCCGGAACGACGCGGCCCTGCAGACGGTGGAGCAGAATCTGGATCTGATCCGGACCGAAGCGGAGAAGGCGGCGGGCCGGCCGGTGCCCGTGCGGTCCCGGGCCGTGGAGGGCGTCGGCGGGGACCGCTTCGCGGCGGTGAATGATCTGTTCAGTCAATTTGGGTTCAAGGAGGAGAAATAAATGGCAAAGGGTGCGTTTCGCGGCGGCTCCTACGGGGGCGGCGGCGGGTTTTCCGGCGGAATGAATATGAACATGGTCCGCCAGGCCCAGAAGATGCAGCAGGAAATGCTGAAGATGCAGGAGGAGCTGGAGAAGCAGACCTATGAGGCCTCCGCCGGAGGCGGCGTGGTGAAGGCGGAGGTCAGCGGGAAGAACGAGCTCCTCAGCCTCGCCATCGATCCCGAAGCGGTGGATCCCGAGGACGTGGAGATGCTGCAGGACCTGATCGTCGCCGCGGTGAACGAGGCGCTGCGGAAGGCGGACGCCGCCAAGGCGGAGAATATGAATAAGCTCACCGGCGGGCTGAATCTCGGCCTGTGAGCCCGGCGGAGCATTGCCGCCCGGCGCATCTGCGCCGGGCGGTTTCCTTTTTCACCTATGCTTCCTTTTCCGCGTATACTGGCCTGGAGGTGAACGGCATGATCCTTGCCATGATCCCCGGCGACGCCCGGCAGGAGGCTCTGGCCGCCCTGCTTCGGGCCGAGGGGCATGAGACCCCCCGGTATACGCCGGACCTGGAGGCGGACTGGTATATATTTCCTCTGCCCACGGGGGACCATCCTCTCCTGGGCTCCCTGCGGCCCGGCAGTCGGGTGCTGGCGGGGGGAGCGGCGGGCCGGCGGCCCGATCTGCATTTCCGGGATTACTATGCTTCCGAGGCGGTGCAGGTGCTGAACGCCGCCATCACGGCGGAGGGCGCCATCGGAGAGGCCATTCGGGCTTCGGCGCTGACCCTGTGGGATTCCGACGCCCTGATCCTGGGTTACGGCCGGATCGGCCGGGCCCTGGCCTCCCGCCTCCGGGGCCTGGGCTGCCGGGTGACCGTGTATGCCCGCCGGGAGGAAAGCCGGGCCGCGGCCCGGGCCGAGGGCTGCCGGATCCTGGAGGAGCCGGGGGAGGGGACGGGATACGAATT
Organism: Oscillospiraceae bacterium; assembly: GCA_045223835.1. Classification (GTDB taxonomy): domain Bacteria; phylum Bacillota; class Clostridia; order Oscillospirales; family Oscillospiraceae; genus UBA1774. The sequence continues at coordinate 9,020 of JBGUZS010000008.1, read as the reverse complement.
CCTGTTCAATACCGTGCCGGAGCAGCTCCTGCCCGCCGCCCCGGCGGGGACATTGTGCCTGGAGCTGGCCTCGAAGCCCGGGGGCTTCCGGGATCCCCGGGGGGTGATCCCCTGCCCCGGCCTCCCGGGAAAGACCGCCCCGATGGCGGCGGCAAGGGTGCTGAAGGCCTCCATAGACCGGATCCTGAAGGAGGAAAACCAGCCATGATCCGTCTGGGTTTTGCCCTGTGCGGTTCCTTCTGTACTTTCGATGCGGTGCTTCCGGTGATGCGGGAGCTGGCGGAGACCTATGAGATCACCCCTATCCTCTCTCCCGCGGCGGCGGAAACGGATACCCGCTTCGGCCTGGCCTCCCGCCTCCTGGCAGAGGTGCGGAGCATCTGCGGCCGGGACCCCATCCTCCGTCCGGAGGAGGCGGAGCCCATCGGCCCGAAGGGACTGCTGGATATTCTGGCCGTGGTCCCCTGCACGGGGAACACCATGGCGAAGCTGGCCGCCGGAGCGGCGGATACCGTCGTGACCTTCGCCTGCAAGGCGCAGCTCCGGAATGCCCGGCCCATCGTCCTGGGGGTGAGCACCAATGACGGCCTGGCGGCGGGGGCGGCGAACCTGGGCCAGCTGCTGAACCGGAAGCACTATTATTTCGTCCCCTTCCGCCAGGACGACCCCCTGGGGAAGCCCACCAGCCTGGTTTCGGACTTCGCCCTTCTGCCGAAGACCCTGGAGGCGGCCCTGGAGGGACGGCAGCTCCAGCCGATGCTTCTGCCGCCCGACTGAAAAAGTACCGGCGCGCTTTTCGGCGCGCCGGTATCCGGATTAAATCCCATTTTTTCGAATGAACCGCTCTCCCGTGCTTTTCTGCCCCAGTCTGTCCGCCCAGCCCTCGCAGTACAGGGCGCTGTAGGAGATATGCCGCCTCTGCCGGAGCCGCCGGAAGGGGGGAAGATTGCACCAGAGCATGGAGGGAAGGCCGATGCTCAGGCTCCAGAAGGGGCCCAGGTACAGGGACTGGACCGTATGCCCGTATTCATGGATGAGCAGGTCGTGCTCCGCTTCCTCGCTCAGGGGCTCCGTCAGGAAGATGAAGACGCCCAGGGTAAAGCCGCCGGAGAAGCGCTTCCTCCGGATCCGGGTGACCACGGCTCCCTTCCAGATCCGGTGGGGTCTGCGCAGATAAAACAGGAACCAGAGCAGTCCCCCCAGGTTCTGGGGCAGGCCCCAGGTGAACTGGAGCAGGTACCAGAGAACGGGGTTCAAAACTTTCCGCTGTGGTGGGAGCTGCCGTGGGAGCTGATGGAGGTCCCCCCGTGGCTTCCGCCTCCGCCGCCGCCCCCCCGGGAGCCGCTGTTGCTTTCGATCCTCGTCCGGTGTACGCTGCGGTGCAGGAACCGGTCCTCGTTGATCTGCAGGTTCAGCTGGTCCCAGCCGGTATACTGGGCGGCCGTCCGCTGCTTGTGCACCGTCTTCATCTTCCCCTTCATGATCAGGGTGGCGATGAGGGCGGGGATGAGGGCGATGACGGCGTGGAGAATGGTGCGGGTCGCGGCGGCGTTGGCGCTGTTTTCCACCCAGACGTAGCATTCGTTGGTGAAGCCGTCCCCATAGGCGATGATCCTGGCGCTGCCCCGGTTCACCGCGGTGACCAGGCCGTTTTCGTCCACGGTGGCCACGCTGGGATCCGTGGAGCTCCAGCTGACGCTGACCGGCTCACCGGAGAGGGTGGAGGCATACAGCTGGAAGGTGTCCCCCGGATCATTGAAGGAATAGTCGAAGCTGTTCAGCACAAAGGGGATATCCACCGGTTCCCCCTGGGCGGCCTTGGCCAGATATTCGCCGCAGTCCTCCAGGAAGAGGGTGAAGGCGCCGTACCAGTCGTTGTTCTTCAGCTTGGGAACGATGTCCTCCGCGATAAGCTCCTTGCCGTAGTCCGTAAAGGCCTCGTTGCCGCGGCCATGGGCAAAAATATCGTAATCCCGGTACTCCATGCTCAGCAGGAGCATGATGCAGCTGTTCAGATCCCCGTAGCCCAGATGGTATTGGTCGAAGGCGGCCTCCGCAAAATCCTCGATGCCGTACTGGCCGATGGAGCTCACGGTGAGGATGCGTACGGCAACGCCGTATTCCTCCGTCAGCTCCGCTGCCCGCTGCTGCAGCGTTTCCGCCTGGAGGTCCGTCAGGAGCTCCGCCGCATCCGTTACATAGGGAAGGGTATCCTCATCGTCCGCCAGGGCGGTGAAGCCGGGGAGGAAGGCGAGCAGCAGCACGGCCGCCGCCAGGAACAGAAGGATTCGTTTCATCTTGTCATCCCTGCCTTTCCGCCTGCTCAGAGCAGCCTGCCGATGATCTCGATCACCGCGAAGACCGCCGCCCAGATCCCGCCGAACCAGGCCCAGAAGCGGCCCCTGGAGGTGGGCAGGTCGCCCACCAGCTTCCCGGTCTGCCCGTTCATGGCGAAATAGTAATCCTTGTCCTGCCATTTGGTGTGAAGCATCCATACGGGCAGCAGGGCATAGGAGGCCTTGCTGGGGTAGAAGTCCGCCCGGCCCTCCCGCATGCCCACGGAGGCATATCCGTTCACGGTGCCGGCCAGGGCGTCCATGAAGCTCTGCTTCGCCCGGTCGGAGGCCCGGGGGGCGCTTTCCTTGGCGTCCACATCGTATTTATCCGCCAGGAAGCCCGGCAGATAGGCGGTGGAGAAGGGCTTCAGCTCCCCGTAATCGTAGGGCTCGATGGATTCCATATAGTCGTCCTTCATGTTCCGGGAGGCGTCCACGGGAACATGCTGGAAATTCAGGGTGCCGGCCCGGTCGGCCTCGAAATACTCCGTCTCCGTGACCCGGTAGCTGCCTTCGGTCCAGGAGCGGGAATTGGAGGCATTGAAGATCGCCCGGCCCTCGGCTTTGCCGTCAAAAAGCCAGAAGGGGACGTAAAGCCCCTTGATCTCCTCCAGGTGGGCGGCCTCGCTGAAGGCCTTGGGGAGGAGCTTTTTGCCCTGGTAGAACTGCTTCAGGGCGGCCAGGGCCTCTTCCCGCGTCTTCTGGAAGGGAATGACAAAATCCGGCTTCAGCATGCCCCCCAGCTGACCCGGAACCACGGTGGGGTTGCCGCAGTAGATGCAGCTGGTGGCGGCGGTGGTCTCCTCGCAGATGATCTCCGCGCCGCAGGAGGGGCAGTTGTAGACCTTCAGCCCATTGGCCTCCGCCTCGCTCCAGGGAGACCCCTCGGGCATCTGGGCAACGGCCTGGGCATACTGGGCGTCCGCCTTTTTCTTGGCGGCCTCCGCCTCGGCTTCCTTTTGGGCGTACAGGGCTTCGATCTCCTTGGGCTCGTATACGGACTCGCAGTATTCGCAGACGAGCTTCCCGGTCTGGGGATCGTATTTCAGCGGACCCGTACAGGCGGGGCACTGATAATTGGCGACCTGGGAGGGCAAATCCATTACCTCCTTCCGGCCGGAGGACCGGCCGATTCCGATATGGGTTTTTCCATACGCTTTATCATAGCATATCCGCTGGAAAAATACCACGCATCTTTGCCGGACGGGTGAATTTTTTCCCGCCCCTTGCAGAAGCGCGCCGGTATCTGTATAATCAGGGCATGAATAAGTTGAGAAATGCTTTTGCCCTGCTGATCCTGGGCCTTCTGTGCGTGCTTGCCCTCCGGGCCTCCGGGCCCTGGTCCCCCCGTCCCCGGCTGTGGCTGGGCGGCGAGGAGCTCACCCAGGGGGGCGTATACCCCTTCGGGGAGGGCACGGCGGAGTATGATCCGGAGAGCGGGACCCTCACCCTGCGCGGCGCGGTGGTGGAGGGAGATTTTCGGGGCGCCGCACTGTATGCCGAGGGAGACCTCCTGATCCGGCTGGAGGGGGAAAGCCTGCTGAAGGGCTACCGACGGGGCGCTACGGTCCTGGGGGACCTGACCCTGGCGGGGGAGGGGCGGATCACCTTCTCCGGCCACAATGCCGGCGCCGCGGTCCGGGGCTGTCTCACCCTCTTCGACCGGCCCATGCTTACCCTGGTCTCGGATCGGGACAGGCCCTTCCTCTGGGGGAAGATCCATGCCGCGCCCAATGTGGTGCAGGTCCGGGAGACCGGGCTGTACCAGGCCTTCCCGCCCTGCTGGGTGACTCAGCGGGACGGACGGCATGACGCCGCCAGCCATCCCCTGCCGGAGGATGAGCCGGAGTATGCCGCCTTCCTTCTGCCCATGGGAAGCGCCCTGCCCATGCCGGAGGAGCCGGAGCGGGAGGGGTATTGGTTCGGGGGCTGGTATACCGACCCGGACCTGACGGAGGAATATGATTTCAATCTTCCCGTCATGGAGGACACCACCCTGTACCTCCGCTGGATCCAGATCGTGACCGTCCATTTCGACGCCTGGGGCGGGACTCCGGTGCCGGATATCCAGGTGGCCTGGGGGGATACCTGCCCCCTGCCGGAGGAGACGGAGCGGGAATACTGGGACTTCGTGGGCTGGTATTCGGACCGGGAGCTGGAGACCCCCTATGACTTCGACCTGGCCGTGGCCTATGAGCGCACGGTATACGCCAAATGGCAGCGCCGGGCGGAGGCCGTGGGCAGGGGCCTGGACGTGGCCCGGTACCAGGGGGAGATCGACTGGGAGACCGTGGGGAAGACCCAGGACTTCGTCTTCATCCGTCTGGGCTTCCGGGGGTACGGCGAGGAGGGGACCCTGAACCTGGACGATAATTTCACCGCGAATATGGAGGCCGCCCTGGAGACCGGGCTGGATGTGGGCGTCTACTTCTTCTCCCAGGCCACCAGCGAGGCCGAAGCCCTGGAGGAGGCGGACTTTGTGCTGGAGGCGCTGGAGCCTTACCGTCTCACCCTGCCGGTGATCCTGGACTATGAGCTCGCCACCACGGCGGACGGGAGTATGGTGGGCCGCCTGTATGAGGCGGGCCTCTCCGGGGAAGAACACGGCAGGATCTGCGCCGCCTTCTGTGCGGCCGTGGAGGAGGAGGGATACACCGCCGGGGTCTACGCGGGCCGGAGCATGCTGGAGGAAGGCGTGGCCCGGGTCCTGGAGGAGGCGGGGGGATTCCCCGTCTGGCTGGCCAACTGGACGGTGCAGACCCGATACAACGGGTATTTTGAGTACTGGCAGTATACCGGCAGCGGCAGCGCGGCGGGCATCGACGGCGCGGTGGACCAGGATCTGCGGTACGTCGTCCGGCCGGAGCAGGTCGCGGGGCTGATGGCGGAGAAGCGCGGCACCGGATGCGTCCTGCGCTGGGAGAAGGTCCCTGGCGCGCTGGGCTACATTATCCTCCGCAGCGCAGAGGAGGGAAGCGGCTACACGGAGGTGGCCCGGGTGACCGGGGCCGGGGCCCTGAGCTGGACAGACCGGAGGGTCTCCGCCGGATACCGGTACATGGTCTGCGCATACATCTCCCATGCCGGCACAGAATATTGCGGGCCCATGTCCGAGCCCGCTCAGATCCCGTGATCAGGAGGAAAACAGCAATATGGAAGTCTTTATTACCCTCGCCATCATCGTCGCCGCCTTCATCGTCTATACCCTGGCGGGAAAGCTGAAGCAGCAGAAGGCGGAGCAGGCGGCGGGAGACGGCCCCATCCCCGTGAAGCCCGCAAAGAATGTAAACAAGGGCAGCATCAAGTGGATCCTTGTGGCGGCGGCGATCCTGGTGCTGGCGGCTCTGGTGTTCAGCTCCATGTACCAGCTCCAGGAGGATCAGTTCGCCGTGATCACCACCTTCGGGAATCCCAGCGTGGTGAGCAGCCCCGGCCTGAAATTCAAGCTCCCTCTCATCCAGCGGAAGACCATCGTGAGCAAGGCGGTGCAGGGCCTGGCCATCGGCTATGACCTGGCCACCAACGCCAGCGTGGAGGAGGAGTCCGTGATGATCTCCGTGGACTTCAACTTCGTCAACGTGGATTTCTATGTGGAATACCGGGTGGTGGACCCGGTGAAGTTCCTGTATAACAGCCAGGACCCGGTGGGCATTCTGAAAATGCTCTGCCAGAGCTATATCCGGGATACCATCGGCCTGTACAAGGTGGACGACGTGATCACCACCGGCAAGAGCGAGATCCAGGGGATCATCAAGGAAAAGATCTCCCAGCGGCTGGAGCAGGAGGATCTGGGCATCGCCCTGGTGAACATCGCCATGCAGGACGCAGAGCCCCCCACGGTGGAGGTCCAGCAGGCCTTCAAGGCGGTGGAGACCGCCAAGCAGGAGGCGGAGACCGCCATCAACAACGCAAACAAGTACGCAAACGAGGTGCTCCCCGCGGCGGACGCGGATGCGGACGAGATCCTGCAGCGGGCGGAGGCTTACAAGCAGTCCCGCATCGCCGAGGCGGAGGGCCAGGCCTCCCGCTTCCGGGAGCTGTATGAGGAATACGCCAAATATCCGGAGATCACCCGCAAGCGGCTGTACTATGAAATGATCACCGAGATCTTCCCGGGGATCAAGGTCATTATCCAGGGGGAAGACGGCAATATGCAGACGGTACTCCCGCTGGATGACTTTACGGGAAAGGAGGCGGGCTGAAATGGCGGCGAAAGCGAAGAAACGGCGCGGCGGCCTGATCGCCATCCTGATCATCGCCGCGGTCCTGCTGATCCTTGTCCTCAGCAGCTGCTTCGTGGTGCGGCAGAACGAATACGGCGTGGTCCGCCAGTTCGGCGCGGTGGTGGATGTGAAGGCCCGCCCCGGGCTCTACCTGAAGATCCCCTTCGTCCAGTCCTCGGATAAGCTGCCCAATACGGTGCTGCTCTACGACCTGCCGGTGAGCGACCTGCTCACGGCGGACAAGACCAGCCTCATCGCAGACTGTTTCGCCATCTGGCGCATCGAGGAGCCCCAGCGCTTTATCGAGACCCTTTCCGGCAGCGTGGAGAACGCGGAGAGCCGGATCAACGTGAACGTGTACAACGCCCTGAAGGTGGTCATGAGCTCCATGACCCGGGACGAGATCATCAGCGGCCGCAGCGGCGCGGTGGTGGAGGCCATCATGGCCAACATCGGGGATTCCTTCACCCGCTACGGCATCCGGCTCATCGCGGTGGAGACCAAGAAGCTGGACCTGCCGGACGACAACAAGAGCGCCGTATACACCCGCATGATCAGCGAGCGGAACAACATCGCCGCGAGCTATCTGGCGGAGGGGGAGCGGGAGGCCAAGGAGATCCGCAACCGGGCGGACCGGGATGTGGAGATCGAAGTCGCCCAGGCCCGGAGTCAGGCGGAGATCGTAAAGGCGGAGGGGGATGCGGAGTATATGCGTATCCTCAGCGAGGCCTACAACAGCAAGCAGAAGGCGGAATTCTACACCTTCATGATCGCCCTGGACGCCATGAAGAAATCCATGACCGGGGAAAAGACCCTGATCCTGGGGGAGGACAGCCCCCTGGCGGAGCTGTTCAACTGAAATCGCCGCAAGCAGAGATTGAGCCGCTGATCCGATCGCCCCAGCGATGATCGGATCAGCGGTTTTCAGGGAGAAAGAAATGGAATATATCGAGGCGCTGGAAAAGCTGAAGCGGTACGGCCAGGAGCATGTCCTGGCCTGGTACGATACCCTGGGGGAGGCTGAGAGAGCCGACCTGCTGCGGGAGATCGAGGAGACGGATTTTTCCCCCCTGCTGGGATTCAGGGCCGCCCTGGAGTCCAGGGCGGGCGGAGAGAGGATCGAGCCCCTGGCGGCCATGGAGCTGGGGGAGATCGACGCGAACCGGGAGAGCTTCACCGCCCGGGGGCTGGAGGCCATCCGGCGGCGGAAGCTGGCCGCCGTCCTCCTGGCGGGAGGCCAGGGGACCCGCCTGGGGGTGGATAAATCCAAGGGCATGGTGGATATCGGCCTCACCCATCCCCTGTATATCTTTGAGTGTCTTTTCCGGAACCTCATGGAGGTCACGGAGCGGGCGGGCTGCACCCTGCCCCTGTATATCATGACCAGCGCCATCAATGACGAGGCCATCCGGGAGTTCCTGCGGGAGAAGGCTTACTTCGGCTACCCGGCGGAGGAGGTGCGCTTCTTTGAGCAGGAGACCTGCCCCGCCGTGGACCCCCGGGGAAAGATCCTCATGGGCAGCCGCAGCGCCATGTTCATGGCCCCCAACGGCAACGGGGGCTGGTACAAGTCCATGGCCCGGGCGGGGATCACGGAGGAGCTCCGTCGGGAGGGGATCCAATGGCTCAATGCCTTCGCCGTGGACAACGTCCTCCAGCGCATCGCGGACCCCTGCTTCCTGGGGGCGGTGATCGACCGGGGCTGCGCCTGCGGCTCCAAGGTTATCCGCAAGGCCTTCCCGGAGGAGAAGGTGGGGGTCATGTGCCGCCGGAACGGGCGGGCCAGCGTGGTGGAATACTATGAGCTCACCCCGGAGATGCTGGAGGAGCGGAACGAGAACGGGGATCTGGCCTACAACTTCGGGGTGATCCTCAACTACCTGTTCCGGGTGGACGCCCTGGACCGCTTCCTGGGGGATGAGCCCATCCTCCATCTGGCGAAGAAGAAGGTCCCCTGCCTCAACGCCGCCGGGGAGGCGGTCCAGCCGGAGACCGAGAACGGGTATAAGCTGGAGACCCTCATCCTGGACCTGGTGGAGAAGATGGATTCCTGCCTGCCCTTCGAGGTGGTGCGGGAGAGGGAATTCGCCCCCATCAAGAACCGAACCGGGGTGGACTCCATCGAGAGCGCGAGGAAACTGCTGGAATTGAACGGGGTCGTGCTGTAATTTAACGATGATTTGCCTCCGGGTCGAAGGACCCGGAGGCGTTTGATTTCGGGAACGGAGGCGTTTCGCGACAGCGGTTTGCTGCGTCCACCGTTCCCTGGGGGTGAATCCAATGGAGGGGGCCCGAAGGCCCCCTTCTTGGCCGAAGGGAGGGATTCCAAAGGGAACCGTCTCGGAACAGGTTCCCTTTGGCGCTTTTTCTTTTCCCGGTTTCTTGTATTATAGAATTATAGCAACATCTCCACACTGAGAGGGACGTGCTATACTGTGAAGGATGCTGTGGATTGGTTCCG
>JBGUZS010000007.1:0-3325 GCA_045223835.1 Oscillospiraceae bacterium | reverse complement strand
GCAGCACCGGCGCAGGGACGACCGGTACCCTGGCTTCCCCAGGGGGAAGCTGGCGCGGAGCGCCTGATGAGGGAACACAACGTACAGATATGCAGTTTTCACGGGTATGATCCATTCTCGCAGGCCGCCTCGCCGGTGAGGTGTTCTTTTTCCCCCGATGTTTGCCGCCGGCGGGGCGGCTTTCGACCAAGCAGGCAGTTTCCCCCGTCGGATCCTCCTTCCGGGGAAGGAGGATGCGGATTGCCGCGACCAGTTTGTGAACTGGTCTCGCAATGACAGTGTCCGATGCGCGTCCACGTTCGGTCTATGCACCGCAGCAAACAAAAGGTCATTGCGAGGAGGCGCCTGCGCCGACGCGGCAATCCGTTTCCCCGTCCAAATTCTCAGCAGAGCATCCGCTTCCATAGGGGATAAAAAGGCGCGTTACGAATACCCGGACGCAGGGACGACCAGCACCCTGGCTTCCCCCGAGGGCTGCGAAGCAGGGGCGCGGGAAGGCAGACCGCACGGCGGGGACGGCGGCAGCGCATGGTAAAAAAAACAGGTTTGTATACAGTTTGACCGGACCGCTGAAAACTCAGCAGCCCGGTCCTTTCCTTCGCTTGGTTCAATTCAGCATTCTTCCACCGTTTCCAGCGCTACCTTCAGCAGGCGCTCAAACTCCGCCTGCTCCGCCTCGGACATATTCTGCACCAGGTAGTTTTCCGCCTCGGCGGCGCTGTGGCACAGGGTTTCGTTTAAGGCGGCGCCCTTGGGCAGGGCTACCAGGCTGCGGAACCGGGCGTCCTTCTCGCTGCGCACCCGCTTGATGAAGCCCTTTTCCTCCAACCGGTCCACAATGCCGGAAACGGTGGGGTTCGTGAGCTTGAATACGGCCTGCACATCCAGCTGGTTGACCTCCCGCTTCTCATAATTCATGAGGATGAATACCAGCACGTCTGCCTGAATGGAGGTCAGGCCATACTCTGCCATACGCCGGTTCTTCTGTTTGATCAGGGCATTGTTCAGGCGGAAAATGTAGTTGATGTCTTTATTCCGTTTGAGCAGTTCAGCCATGTCTCTCTCCTCCGGCTTAGATTTGCGGCGGTCCCGTCCTTTCTGTATTTTACATTATCTTTCGCAAATAAGTCAAGCCGGTTTGCAGCTTTCCATTACCGAAAATCATCCCTGTACGCCGGGAAGCCTCAGATCAGGATGGACATGAGCCAAAGGAAGCCCACCGCCCCCGCCCCCAGGAGCAGCCAGGGGAGAGGTCCGGGCCGGAGGCGGCGCTTTCTCCCCTCCCCTTCTTCTCCGCTCTGCAGGTACTCGGCGGGGATCCGCTGGGCTTCCCGCAGCAGTTCCCGGGAACCGGAGCCCGCCGCTCCCTCCCGGAGAATAAAGATCGCCTGATCGAACAGCTCCGGCTCCGGCGAGGACACCAGAATAATCCGCCGGTTTACTCCCTTGACCAAGCTTCTCCCCCCTTTCCTCCGGGAGTATGCCCCTTCAGCGGAGGGTCTAAACCGGGTCCCGGCGCTTCTCCAGGGCCAGGGTCAGCACCGTCATGTCGTCCTCCCACCCCGCCCGGGCGGCGGCGTCCGTGAGGATCTCTCCCGCCAGGGCCTTCATGCCTCCGGTGCGGCTCTCCCGGAGCTTGTCCCGGATCACCTCCGCCCGGGCGGCTCCGTCGCTGAGGATCACGGCGGCGGAGCCGGGCTCCAGCCTCAGCCGGGTCAGGTCCGGCCCCTCCAGGCTCAGGCCTGCGGGCCGGGATTTTCCCTGCACCATGCGGATCTGCTCCCCCTCCCGCACGTAGCTGGGAGCCGCCCCGTATTTGTATACCAATGTCTCCCCGGTGAACAGGTCCACCCGCATGAGATCCAGGCTGGCGGGGCACATGCGTTTTTCGCACCGGAGCATCAGGGCGGTGTTCAGCAGCCGCAGCACCGCCTCCGGCTCCAGCCCGGCCCGCAGGAGGCGTTCCGCCAGATCCCCGGTCTCCGCCCCCTCCCGGGCGGCTTCTCCGCCGCTGCCCATGCCGTCCGCCAGGAGAAGGAACAGGCAGCCCTCCGGGGTTTTGAAGAAGCGGGCATAGTCCCCGCTGGGCTCCCTGCCCGCCTTTCCCGCGGAGGCCATACCCACCTCCGCCTCCAGGGGCTCCGCCTCGTACAGCCGCAGGCTGCCCGCCCCGGGCTCGGGGCAGACCAGGGGCAGATCCAGCACCCCCTCGATCCGCTTCAGCCAGCCCTCCCGCAGGGGCAGCACCGCCGCCCCCTGGCCCCGGAGCTCCACCCGGAGCCGCCGGTTCCGGTCCCGGAATACCCCGCAGTCTGTTCCCGGCGCATATTCCCGGAGGAAGTCGTCCAGCTTCCGCTCCAGCCGCCGCTCCTCCCGGCCCGGCAGCTCCCCCGTTCCCAGCCCGGCCAGAGCCATGGCGAAATCTCCATACTGGCGGCAAAGCAGCTCCCGGTCCGTCCGAAGGCGGCTCTTCATCTGCCGCCGGGCATACAGGGCCTTCAGCTCCAGGCTCACCGCACGGGTGAGTCCCCGCACATCCAGGCACCGGTCCCGGAACCACTGGGGCAGGTCCTCCGGCTCCGCCTCTCCCCGCTTGTCCATCTTCCCGGCGGCGGAGACCATGGCCCCCCGGGTATCCTCGTATTCCCGGCCCCAGCAAACGTCCCGGCGGCGGCACCGGCGGCAGACCGTCTCCGCCGCCACATCAAAAACGCTCAGCAGGTCCTCGTCGTTTTTCCCCGCCTCCGGCGTCTCCTCCAGGAGCCGCTCCAGGTCCCGGAGGGCGGAGGCCGCCAGAGCGGTGCGCTCCAGCAGATCCGTGAGGGCGGCTTCCGCCCCCTTCCCCAGTCCCTGCTCCCGGGGCATGAGGTTTACATAAAACCGTTCCGGCGGCAGCAGGAAGACCACGGAGGCGATGAAGCCCTCGAACAGCAGACCGCTGCGCAGCTCCGGCCCGGCGGCCCAGAAGGCGGCGATGGCGTTGGCCGTCACATAGCATACCGCCGCCGCCAGCCTTCCCCGGCCCCGGAACAGGCCGGAAAAGGCCCCCGCTCCCGCCAGGGCGAGGGTGCAGAGGCCCGGGGTCCCGGCGGCGGCGTCCAGACTCAGGCCCAGGGCCAGGCCCAGGAGGCTTCCCCGGGGCGCCCCGGCGGTATAGGCTCCGGCCAGCACGGCGAAGGCCGCCGGGAGCCGCCCCAGGGAGAGGATCCCCCAGGGCTGGATATCCCAGAGGGAGAGGGCCAGGGAGGCCCCCAGCACCACCATAGCCGGTCCGGTCCGGTCTCCCCGCTCCCCCGGCCGCAGCAGCACCCCGTAGAGAACGCAG
>JBGUZS010000006.1:0-9279 GCA_045223835.1 Oscillospiraceae bacterium | reverse complement strand
GCAGTATTTTGGGGCAAAAATGAATTTCGCCCCAAAATGAATCTCATCTCATTCGCGCCTGCGGGCGCGAACTCTGCGAGGCTTTTTGCACTTTGTCTACAGTCTGACTCCCCTCCGGTTGGAGGGGAGTTTTCCGTTCAAAAGGGCTTTTGTTACGCCGTCTTCTTTCCGGCTACGGCGCGGATGGCGAAGAGCAGTATCAGCTCCACCACAATGGAAACAGGCAGGATGATCGCCAGGCTGGTGGTAAAGGCGGAGATCAGGTAGCCCACGGCGCAGCATACCGCAACGGTGACCGCATAGGGCAGCTGGGTGGAAACATGGTTCACATGGTCGGAATGGGCGCCGGCGGAGGCCATGATGGTGGTATCGGAGATGGGGGAGCAGTGGTCGCCCATGACCGCGCCGCCCATGGCGGCGGCAATGGCGATGGTGAGCATGGGAGAGCCCACGTCATAGATGCCGCAGACGATGGGGATCATGATGCCGAAGGTTCCCCAGCTGGTGCCGGTGGAGAAGCTGATGCCGCAGGCGATGAGGAAGAGGATCAGGGGCAGGAAGTTCTTCAGGGTGTCCGCATTGGCCAGGACCGCCTGGACGAAGTCCGTGCTGCCCAGGTTTACCTTGGTGGTGCCGCCCAGGGACCAGGCCAGGGCCAGGATCAGCATGGCGGGGACCATGGCGATGAAGCCCTCGGGGAAGCAGCCCATGAAGGTCTTGAAGTCCACGCAGCGCCGGATCATGTAATAGATGAAGGTGAAGACCAGGGCCGCCGCGCTGCCCAGCACCAGGCCCATGGAGGCATCCGCATCCGCGAAGCTGGAGGCGAAGCTCGCCCCCTCGAAGAAGCCGCCGGTATAGATGAGGCCAATGATGCAGAAGACGATGAGCACGATAACCGGCAGGACCATATCCCAGAGGCTGGCGCCCTTTTTGGGCTCCTCCGCCACCGTATCGTCCCCGTAGGGCCGTCCCTCGGTGGTGAACAGGTCGCCGTTTTTGACGGCGTTCAGCTCATGCTTCGCCATGGGGCCATAGTCGAACTTAGCGATGGCCAGGACGATGAGCATGATGATGGTGAGGATGGCGTAGAGGTTATAGGGGATGGTGCGGAGGAACATGAGGAAGCCGTTGATGCCGCTCTCCTCCGGCACATAGCTGGTGACCGCCGCCGCCCAGGAGCTGATGGGGGCAATGATGCACACCGGGGCCGCCGTGGCGTCGATGAGGTAGGCCAGCTTGGCCCGGGAGACCTTGTGGGAATCCGTGATGGGCCGCATGACGCTGCCCACGGTGAGGCAGTTGAAATAGTCGTCCACGAAGATGAGCACGCCCAGGACCACGGTGGCCAGCTCGGCCCCCACCCGGGTCTTGATGTGCCTGCCCGCCCAGCGGCCGAAGGCGGAGGCGCCGCCGGCCTTGTTCATCAGGGCGACCATGATGCCCAGCACCACCAGGAAGACCATGATGCCCACGTTCCAGGAATCCGCCAGGTTGGTGATGATGCCGCCGTCGGAGAAGAAGATACCGTTGAAGAAGGTCTCAAAGCTGAATTTCCCGTCGGCAAAGCCGTAGAAGAAGTTCCCCAGGATGATGCCGATCAGCAGGGAGGAGTAGACCTCCTTGGTGACCAGGGCCATGATGATGGCGATCAGCGGGGGAACCAGGGACCAGAAGGTGGCGATCATGGTATTCCCGTTCAGGGCGTACACCGCCCCGGCCACCGCCACCGCCAGGAGTAGGACGAGCACCACAATGGTGGCGACGCTCCTGCGTTTTGTTGCTGTCATTTTCCTTTCACTCCCCAATAAAAAATCAGTCATGACCGGGAACGGCGCCGGCATGACTGAAGGCGGGAAGGAGAAATCGCTTCCTCGTATACTCCCACAGGATCATGACAGCTCTCCACTTAACGTGACAGTCCGCCGGATGTTCTTCGGCGGCCCGGGCAAACGGAACCTGGGCGTTTCCGTTCCCTCGGCGGCTTCCCCTTTCCCCCTCCGCTTGCCCGGCGTAAATGAAGGGTACTGATGTCAGCCGCACCTCTATCATAACACATACAGCTTACTCGCCTTTACATGGCTTGTCAACTTTTTTTGCAAAAATCCGGCGATACCCCTTGACAGGAGGAATACTTCGTGATATGAAGTATATATACTTCGCAACATGAGGTATGCCATGAAAGGAGGTATGATATGGACGGACAGCTGAAACGGGGGCTTCTGGACGTCTGCGTCCTGGCCGCCATCAAGAGCGGGGAGTCCTACGGCTACCAGATGATCAAGGACATGAAGCCCTATCTGGAGATGTCCGAGTCCACCCTGTATACCATCCTCAAGCGGCTGGAGGGGGCGGAGATGCTCACCGTCCGGTCTGCGGAGCACGGGGGCAGGCTGCGGAAGTATTACCGCATCACCCAAAAGGGTATGGACCGCATCGAGGAATTCCGGGAGGACTGGAGCATGATCCTGTCCATCTACCGATTTATCACCAGGGAGGAAGAGGCACATGACTAGAGAAATGTTTCTGGCCGAACTCCGGCAGCGGCTGGCAGGCCTGCCCCGGGAGGAGCTGGAGGAGCGGCTGGCCTTTTACGGGGAAATGCTGGATGACCGGCTGGAGGACGGCCTGACGGAGGAAGAGGCCGTGGGATCGCTGGGTACCCCGGAAGAGGTGGCTGCCCAGGTCCTGGCGGAGATCCCCATGTCCGTTCTGGTCCGAGAGAAGGTAAGACCCAGGGAAAAGGCCTGGGGCTGGGAGACCATTCTGATCATCCTGGGCTTCCCCATCTGGTTCAGCGTGCTGATTGCCGTGGCGGCAGTGGCCTTCAGCCTCTATGTCAGCCTCTGGGCCGTGGTGGTCAGCTTCTGGGCCGTGGCCGTGAGCCTGTTCGCCGGTGCGGTGGGCTGCGTCGGCGTCGCGGCGCTCTACCTGGTGCGGGGAAACCCTGCCGCCGCGGGCTTCTCCATCGGGGCTGCCTTCATCTGCGCCGGTCTGGCGCTTCTGTGGACCGCCGCCTGCGCTGCCGTCACCCGGGGAGCGGCCAGGCTTTCCAGGAGCATCTGGCTGGATATCAAGACTCTGCTGGGGAGAAAGGGGAGAGACCAATGAAAAAAGTCATCGTCGCAGGGATCATCCTTCTGGCCTTGGGCCTTGTGCTGGGGGGCGTTTCCTTCGCCCGCATGGGCTTTCGCTTCGACGGTCTCAGGACCGAGAGCTTTGAGACCAGGACCCTGGAGCTGCAGGAGGACTTCCGCAGCATCCGTATCCTGGGAGATACTGAGCATATCGTGATCCAGCATACGATGTACCCTACGCTGGAAAAGACCCCGAGGCTGGAGTATCGGGAGAACGAGAAGCAGCGGCATGACATAACCATAGAGGACGGGACCCTGATGATCCGCAGCGTGGACGAACGGAAGTGGTATGAGCGCGTTTCCGTTCTCGGGGAGCCGCGGGTGCTGACGCTCTATCTGCCGGAAGACGACTTTGGAGACCTGACCATTGAAACCAGCACGGGAAGCATCCGCATTACCGGCTTCCGCTTCGAACATATCCGGATCGAATGCAGCACCGGGGACGTGAAATGTCAGGCCTCGGCGGAGACCATCTCCGTCACCACCAGTACCGGGGATATCACCCTGTCGAACCTCACCGCGGAAGAGATCGCCGCGGAGGTCAGCACCGGCCGGGTGCAGCTCAGCGGCGTGAACTGCGGCAGCCTGGAGACCACAGGCAGCACGGGAAAGGTGTTCCTTATAAACGTGACAGCGGAAAGCAGCATCGCCGTCCGCCGCAGCACCGGGGACGTGCGGCTGGAGAATTGCGACGCCCCGGATATCCGCATCCAGACCGATACCGGGGATGTAACGGGCACCCTCCGCAGCGGAAAGACGTTCAAAACCAAGACCGACACCGGAAGGGTCCAGGTGCCGGATAACGCCCCCGGCGGCGCCTGCGAGGTCACCACCGACACCGGGGATATCAAGCTGGAGATCCAGGGATAAAGCAAGCAGTCCAAAAGGGGCGGCTTCCCATGCGGAAGCCGCCCAACTGTTTACTCACGCCCTCATAGAATGATGCAGATGAGTCCGCCGCTGCCCTCGTTCACAATGCGCTGCAGGGCCTCCTGGAGCTTTCCCTGGGCGTCCGCGGGCATCTTCTTGATCTTGGCCTGCAGCCCCTCCCCGGCAATATCGTACAGGGATTTGCCGAAGATGTTGGACTGCCAGATCTTCCCGCTGTCCCCCTCGAATTCCTGGAGCAGGTAGTTGATGATCTCCTCGCTCTGCTTCTCGCTGCCGATGGCGGGGGAGACCTCCGTTTCGATATTCGCCAGGATCATGTGGATGGAGGGGGCGCTGGCCTTCAGCCGGACGCTGTACCGCCCGCCCCGGCGGACGATCTCCGGCTCCGCCAGCTTCAGCTCCTCCACCCGGGGACAGACGATGCCGTAGCCCGTCTCATAGACGCTGTGGAGGGCATCCCGCACCCGGTCATACTCCTGCTTCATCTGGGCCATATCCGTCAGCAGGCGCAGCAGGTCCCCGTCATCCGAAACCGGGATGCCGGAGCGCTCGCTGAGGGTCTCGTAAAACAGCTCCCTGGGCAGGACCGCCTCCGCCAGGACGACCCCTTTGCCCGCCCGGATCTCCCGAAGGGCGGCGGAGCTTACGGCGTCGCTTCGGCCCAGCCGCTGCACCGCGGCCTCCGCGTGCCGGAGACGGGTCATGCCGGCGCAGGCCTGCCGCAGGGCGGCGCAGATCCGGGTGGGCACGGGATGCTCCGGGGGCAGGGCGGAGACCCAGGCGGGGAGGAAGATCCCCAGCTCCGTAATGGGGAATTCCAGGAGGAGGCAGCGGATGATGCTTCGCACCTCCTCTTCCCCCAGGGTGAGACAGCTGACGGGCAGGCAGGCCACGTCGTATTTCTCCCCCAGGGAGGCGGCAAGACTCCGGGTTTCGGGGGCGTCCGGCTGGGCGGAGTTCAGCACCACCACGAAGGGCTTGCCGATGGCCTTCAGCTCCGCCACCACCCGCTCCTCCGCGGGGACGAAGCTGGCCCGGGGGATATCCCCGATGCTGCCGTCCGTGGTGACCACCACCCCCACGGTGGAATGCTCCGCGATCACCCGGCGGGTACCCAGCTCCGCCGCCTCCACCATGGGGATCTCATGGTCGAACCAGGGGGTGGTGACCATGCGGGGGTTGCCGTCCTCCTCCGCCCCGGCGGCCCCCTCCACCAGATAGCCTACGCAGTCGATGAGGCGGGCGGAGAACACCGCTCCCCCCGCGTCCACCCGGACCGCGTCCTCCGGCACGAATTTGGGCTCCGCGGTCATGACGGTGCGGCCGGAGCCGCTCTGGGGCAGCTCATCCCTGGCGCGCTCCCGCATGTATACGTCCTCGATCCCCGGAAGGACCAGCGTTTCCATAAAGCGTTTGATGAAGGTGGATTTGCCCGTGCGCACAGGGCCAACCACCCCGATATAGATGTTGCCGCCCGTTCGGGTGGCGATGTCCTGATAGATGGTCTGATTGTCCAAAGCCGATCCCTCCGTTTCCTACTTGCTGCAGTGTATGCCCCCCGGCGTGGAGAATAGAACGGGGGGGACCGGCATGTTTTCCGCACCGGGTCCATAAGCTCTGCATAGAATGCTGCAGAGGGGCGGCGTCAGCCGCCGGGGGAGGTGCGGAGATGAAGCAGACACCGGAAAAGGGAGCGGAGAGCCTGCTGACGGAGGACCGGGCCCGGTCCCTCCAGGCGAACGCGGGAAGCATACAGAAGCTGGCGGAGTCCGCCGACGGGAAGAAGGTCCGAAAGCTGCTGGGAGACGAGGGGAAGGCGGCCAAAGCCCTGGAGACCGGAGATGCGGCGGAGCTGAAGCGGATCATGGAGCGGGTGCTGAGCACCGAAGAGGGCAGAAGGCTGGCAGGTCAGCTGAAGGACCTGCTGGGCTGAGAGGGACGCCGTTTGGACGGATGGGAGGAAAAGCTGGGGGCTCTGTTCTCCTCCCCGGAGAGCATGGCCCAGCTGAAGCAGCTGGCGGACAGCCTGGCGGGGACCCTGGGGGGCGGAGGCGGTGACCGGGGATCCGGCCCGGAGCGAGGCGCGGAAATGCCGGAGGGCATGGATCCCCGGCTCATGCAGTTGATCACCGGGGCGCTTCGGGAGTTTCAGGCCCCCAGCCGGACGGGAGAGCTGGTGGCGGCCCTCCGCCCCTGGCTGGACGAGGAGCGGGGAAAGCGGCTGGAAAAGGCTCTGCGCATCGCCCGGCTGACCCGGGCGGCCAGGGCTGCGATCCCGGAGCTGGGGATGAGACGATAAACGGAGAAGGGGAGCGGGATGTACAACCGGTATCTGCAGACGCGGCAGGGCGGCGGGGAGGAACGGGCCGGACGCCCGGATCCCCGGCCGGAACGAAGGCCGGAAAACAGAGAAAGCCCGGCGGGATCGGCCGCCGGGCTGAAAGGCATATTGAACGGGCTCCTGGGGAACCGGGTGGATACGGGAGATCTGCTGCTGTATCTGGTGCTCCTGCTCCTGTATCTGGAGAAGGAGGATGAGGAGCTTCTGATCACCCTGGCCGCATTGGTGGTGCTGAGCTTCAGCGATCAGGAGGACAGCAGGAAGAGCTGATCGGAGGGGGCGGAAAGGTCCGCCTCGCCCGCCGTCATCCGGTAGATGAGCGTGTCCCCGTCCCACTGCTCCGCGCCCACCAACAGGCCCGTATCCAGGGAGATATAGTAGATATCCAGATAGTTGAAATCCGGGTTCACCGCCGCCACCAGGATGCGCCATTTCCCGTCCTCCGTGCAGGTGCAGCCCGCATCCCGGATGGAGGCCGGATCCAGGGAGAGGATATCCTCATAGGTGGGAATGCGCTGCAGGCCGTCCCCCAGGCGGGCGTCCGCCCCGGTATAGGTGTACCGGCGGCTCATGTCGCTGCCGTACCAGAGGGTGAGGATATCCCCATCCAGCAGGTAATTGACCTCCCGCTCCGCGCCCACGATGTTCAGGCGGACGGCGCCGCTTCGGACCCATACCCGGATCTCGGCGGTACGGCCGCCCCCGTCCCAGAACTGGAACACCTGCAGGGTGCGGGAATAGCTGTCCGGCCGGTTCAGGGTGGAGATCACGGCCTGCACCGTTTCCGGGGTCACCTCCACCTGGGTCAGCTCCCGGGGTACGGCTGCGCCGGTGTGCTCCGGCAGCCGGTCCTGGATCGGCGGCAGATGGACCTCCGCCGTTTTCCTCGCCGCAAGAGGAGAGGCGAGGAACAGCAGGATCCCCCCCAGCAGGACCAGGGTGGCGATGGCGGCGACGGTCAGGGAACTGAAGCGCTTCATGGCTCTTCCTTTTCCTCCCGGTTTTCGGGCGGGGCTTCCTCCCGGCCCTTCAGGGTGATGCGGATGGCGGGATCGGAGTTTTCCTTTGCCTGGGGCGCCTCCGGCTCAGACCGGTGACCGCTGTGCAGCACGAAGCCCGCCAGCAGACCCGTGGCCAGGAAGGCCAGGACCAGGAGCAGGGCCTTCATCCCGCCGCTGGTGGCCAGCACCACGGCGGAGAGACCGAAGACGGCGCTGACGCAGTAGAGGATGGCGACGGCCTGCTTTTGGTTCAGACCCATATCGATGAGCCGGTGGTGGACATGTCCCCTGTCCGGATGCATGGGGCTCTGCCCATGGATGAGCCGCCGGATGATGGCGAAGCCGGTGTCGAACAGCGGCAGGGCCAGGAGCAGGAAGGGGAGCAGGAAGGAGATGATGGCATAGGTCTTGAACAGACCGATCACCGACATGGTGGCCAGCACATAGCCCAGGAGCAGGGCGCCCGTATCCCCGGCGAAGATCTTCGCCGGGTTCATGTTATAGGGCATGAAGCCCACGCAGGCCCCCACCAGGGCGGCCATGATGATGGCTACGTTCCCCTCGCTCACCAGCAGGGCGATCACCAGCATGGCCAGGGAATCGATGGCGCTGACCCCTACGGCCAGCCCGTCCAGCCCGTCGATCAGGTTCACGGAGTTGGTTACCAGCACGATCCAGAGAACGGTGATGGGGATGCTCAGCTCCCGGAGGATCAGCCATTCCGTACCCATGAAGGGGATGGGATTGGAGAAGACCTCGATGCGGATGCCGGAAAACACGGCCACCAGAGCGGCGGCGATCTGGAGCAGGAGCTTCAGCCACCATTTCAGGGGGACGATATCGTCGATGACCCCGGTGATGACCACCAGAACGCAGCCCAGGAGCATGCCCCGGACCTGGGTATCCACCTTGCTGAACAGCAGGGTGCTCACCAGAAAGCCCAGGAACATGGCCAGTCCGCCCAGCCGGGGGATGGGATGGTCGTGCATCCGTCTGCCGTCCTTGGGCACATCCATGGCGCCCACCTTCTGGGCAAAAACCTTTACCACCGGGGTGAGGGCAAAGCTCATGACCAGGGCGGCGGCCAGGGAGACCAGGACCTGGGCCAGGAGGCCCATATCAATGGTGAACATGGCGTTACCTTTCTACGAAACCGACCTTCTTATAGACCTTCCGCAGGGTGCGGGAGGCGGTGCGGGACGCCTTCTCTGCGCCGCTGCGCAGGATGGAGGAGAGGTAATCCTTATTCTTCATCAGGTCCTCCGTCTTTTCCCGGATGGGACGGAGCAGCTCTACCACGCTTTCCCCCACGGCGGTCTTGAAGTCCCCGTAGCCCCTGCCGTCGAACTCCGCCTCGATCTCCGGGAAGGTCTTCCCCGTGGCGCAGGCATAGATCTGCATGAGGTTGGAGACCCCGGGCTTGGCCTGGGGATCGTAGCGGACGCAGCGCTCCGTGTCCGAATCCGTCACCGCCCGCTTGAAGCAGCGGAGGATCTCCTCCGGCTTCTGGAGGATATAGATGCAGCCCCCGGGATCCTTGTCGGACTTGGACATTTTGTTCTGGGGGCTGGTGAGGCTCATGATCCGGGCGCCGGCCTGGGGAATGAAGGGCTCGGGAACGGTGAACACGTCCCCATAAATGCCGTTGAAGCGCAGGGCGATATCCCGGCTCAGCTCCACATGCTGCTTCTGGTCGCTGCCCACGGGCACCAGATCCGTCTGATACAGCAGGATGTCCGCCGCCATCAGGGAGGGATAGGTGAAAAGACCGGCGTTGATGTTCTCCGCGTTCTTGGCGGATTTATCCTTGAACTGGGTCATGCGGCTCAGCTCGCTGAACATAGTGTAGCAGTCCAGCACCCAGGCCAGCTGGGCGTGCTCCGCCACATGGCTCTGGATGAACAGGGTG
>JBGUZS010000005.1:0-13925 GCA_045223835.1 Oscillospiraceae bacterium | reverse complement strand
AACGACAAAGATATACTACAGAAATATGTACAAGAACACCATAATAACGGAGAAACCAGCATCAGTGCGAGCTTGGGTTTATCATCCTCTGATTATACTGAGTGGGTAACTAAGATAAAGAATAATGCTCTGTCTGGTGATGAACAATGGGGTAAATCTCTGCTGTATCTTTGCTTTGATGGGGACAGATTGATAGGTTTGCTAAGTGTTCGATATGAACTGCCAGAAGTGCTTTCTGAAAAATACGGCGATATTGGGTATGGAGTCAGGCCATCCGAAAGGAACAAAGGTTATGCTACTGCGATGCTCAAATATGCACTGTCAGTGTGCAAAGAAAAAGGAATGGAAACGGTTATACTTGGCTGTTATAAAGAGAATCTGGCCTCTGCAGCAACCATTCAAAAGAATGGCGGGACGCTTATTGCAGAAAACGAAAACTATAAAGAAGGAAGAACTAGCCAATATTATCTGATAAGGCTGTAGTACTACAAATTCCAGTTTGTCGAGATGCACTCCACTTTGCAAAGATGCATCCCAGGGATGACCAAATCATTCAATAATGGAAGCTCGCTGATTCGAGCAAGAGATTTCACATGACCGTGCAGCCGATAGCTGCATGTTGGAGACCATAGAGGAAAATATGTGCGCCTTTCTAAACTCACAGTGAGATACCTTCATCCCATCGGTCTTTCCAGCAGATCTTCCATCTCACGCCCGATCACGCGGGAGAGCTTATACACCGTCTGCGCCCGGCCGCATATTTATTAGGAGGAATTTCTATGAAACGAAGCGAGATCAACGCCGCCCTGCGGGAGATGGAGGATTTCTGCCGGAAGCTGCAGTATCCTCTGCCCCCCTTCTGCTCCTTTACGCCGGAAGCCTGGCGGAGCCTGGGGCCGGAATATGACGAGATCAGGGACTGCGGCCTGGGCTGGGATATCACCGACTACGGCCAGGGAGATTTCAGCCGCTTCGGCTTTTCCCTCATCACCCTGCGGAACGGGTGCCGGGCCATGCCGGAAAAATACCCCCAGGTCTATGCGGAAAAGCTCCTGTACCTGCGGGAGGGGCAGTATGCCCCCAACCACTTCCACTGGAAGAAAAGCGAGGACATCATCAACCGGGGCGGGGGCACGGTGCTGATTCGGGTCTGGCGCTCCCTCCCCGACGAGGGGATCGACCGGACTTCCTCCGTAGCGGTCATCTCCGACGGACGGCATTTCACCGTGCCCGCCGGGACCCAGGTGGCCCTGAGGCCTGGGGAAAGCATCCATATCTATCCCCTGCTCTACCATGATTTCTCCGTGCTGCCCGGCTCCGGGAACGTCCTGCTGGGGGAGGTCAGCCAGGTCAACGACGACAGGATGGACAACCGCTTCCAGCCGCCGGTAGGCCGCTTCCCCGCCATAGAGGAGGACGAGGCGCCATACCGCCTGCTCTGCACGGAATATCCCCGCTGAAATACCAAGGGCAGAAAAATGCAGCAGATGGACAGAAGGCCTATCCATCTGCTGCCGCTTTGTTTCTCACCGGGAAGGTGAAATAGGTATCGGGCCAGGGTTCATTCGCCAGGGTGAAGTGCCACCATTCCTCCTCCAGGGGCAGGAAGCCGTGGGCCAGCATGACCTCCCGCAGCAGCATGCGGTTGGCATGCTGCTCCGGCGAAATATCCGGATAATCCGGGCGGCTGAGGGGGCCGAAATAGTCGAAGGGCCCGCCCATGTCCGCCTCCCGCCCCGAGCGCAGATCAACGAGGGTCAGATCCACGGTGCTGCCCCGGCTGTGCGCGGAGCGTTCCGCGATATACCCCCGGGCGAAAAGCTCCGCTTTATCCAGCTCCGGATAGTAGATCGCCTTCACCCGGGTATCCGAGGGATCCTTTGCCCAGCTCAGGAAATGGTCCACAGCCATCCGGGGCCGGTAAGCGTCGAAGATCTTCAGCCGATACCCCCGGGGGAGCAGCTCGTCGCTCGCCCCCTTCAGCGCGGCGGCGGCCTCCCCGGTCAGCAGCGCGGCGGGCTCCTCATACCCCTTGATCCGTTCCCCCACGAAATTATCGCCGGAGAAATACCGGAGCTCCAGGAGCACGTCCGGAACGGCCTCGCTCAGGAGGACAAAGCCCGGCGGGGCCGCGTCACGCTCTTGCCGCATCAATTTTCAGTCTCCGCAGATACGCCTTCTGCTCCGGCCCGATCCGGTAACTCTCCAGCGCCTTCCGGATCGCCTTGTTATGGGTCCAGGGGGCCAGCCGCTTCTCCTCCAGGAAGGGGAGCGCATCCTCATACCGCTTCGCCAGGGCCGTGGCAAAATACCAGGCGATCATCATGTTCACATAGTATTCCTCCGACCGGAGCTCCGCCACCATCTCCGGGTAAGCCGGATCAAAGTCCTCGTCCAGGAAATGCTGCATGAGCATCCCGATCCCGAAGCGGACCGCATAGGTCTGCCCGGACCGGATCCACGCCCGGATGGGCGCAGTCAGCTCCCCCCGGCGCCGGGCAAAGACCTTCGGGGAGAGCTGGTCGCAGGTAGCCCAGTTATCGATATACGGCAGGAAGCGGTCGACCTCCTCCAGGCATTGCGCAAAATCCTTCATTTCCGACAGGATAAACGCATGCAGCTGATTTTCATCGAAATACCGGTGGGGCAGCGCATCCAGAAACGGGTCAGCCTCCCCCCGCCTCATCAGCTCCCGGGCAAAGCGCCGCAGCGCCGGCGTGCGCACCCCGATGAAGGCCTCCGGCTCCACCGTCGGGATGAGCTTTCGCTGAAAATCCCGGTATTCCCCGTCCCGCAGCCGGAACAGTTCCTCCCGGAGCTCTTCGATCATGGCTTCCATCGCTTCCCCTCCCCCTTTCATGCCGGCGCAGGCCGGTTCCCGCCTCAGAATACCGTCTGCACCAGCAGCATATAGATCCCCGTCCCCGCCAGGATGCTCAGCAGGGAATTATGCTTCCATATCTGCAGCCCCAGGACCGACAGCACCCCGATGAGCTCCGGTATCCCGAAGGGCGCGGCGAGGATCGCCGTATTTCTGAGGCAGTAGATCACCAGCAGCCCGATCATGGCGGGAGGCAGCACCTTTCCCAGATAGAGGACATACGAGGGTACCCGTTTCCGGAAAAGGAGGAAGGGCAAAAAGCGGAGAAGGATCGTGCCGGCGGACATGACGGCCACCAGGACCGCGGAATGACCCAGGCTGTTCATGCTTCCGCCCCCCTGTCTCCCAGGCGTCCGCGGAGCAGCGTCAGGACCAGGGTGATCAGCAGCATAGCCGGGATCAGGAACCGCTCCGGGCCGAAGGCCACCAGAGAAAGAAGTGTACCCATCAGCCCCACAGCCGCGGGGATCCGGTTTCCCGTCCTGCCCCACTGCTCCGCAAAGGCCGCCAGGAACAGCGCCGTCATGCTGAATTCGATCCCCTCCGTGGAAAAGGGGAGCGCCGCGCCCAGCAGACTCCCCAGAACGCTGCCGAGCACCCAGTAGCTATGGTTGAACAGGGAGACCAGAAACCGGTAGAGGTCAGCGTCCTCCGGACTGGGGGCCTCCCCGCCGCACAGCAGGGAATAGGTCTCGTCCGTCAGGGCAAAGATCAGGTACGGCTTATACCTTCCGGCATCCCGATTGAGCCGGATCATGGATATGCTGTAGAACAGGTGGCGGGCATTCACCATGATGGTTGTCAGGATCGCGGTGATCACCGCGGCCCCGCCGGAGAGCAGCCCCACGCCCACATACTGCATGGATCCGGCATAGATCAGCATGCTCATGGCAAGGACCCACAGGAGGCCGTACCCGGCGTTATGCATCAGCACGCCGAAGCCGATCCCCAGCACAAGATAGCCCGCCATCACGGGGACCGATTTCAAAAAAGCCTGTTTGACCGTTCTCCCCTTCAAAGCTTCCCGCATCCTCCTCCGGCGGTGCAGCGCAGGCTGCGCTTTACCGTTTTACCGCGCCGATTGTATCCTTCTCCGCCCGCCGTGTCAATACGCGGCTGCGCGGCCCCCGATCCGAAGGCGGGGCGGAAGAGCCGTGACTTTTGGGAAACGCCGTTGGCTTTTCCTCCCGCATCTGTTATACTGTGCTCAGAGAGAAGATTCCATTATGACAGGGAGATGATGACCATGAATATGGACCTCTGGATCCGCGAGCAGATCGCGACGCAGAACAAAAAAGCCATGCCCCTCCTATCCTATCCCGCCGTACAGCAGCTGTTCATCACGGTGGACCGGCTGGTGAATTCCTCCAGCGAAATGGCCCTGGGGGTCCGCCTGATCGCGGACCGGTACAACATGCCCTTCGCCACCACGTATATGGACCTGTCTGTGGAGGCGGAAGCCTTCGGCGCGAAATGCACCTACCATACCGACGATATCCCTACCATCACCGGGCAGCTCATCTCCACCCAGGAGGAAGCCGATGCTTTGGAGGTCCCGGCGCTGGGCGCGGGGAGAACGGGCAAGGTCCTCCGGGCCCTGGGCAAATGCCTGACCCTGGTGACCGACCGGCCCGTATTTGCCAACTGCACCGGCCCCTTCTCCATGGCGGGCCGTCTGATGGATGTGAACGAGATCCTGCTCCTGACCTACGAGGAGCCCGAGCTCGTCCATTCCGTACTGGAAAAATGCACTCAGTTCCTGCTGAAATATATCCGAGCCATGAAGGAAATGGGCGCCAACGGGGTCATCATGGCGGAGCCGCTGGCCGGCCTCATGTCCCCCGGTCCCATGCAGGAATTCTCCTCCCGATATGTGCGCCGGATCATCGACGAGCTGCAGGACCGGGATTTCGTCTTCTGCTATCATAACTGCTCCAACGCCATCGAGAAGAAGGTGGACGGCGTCGTCGCCACCGGGGCGAAGATGTTCCATTTCGGCGATAAGGCGGATATGTGGCAGCTGCTCAACGCCCTGCCCAGGGATGTGATCGTCATGGGCAACATCAGCCCCTCCGCCGTCTTCATGTGCGACAGCACCGATAAGATGGCCTTGGATACCCAGGCCCTCCTGCGGAAATGCATGGTCTTCGAGAACTTTATGATCTCCTCCGGCTGCGACATCACCGCCGCGACTCCCCTGGCGAACATCGATAAGTTCTTTGAAGTCGTCAACCTGGGCTACCACAAGGCCAAGCTCTGGGGCCAGGTCAACCGGTTCTATCCCATCCCCAACGTTTGAAGCTCCGGGCAGAGCTCCTCCGATCCCAGGCAAAGAACAGCCCGTCCGGGTGCGCCGTTCAGCGCTCCCCGGGCGGGTCTCTTTTTTTCTGATGCAGCCTCGTCCTTGGACCGGGGGCGGGATGCGGGAATCCCCCGGCAGGCGTCCTCCTTTACTCCAGCAGGAAGCAGCCGGTGTAGCAGATGGTGTCCTTCCCGTGGTTGTATTTCAGGCCGTTGGCGGTGCATACCTCGTTCACCACCAGGCCGCAGCCCTCCATGGAGGGGCAGAGCTTGTCCGGAAAGCGGCAGGGGGCGTCGGGATAGGTGCACTTCTGGCAGCGGCTGCAGCCGCCGGTGCCCATGGCCATCAGGCCGGGATACGCCTTTTTCAGCTCGTCCCAGAGGGCGTCGAAGTTCTTCTTGTGGTTCGCCGCGGTCTCCATCATGGTCTCGATATCGAAGCTGTCCTCCATCTGGCCCACGGTCTGCACCAGGAAGCCGCTGCGGTATTTCTCCACCCGCTCCCGCATCTCCTCCAGGGTTCCGCAGGCGGGGGGACAGGCCCAGGTCCGGTCCCACTGGCCGCAGGTATTGGCCTTGCACATATCCCGGACCTCCGGCTTGAATTCCAGGGTCTTCATATCCAGCTCGCCCCAGGCGGTGAAGCCGTATTCCTCCGCCAGCTTGCCCAGTTTTTCCATATCCGGCATCATGGTCACATCCTTTCTCCCGGATTTTATCAGGGATTGGAAGAGATTACAAGCCCGGGGAGCGGCCAGGTCGGGGAGAGGGGAAAAGGCGGGACCCGGCGGGGAACGGCTCCGCGGGCAAGCTCTGGGTTTATTCATGATGCGAAACGCATCATGAATGGGCGTGTCCCTCCGCCCGCCGGCCGCGGAACCCCTTGTCCTGCTTGCGCTAATATGGTAAATTGTAT
Source organism: Oscillospiraceae bacterium (assembly GCA_045223835.1). GTDB lineage: Bacteria > Bacillota > Clostridia > Oscillospirales > Oscillospiraceae > UBA1774. The sequence goes on along the minus strand of JBGUZS010000005.1, from coordinate 7,827 downwards.
ATTACAGAATGCGATCAGAGAAAGGATGAGCAGATTGGCCTGGTTTCAAGTGAGCTTCTTTTCCTCCAGCCTGCTGCACACGGTGCCCGTCAACGTGCTGCTGCCGGACCGCATGGGCCGGAAGGCGGGGGAAACCTGCCGTACCCTGTACCTCCTGAACGGCTTCCGGGGCGACCATACGGACTGGCTGCTGAATACGGACGTGGTGGGCTGGAGCCGGCAGTATGACTGCGCCATCGTCATGCCCTCGGGGGAGAACAGCGCCTATATGGACCAGTCCCTCAGCGGCTCCCGCTATGGGGAGTATGTGGGGAAGGAGCTGGTGGACTTCACCCGGAAGAGCTTTCCCCTGTCGGACAGGCGGGAGGATACCGCCGTGGCCGGGCTGAGCATGGGGGGCTACGGCGCCCTGGTCACCGCCCTCCGCTACCCGGAGACCTTCGGCCATGCCCTGGCCCTCAGCGGGGGCTTCATGGGCCCGGAAACCATCGCGGACAAGGCTACGGAAGCCCGGTTCAGGGCCATGTACGGGGATCCGGCGGACTGGGACACGAATCCCGGCAACCCGGAATACCTGGCGAAAAAGCTGCTGAAGGCGGGTCTTCCCCTGCCCCATCTGTATCAGAGCTGCGGGTACAACGATCAGCTGGTGGTAAAGAACCGGGAGTATCACCGCTTCCTGGATTCCCTGGGCTTCCCCCATACCTACGAGGAGGGGCCGGGGAGCCATGAATGGGCCTTCTGGCGCTGGGCGCTGCCCCGGGGCCTGGAGCTCTGCGGCTGGAAGCAGTCCGCCGGACAATGGAAGAATCCCATGTGGGTGGAGCTGCGGGATGAACAGTACCTGGCTCCGGAATGGAGGGAGAACTGATGGCGCTGATCCAAGCGAGCTTTATGAGCGAATGCCTCACCCGGCAGGTGAGCTTCAACGTCCTTCTGCCCACGGACCGCTTCGGTCCCGCCATGCCCAGGGAGGAGCCCATCAAGGCGCTCTACCTCCTCCACGGCGTCACGGGGAGCAGCAGCTTCTGGCTCACCGCCTCCTCCCTGGGCGGCGTCTCTGCCCTGCATAACCTGGCCATCATCATGCCCGATGGGGAGAACCACTTCTATACGGACGACGAGGACTGGTTCGGCTTCCGCTGGGGAGAGTACGTGGGCAGGGAGCTGGTGGAGTACACCCGGAACATCTTCCCCCTGTCCCGCAGGCGGGAGGACACCTTCATCGGCGGCGTCTCCATGGGGGGCTATGGGGCCATTCTCAACGGCCTCAGGTATCCCGAGACCTTCGGCCATATCCTGGGCGTCAGCAGCGCCCTGATCACCCGGGATGTGGAGCGCCGGGCGGAAACGGGCTCCGACGGCTTCAGCCGGGGCTACTTCGAGAGCCTCTTCGGAGACCTGAGCCGGGTTGCCGGGAGCAGCCACGACCCTTGGGCGGCGGCAGAGCGGCTGAGGAACAGCGGCAGGCCCCTGCCGAAGCTCTACCAGGCGGTGGGCACGGAGGACTTCCTCTATCCCGTGAACCGGGATTTCCGGGCCCTGATGGAAAAGCTGGCCTGGCCGGATTACGTCTATGAGGAAGGGCCCGGCGGCCATGTGCCGGATTTCACCGTTCCCCATCTCAACCGGGGGATCGAAATTGCCTGCGGGAAATAGCTGAGCCGACCCCGCAAGTCTTTCAAGAAAGGATAATCGTACTATGGATCTGGAAATTCCCCGCGGCTTTTCGTCCCTGATCCCCTCCGGGGAGCAGGGAGAGCTGCGGGCTCAGCTGAACCGGGACCGGCGGGTCGTCCTCCTGTCCGGCACCCCGGTGGTCAACCTGCGCAGCGAGGTGAGCGGCGTATCCGCCCGGGTCTGCCGGGGCGGCTCCTACGGCTTTGCCTCCATGCCGGAGGTGAACGAGGACGCCCTGCGCCGGGTGCTGAAGAGCGCAGAGGACAACGCCGCCGTGCTGGACCGGCACCTGAACAAGGGCAAGGCGGCCAGGAAGGCCGTCCCCCGCGCCGTGATCGCCCCGGGCACCTCCTGGATCGACGCGGAGCAGAAGGCCTACCTGGATTACCTGCGGGAGCTGGACGCCTGGACGGCCGGCCTTCCCCATCTCACCAGCCGCCGGCTGGTGGTATCCTGTGACAGCACGGAAAAGCATCTCCTCACCGGGGACGGGGCGGAGGCCCATACCGCCATCCCCCGCTGCTATGTCTACGTCATCCTCACCGCCGAGACCGACGAGGGCGCTCCCGTGGAGCTGTTCAAATCCTTCGGCGGCTTCGGAGGCTTTGCCGACCGGTTCGGCGATCCCGCCGCCCTGCGGGGCGAGGTGGAGCTGCTCCACCGGCAGCTCATGGAGAAGCGGGAGGGCGTCTACGCCAAGGCGGGGAAATGCACCTGCATCCTGGGGGGCGAGCTCAGCGGCATGCTGGCCCACGAGGCCGTGGGCCATACGGTGGAGGCAGACCTGGTGATCGGGGGCAGCGTGGGCGGCCCCAATCTGGGCAAGGTCGTGGCCTCTCCCCTGGTGAGCATGACGGACTTCGCCTATGAGGCCTTCGGGGAGACGGCCCCCCTGCCGGTATACTGCGACGACGAGGGCGTGAAGGCGGAGGACGCCCCCCTGATCAAGGACGGCGTCCTGGTGGGCTTCATGCATGACCGGGAGAGCGCCCGGCGCTTCGGCGCGGAGCCCCGGGGCAACGCCCGGGCCTACTCCTTCTCCGACGAGCCCCTCATCCGCATGCGGAATACGGCGGTGCACCCCGGCAAGGATAAGCTGGAGGACATGATCGCCGACCTGGAGGAGGGGTACTACCTGGTGAGCACCAATAACGGCCAGGCGGACACCACCGGGGAATTCATGTTCGGCGTCACCCTGGGCTACGAGATCAAAAAGGGTAAGCTGGGGAAAGCCATACTGGATACCACCATCTCCGGCGTGGCCTTCGATATGCTGAAGACCGTGGACAGGGTCTCGGACAAGGTGGTCTGGGAGAGCAGCGGTTTCTGCGGCAAAAAGCAGCCCATGGCCGTGGGCCTGGGCGGTCCCGCCCTGCGCTGCCAGCTGACGATAGGAGGTCGATGAGGGATGGATAAGCTTTTCGCCGCGGCACAGACCGCGCTGGACGCCCTCACCGCCCTGGGGGCGGAAAAGGCCGGCGTACGGGCGCAGGACAGCGAGACCCTGGAGCTGAACGCCCTGGGGGGAGAATTCACCCTCATGCGCAGCCTGCTTGACCGGGAGCTCAGCCTCACCGCCATCCGGGAAGGAAAACGGGGCACCGCCAAGGTGAACCGGCTGGATGCAGACGCCATCCGCCAGGCGGCGGAGGAATGCATGGCCGTGGCCGCCTCCGGGGAAGCCGACCCGGCCTGGGATCTGGCTCCCGCTCCGGAGACCGGGGACTTTTCCTCCGGCAGTCCCGCCGCGGACGCAGACCGGCTCTTTGAACGCTCCAGGGAGCTGCTGGAGAGCATTGCAAAGGAATATCCCCGGGTCATCGTGGAGGAAATGATCACGGAGCACCGGCTCACCCGGGAGGTCTATCTCAATACCGTCGGCTCGCGGTTTTCCAATACCGAGGGGTATTACAGCGCGTCGCTGACGTTCTCCGGCCATGAGGGGGACCGGGCCACCAGCTTCTTCGGCAGCGGCGTCACCGTCCCGGATCTGGAAAAGCCCTTCCTGGCCCTGGGCGCCCTGGCCAACGACCTGGAAAGCGCGGAGCGGAGCCTGGACGCGGAGCTCACCCAGGGGACGCATATGGGAGATATCCTGGTGCATCCGGACCTGCTGATGGAGTTTTTCGGCACGGCCGGGGAGCTCTTCTGCGGCGACCAGGCCCTGATCAACGGCACCAGCCCCTGGAAAAACAAGCTGGAGCAGGCCGTCGCCTCCCCCGGTCTCATCGTTCGGGTCAAGCCCTCGGACGAGCGCATCTGCGGCGGGGAGAAGTACACCGGGGAGGGCTTCCTTTCCCGGGACTATGACTGGCTGAAGGACGGGATCCTGAAAAGCTTCGCTCTCTCCCTCTACGGGGCGAACCGCACCGGCCTCCCCAGGGCCCTGAACGGGGACTCCTGCCTGGTGATGGAGCCGGGGGACAAGAGCCTGGAGGAGCTGATCGGAAGCATTGAGGACGGCCTCCTGGTGGGCCGCTTCTCCGGCGGCGAGCCCTCCCCCAACGGGGACTTCTCCGGCGTTGCGAAAAACAGCTTCCGCATCCGGAACGGCAGGCTGGGCAAGGGCGTGAACGAGACCATGATCTCCGGCAACCTGGCGGACATGCTGAAAAACGTGGGGGGCGTCTCCGCGGAGCTGGTCTGCTCCGGCAGCTATGTCCTGCCCTGGGTGGTCTTCCGGAACGTGGTGATTTCGGGGAGCTGAGCCATGGCAAGAGATATGACGGTCGGCCGGGAGGGAAACCATATCCTGGCCTTCGCCCTGCCCATCATGGGCGGGCTGGTGCTGCAGCAGCTCTACAATACCGTGGACAGTGTGGTGGTGGGCCAGAAGCTGGGGGAGACCGCCCTGGGGGCGGTGGGTACCTGCTCCGCCCTCACCATGTTCGCCGTTTCCTTCGCCGTGGGCCTCACCAACGGCTCCGGCGTCATCTTCGCCCAGTTCTTCGGCGCCAAGCGCATGGAGGAGCTGCGGAAAAACCTGTCTACCGCCTTCTGCCTCCTGGCGGGCCTGGGCCTGCTGATCTCCATCCTGGGCTTCTGCCTCGCCCGGCCTCTGCTCCGGGCCCTGGCCGCCCCGGAGGCGATCCTGGATATGGCGGCGGGCTACTTCCGCATTTACTGCCTCGGCCTGGTGTTCCAGTTCGTGTATAACGTCTCCGCGGGCGCTCTCCGCAGCGTGGGGGACTCCAAGGCGACGCTCTTCTTCCTGTGCATCTCCAGCGTGGTGAATATCGTGCTGGACCTGGTCTTCGTCATCGTCTTCCATTGGGGGGTGGAGGGCACGGCCATCGCCACCGTCATCGCCCAGGGGGTCAGCGCGGCGGTGAGCCTCGTCTATATGAACCGGCGGTATGAATTCTTCCGCTTTGGAAAGGGAGAATTCCGCTTCATCGGCTCCTGCTGCAGGCAGATCCTGAGACTGGGCGTCCCCACCATGGTGCAGATGTGCATCGTCTCCGGGGGCAACGTCCTCATCCAGCGGGTGGTGAACGACCTGGGCACCGTCGCCCTGGCGGCCAACACCGCGGCGGGGCGGATCGAGAACTATATGTTCATCCCCGTCCAGGGCATGAATAACGGCATCGCCACCTTCACGGGGCAAAACGTGGGGGCGGGGCGGTTCGACCGGGTGCGCACGGGGCGAAAGCACGCCCGGTATATCCTGGTGCCCGCCGCCCTGATCATCTCCCTGATCCTCTGGGTCTTCGCCAAGCCCCTGGTGAGCATCTTCGGAGTGGAGGGGGAAGCCCTGACCCTGGGCATTCAGCACCTGCGCTTCATCTCCCCCTTCTTCGTTATCTTCGCCCTGTATATGTCCTCCGCCGGCATTCTCACCGGCTCCGGGGACGTGCTGGCGGCGGCCTGCGTCACCCTCTCCGTTCTGGCGGTGCGGGTGGCGGCCACCTATCTCTTCAACTATGGCTTCCATCTCGGCTTCCCCTCCCTGTACTACGCGAACCCCATCGGCTGGGCCTTCGGCTTTGTGGTGGTGTGGCTCCGCTTCCGCACGGGGATCTGGGAGACCAAGGCCGTAGTGAAGGCGGGTAATCCGGAATGAAAGGATCGGCCCTGGCCTTCCGTCGGCTCAGCAGCATCACCGGGACCATGAGCCGTCTGTGTACCGAGACCCGCCTCCCGGCGGTGCTGGACCTGCTCACGGCCCTCACCCGGGAGCTGGTGAGCTGCGACCGGGTATCCTTCTGGTTCTGGGATAAGCCCGCCGGCAGACTCTGGACCCTGGCGGCTTCCTCCTCCGGCCGGCTCACCCTGCCGGATACCTACGGCCTGGTGGCGGAAACCGTCCGCTCCGGTCAGGTGCAGCGCATCGACGACGTCTATGCGGACCGGCGCTTCAATCCGGCGGTGGACCGGCAGACCGGCTACCGCACCCGCTCCCTGCTGACGGTCCCCCTGCTGAACAGCCGCGGCGAGGTGATCGGGGCATATCAGTGCATCAACCGTCTGACGGGGGATGGGAAGCCCGCCCTGTTCACGGAGGAGGACGTCCGTCTCCTCAGCGTGGTCTCCGCCTTTGCGGGCAAGAGCCTGGAGAGCTACGGTCTCCAGGCGGAACGGGAGGCCCTGGAGGCGGAGCTGGATGTGGCGGGGGAGATCCAGCGGGATATCCTGCCGGAACTGACCCCCCTGGAACGGGGGCAGCCCTTCACCCTGGACGCCATGGTCCGGCCCACCCGCACCATGGGCGGGGACTTCTACGACGCCTACCGTCTGCCGGACGGACGCCTTGCCTTCACCGTGGCGGATGTATCCGACAAGGGGATCAGCGCCGCCCTGTTCATGATGAACGCCAAGGCCGTGCTGAAGGAGCGCGCCCTGAACCTGGGGGGAAGCCCCGGGGAGGTGCTGACCTATGCCGGAGCCCGTCTCCGGGAGGAAAACGCCATGGGCATGTTCGTCACCGTGTGGATGGGCTGCCTGGACCCGGCCACGGGGGCGCTGGAGTATGCCAGCGCGGGACACGAGGACCCCATTCTGCTGCGGAAGGGCAGGACCCGCCTGCTGGAGCCCGGGGAGCGGAAGCTGCCCCTGGGGCTGAAGGCGGATATCCGCTACCCCACTTACCGGGTCTCTCTCCGTCCCGGGGATACCCTGCTCCAGTATACGGACGGGGCGCCGGACGCCCTCTCTCCCCTGGATGAACCCTTCGGCAGGACCCGGCTGCGGGAAGCCTTCCGGCGGCTTGCCGTCCGGCGGGTGGAGGACCTGCCCCTGCGGCTCATGACGGAGCTGCTGACCTACGCCGGGGATCGTCCCCAGCACGACGATATCTGCCTGCTTGCCCTGCATATGCGGGAGGAAGGGAGTTGAACTGAATGAATGAAGAACGCCGCATCCGGGTCACGGGGACCGGGCTCCTGCGCCTGAAGCCGGACCTTTGCCGGGTGGATCTCACCCTCCGGGGCCTGGAGCCCGCCTACAGCGACGCCCTGAACCGGGCCTCCCGGGATTCCGCCGCCCTGGGGGAGGCCATCGCCGCCCTGGGCTTCGCCCGGGAGGACCTGAAGACCCTGGATTTCTCCGTGGACGCGGAGTATGAATCCGTCCAGGATGACAAGGGCCATTGGCGGCAGGAATTCAAGGGGTATCGCTTCACCCAGGCCCTGAAGCTGGAATTCCCCATGGATAACGCCCGTCTGGGCCGCACCCTGGCCGCCCTGGCCGCCGCCCCCGTGGACCCGGAATTCCACCTGAGCTACGCCCTCCGGGATCCGGAGAGCGCCAAGGCCGCCCTGCTGGAGGCCGCGGTGGGAGACGCCCGCCGGAAGGCCGGGATCCTCGCCTCCGCCGCCGGGGTGAAGCTGGGGGCTCTGCTCCGGGTGGACTATTCCCTGGCGGAGCCCGCCCTGGAGACTCCCCGGATGGCCAAGGCCATGCTGGCCCGGAACAGCGTGGAGGAGAGCATCCAGATGGATTTTCAGCCGGATGACATCCGGGCCCGGGACACCGTCACCCTGGTCTGGGCGATCGAGGCATAAAAGACGGTTTTTTTCAAAAACCGCTCAGACTGTAGACAAAGTACCAGACCATCGAAACGGTCATTGCGAAACCGGTGACCGATGTCACCGGTTGTGGCAATCCGCAGCTCCCGTCCTTATATTATTAACATGACCAAGGGGGACG
>JBGUZS010000004.1:0-6421 GCA_045223835.1 Oscillospiraceae bacterium | reverse complement strand
CGGTGGGGGTCAGGGTGCTCTTCCCCTCCAGCAGGGGCAGGGCGAAGAGCAGCCCGCTGATATACTGGGAGGAAATGTCCCCGGGGAGGGAATAATTCCCCGGTTCCAGCCTTCCGGAAAAGGCAACCGCGTCCCGGGCAGGCCTGGACAATACCGCTCCGTGCCGTTCAAGCTCCTCCCACAGGGGAGACAGAGGCCGCTCCGGCAATCTCCCCCGGAGAAGGAAGCGTCCCTCCGCCCCCAGAGCGCAGGCTACGGGCAGGAGGAAGCGCAGGGTGCTGCCGCTTTCCCCGCAGTCCAGCACCGCCCCGGAGGCTGGCGCGGCGATGGGGGTGATCCGAAATTCCCCTCCGCCGTATTCTATCCCCGCGCCCAATGCCCGGAGGCAGGCGGCGGTGGCCTCAATATCCCGGTTCAGAGCGCCGCAGGCCAGGACCGTCGGCCGGTCCCCCAGGGCGGCGCAGATCAGCAGCCGGTGTGCCTGGGACTTGGAGGGGATGGCCTGCAGCTCCCCCGCCAGGGGGCCAGGTCGGATGATCACGTTCATCTCCGGCACCCCGCTTCCATGAAAGCCCGCAGCTCCTGCCGCTCCATAGGCCGGACGCCGCAGCGCCCCAGCTCCTCGGGTACGATGACCTCCACCCGGGATCCGTTCCATTTCTTGTCCGCCAGCATGAACTCCTCCAGCTCCTCCACCGGCCAGGGGGAAAAGACGGGCAGCTCCAGCTTCTCCAGCAGGCGTTCCAGTCTTCCGGGCAGCTCCGCCGGACACCAGCCCCGGGCTGCGGCGGCCCGGGTCACCGTCGCCATGCCGATGCTCACGCCGCGCCCATGGCTGAGGGCGAAGCCGCTCCGCCGCTCCAGGGCGTGGCCCAGGGTATGGCCAAGGTTCAGGAGCTTCCTGACGCCCCGGTCAAATTCATCCCGGCTGACATAGCCCTGTTTATCCCGCACGCAGTGCTCCACCACCCAATCCCGGCGGAAATCCAGGCCCCGTTCCTCCAGATGCCGGAACAGCTCCGGGTCGCAAAGCACGCCGTATTTCACCACCTCGGCGCAGCCGTCCGAGAGGATCTCCCGGGGCAGCGTTTCCAGCGCCGAGCAGCGGCAGAGCACAAGACTGGGCTGCCAGAAAGCCCCGGCCAGGTTTTTCCCCGCGCTCAGGTCGATGGCGGTCTTGCCGCCCACGGAGGAATCCACCATGGCCAGAAGCGTGGTGGGCACCTGGATATAGGCGATGCCCCGGAGGTAAGTGGCGGCGGCAAAGCCGCCCAGGTCCCCGGTGACCCCGCCTCCCAGGGCCAGGAGCACATCCTGCCGGTCGATCCGGCAGCGGCTGAGCCATTCCAGGATCTCAAGATAAACGGAGGCGTTTTTTGAGGCTTCCCCATGGGGGAAAGCATGGTGGAACACCCTAAGCCCCGCTGCGGCAAGGCGGTCCTCCAGCTCCGGACCATAGAGGCCCCAAACCGTATCGTCCGCCAGGATCGCAGCCCGGACGGCTCCGGGCACGGCGGCCCGGACCCGCTCCCCCGCGTCGGCGGGAAGCCGGTCCTCGATCTGCACCTCATAGGTGCGGGATGCCGGGATGATGACTTTGCTCATCGGCCGTCGATCTCCATTTTCCGTCTGCAGCCCTCCTCCAGGAGATGCTGCAGGGTCTCCCCGTCCCGTTCCTCCAGCGCCTGCCTGTACTTTTCCAGATCCCCCATGAAGGAATCCAGCTCCCGGAGCAGATTATCCCGGTTTTCCAGGAACAGCTCCGTCCACATCTCCGGCTTCAGCCAGGCCACCCGGGTCATATCCTTGTAGCTCCCCGCGGAAAAGCCCTTATGCCCCGCCGCCGCAGGGCTCTTGATATAGGCATTGGAGACCAGATGGGGCATCTGAGAGGTGAAGGCGATCATCTCGTCATGCTGCTCCGCCGTGGTGACGGAGAAGGACCCGAAGCCCAGGGGGGCCAGAAGGGTTTTCACCCGCTCCAGCAGCTCCATATCGAAGCCCTTCGGGGGAACCAGAACCATCGGCGCCCCATGGAAAAGGTTTTCCCGGGCGTACTTGAATCCGGAATGATGGGTCCCCGCCATGGGGTGCCCGCCCACAAAGGTGAAGCCGTATTTTTCCGCCAGAGGGAAAGCGGCGGCGCAGATCGGCCGCTTGGTGCCCAGGCAGTCCATCACCAACATCCCCTTCGGGAAAAAGGGGGCCTCCCAATGCAGGTATTCCTCCGCCGCCTCGGGATAGGCCGCCAGAAGCAGCAGATCGCAGTCCCCCTGATTCTCCCGGGTGAGCTCCCCGTGCACCGCCCCGGACAGGATCGCAAATTCCAGAATGCTCCGGTCCGCGTCCAGACCCAGCACCCGGACCCGCTCCGCCCGGGAAAAGGCCTTTGCCATGGAGCCCCCGATGAGCCCCAGGCCGACAATGCCTACGGTCATGCTTTCATCGCCTCCAGCAGTTTCCGGATCCGGCCGCTCAGCTCCGTGAACTGCTCCGGCGTCAGGGACTGGGCTCCGTCGCACAGGGCGTGAGCGGGATCGTTATGCACCTCCACCATGATCCCGTCCGCTCCCGCCGCAGCGGCGGCCAGGGCCATGGGCGGCACCAGACGGCTGAGGCCTGTGGCATGGCTGGGATCCACGATCACAGGCAGATGGGTCCGCTCCTGCAGCACGGGAACGGCGGAAAGATCCAGGGTGTTCCGGGTCATGGTCTCGTAGGTGCGGATGCCCCGTTCACAGAGGATGATCTTCTCGTTGCCCCCGGCCATGATGTATTCCGCGCTCATGAGCAGCTCCTTCAGGGTGCTGGCCAGGCCGCGCTTCAGCAGGATGGGCCGGTCCAGATGGCCCAGCTCCTTCAGCAGGTCGAAGTTCTGCATGTTCCGGGCGCCCACCTGGATGATGTCCACATCCTCGAACAGCTCCAGAGTGTCGATGCTCATGATCTCGCTCACCAGCGGCAGGCCCGTTGCCCTCTTGGCCTCGCTCAGGAGCCGCAGCCCCTCTCCCTTCAGCCCCTGGAAGTCATAGGGCGAGGTGCGGGGCTTGAAGGCGCCGCCCCGGAGCACGTCGGCTCCGGCGGCCTTTACCCGCGCCGCCACATCGATGATCTGCCCCTCGTTCTCCACGGAGCAGGGACCGGCGATGATGCAGAATTCCGCGCCGATCCGCGCCTTCCCCACCTCCACCACGCTATCCTCCGGGTGGAACTGGCGGCTGCATTTCTTATAGGGCTCGCTGACCCGCTGGACGGATTCCACCATATCCAGGCTCTCCAGCAGCTCCGGGTCGATGCGGCTGGTATCCCCCACCAGGCCCAGGACCGTATAGGCCTTGCCCTCGGAAATATGCACGTCTGTGACCATGGTTTTGAGCCATTTGATCAGGTGTTCCCTCTGCTCCGGGGAGGTATTGGGCTTCAGTACGGCGATCATAACACATCCTCCTTACTTCAAATCGGATTCTTTGGAAAAAGAAAAAGACTGCCCAGCAAAAGCGCTGTGCAGTCGGCCGAACGGGAACGGACGGGTTCAGAAACGGCAGCACAAGGCGCTATTCCTTTTCTTCGTAAAGGAATAGTACCCAAAATAAAAGATGCCGCCGCCGATGAAACGCATCAGAGTTTCCTCCAAAAACAGGTTGGGTAGATTATAGCGGTTTAAATCGCAAATGTCAATCCCGTTTTCCGCTTTTTTTCTGCCCGGGATCGGCTCTTGCCCCACCCGGGAGAATATGCTATGATTGATCCAGCTTATCATGGGAAGAAGCGATGATATGAACGTTACCCTCGAACACCTCACCAAGGTTTTCCCCTCCCAGGACCGGAAGGACAGGCAGGGGGTCACCGCGGTGAACGACTTCACCTTTGAGATCCCGGATGGGGAGCTGGTGGGCCTGCTCGGCCCCTCCGGCTGCGGAAAGAGCACCGCCCTGTACCTGATCTGCGGATTGGAAAAGCCCACGTCGGGCAGGATCTTTTTTGGGGAGGACGACGTAACGGACCTGCCGCCGGAGAATCGGGGCGTGGGTCTGGTATTCCAGAACTATGCGCTGTATCCCCACCTCACCGTGCGGCAGAATATCCTCTTTCCCCTGCAGAACCTGAAGGGAGAGGAACGCCCCTCCAAGGAGGAAATGCTCCGGAGGGCGGAGGAGGCCGCCAGGCTGGTCCAGATCGAACGGTACATGGACCGGAAGCCCAGCCAGCTTTCCGGCGGGCAGCAGCAGCGCGTCGCCATCGCCCGCGCGCTGGTGAAGACCCCCCGGATCCTGCTTCTGGACGAGCCCCTTTCCAACCTGGACGCCCGGCTGCGGCTGCAGACCCGGGAGGAAATCCGGCGCATCCAGCGGGAGACCGGCGTCACCACCATCTTCGTGACCCATGATCAGGAGGAGGCCATGAGCATCACCGATCGGATCATCGTCATGAAGGAAGGGGTCGTGCACCAGATCGGCGCGCCGCAGCAGGTTTACGACGACCCGGTAAACCTCTTCGTGGCAAAATTCCTCGGCAATCCTCCCATCAACGTATTCACCGGCCGGGTGGCGGGCGGCCGCCTGTTCCTGAGCGATGACCCGGTGCTGGAGGCCTCCGGCGCGCCGGATGGGGAGGTATGGGTCGGCATCCGGCCCGAGGGTTTCCGTCTCCGGGAGGACGGCCCCATGGGCTGCACCCTTCGGGCGGTGGAGGTGATGGGACGGGATATGAGCGTCCTCGCCGCCCACCCCGGCTGCGATACGCCTACCTTCCGGGCCATCATCGACTCGGACAGTCGGGTGGACCGGGAAGGCCGCGAGATCCGCTTCTCCCTGCGGCCGGGCAAGGTCCTTCTGTTCAGCAAGGAAACGGAGGAGCGCCTCCCCGCCGCCCTCCGGGGAGAGGAGGGAGCCTGATGGAACAAAGAACCTGGAAAGCCTGGCTCTACCTGCTGCCGGCCATCCTGTTCCTGGGTCTCTTCATGGTCTATCCCCTGATCGACGTTTTCGTGTATTCCGCGGAGGAGGGATACAACTCCGCCTCCCAGACCTACTTCGGCGTGGGGCCGTACAACTTCTCCTATGTCCTGCATGACGCCTATTTTCTCCAGGCGGTGAAGAACACCTTCATCCTGGTGATCATCACCGTCCCGGTATCCACCGCCCTGGCCCTGCTCATCTCCCTGGGACTCAGCTCCATCAAGCCGCTGCGGAACCTGTATCAGACCATCTACTTTCTCCCCTATGTGACCAATACCCTGGCGGTGGGCCTGGTATTCATGATCCTTTTCAAGAAGACCGCCTATACGGACGGTCTGGTGAATCTGATCCTCCACTGGTTCGGGGGGAGCACGGTGGATTTCATCGATGGTCCCCACTGGGCCAAGATGTTCGTCCTCTGCTTCTACACCGTTTGGGTTGTGCTGCCCTTCAAGATCCTCATCCTCACCAGCGCCCTGGCCTCCGTGAAACAGGATTACTACAACGCCGCCCGGATCGACGGCACCTCCTCCCTGCGCACCTTCACCCGCATCACCCTGCCCATGATCTCCCCCATGATCTCCTATCTGATCATCACGGGCTTCATCGGCGCCTTCAAGGCCTACAGCGACGCCGTCGCCCTGTTCGGCACCGACCTGAACGCAGCGGAGATGAACACCATCGTGGGCTACGTTTACGACATGCTTTACGGCAACAGCGGCGGCTGGCCCTCCTATGCCTCGGCGGCGGCGGTCATCCTCTTCGCCATCGTACTCACCATCACCTGCATCAACCTCCTGGTGAGCAAGAAGCATGTGTATTACTGAGGAGGCGGAGCAGATGTCGCATCAAACGGAACTCCAGTCCATCGAGCGCGCCGCCCGGACCCGGCGTATCCTGAAAAAGACCTTCACCTACCTGATGCTCACCCTGTGGGCGGCGCTGGTGCTTTTTCCCTTTTACTGGATGGTCCTCAGCTCCCTGAAGAGCTACAGCGCCTACAATGCGGAATATGTGCCGAAGTTCTTCACCCTCTCCCCGACCCTGCAGAACTATGTGGACGCCTTCACCACCGTCTCCCTGGGGCGGTACTTTCTGAACACCCTGATCTTCACGGTGATCACCACCCTTCTGATGCTGGCGGTCATCACCCTGGCGGCCTTCGCCTTTGCCCGGCTCTCCTTCCGGGGGCGGGATCTGGTCTTCTCCCTGTTCCTGGCCCTGATGATGATCCCCAATGAGCTGGTGATCATCACGAACTTCGTCACCATCACGGACTGGGGCCTGCGGAACACCTTCGCCGGCCTGATCCTCCCCAGCGTTACTTCCGTGTTTTACATCTACCTGCTGCGGGAGAACTTTGCCCAGGTGCCGGATGAGCTGTACTACGCCGCGAAGGTGGACGGCACCTCGGATTTCAAATACCTGTGGAAGGTGCTCATCCCCATCTGCCGCCCCACCCT
>JBGUZS010000003.1:0-2136 GCA_045223835.1 Oscillospiraceae bacterium | reverse complement strand
CTTGCCGACGCGGGAAAAGGGGATGTTGACAGCGCCCTCCACGGCTCCCAGCAGAACCTGGTCCGGCTCACGCAGATCCAGCAGTGTTATGCTGTTCCGCTCCAGCTTCAAAAACTCCTCAACGGAGATATGTTTGATTTCATCCATGGAATTCTACTCCTCAATAGCTAATTCTTCCCGATTCGCCTGCCCATCCCGAATCTGAAAGGACCGCAGTACAGGTTCGTTTTCCTCCAGCGACAGGATCAGATAACTGGCTGTCGGATCCAGCGCCAGACGGATGTCCTCCGCAGAGGGTCGGCAGGGCGTTTCCGGATGGCTGTGCCAGTTGCCCAGCAGCTCCAGTCTCCGCTCTCTCATATCCAGGATCGCCTTCAGTTGTTCTTCCGGTGCGATGGTGAAATGTGAGATAGAATGATCTGCATTTTCCAGACAATAGACCTTTTCCACCCAGGCTTCTTCACCCCGGCTTTGCCCGGCGAGGAGACCGCAGGCCTCCTCCGGGAGACAGGCTCGGGCATGTGAGAGCATCAGAAGATAGTCCGCTTTTTTCAGATGGATCATTTGAGATCACACTCCACCACGCCCTCGTCGAAAGGCTGCAAAATGGTCGGATGCGCACCGCATACCGGACAGTCAGGATTGTCCGGCAACTGAATGACATGCGCCTCCATATCCAGCGCATCAAAGGTCAGCAGCCGTCCGATAAGCAGATCCCCCACGCCGACGATATATTTGACGGCCTCCAGCGCCTGCATACAACCGATGACGCCGGCCATAGCGCCGATTACGCCCGCCTCGCGGCAGGTGGGCACTGCATTCTTCGGAGGCGGCTGTCGGAACACACAGCGATAGCAGGGGCCTTTTCCGGGCACATAGGTCATCAGTTGGCCGTAAAAGCGGATGATCCCCGCGTGACAGAAGGGCTTGCCCGCCAGCACGCAGGCGTCGTTGATGAGAAATTTGGCCGCAAAATTGTCCGTCCCGTCAAGGATGAAATCATAGGGTTCAATCAGATCCATGATATTCTCTGCGTTGACAAACAAGTGATGCGCGATCACCTGCACGTCAGGATTCAGCGCCGCCACGGTCTCCTTTGCGGAGTCTACCTTCGGCTTGCCTACATCTGCGTTGCCGTGCAGGATCTGCCGCTGGAGATTGGAGAGATCCACCTCATCCGCGTCCGCGATGCCGATGGTTCCCACACCGGCCGCGGCCAGATACATGGCGGCGGGCGATCCGAGCCCGCCGGCCCCAATGATGAGGACCTTCGCGTTCAGCAGCTTCTTCTGCCCTCTGAGCCCGACTTCTTTCAGAATGATATGCCGGGAGTAGCGTTCCAGCTGTTCACTGCTCAGCGCCATCGCAACCGCCTCCCATAAAGTACAAAAACTCCACCGCGTCGCCTTCCTTCAGAGAAAAGCACTCGTAGCAATCCATCGGAAGGAATGCGTTGTTGACCGCAACGGTCACATATTGGGGCGTCTCCACCTTCTGCTGTTCCATCAACTGCATGACGGTTATTCCGTTTTCAACTTCTGTTTTCTTTCCGGAAACTTGAATCATCATAGTCTCAAATCCTCTCTTTCCCTCTTGACAAGGGAGAACAAATGCAGTATAAACAAAATAACCTATTAAGTCAATAGGTTAAACAGGAGGGGCTATGAAAGCTGTATTCGAGAAAAGCTTCGCTTTTGTGCTGCGCATGTCTGCAGACATGTGTATGTGTAACTGCGCCCATTTCCTCGAGTTCACGCTTTCCTGCGTCGCTGTCTGAGCCGTGCCTGTATGGGCAGAGACGCAAAAACCGGGGAACTCGCGAGATGAGTTCCCCGGTATTTTTTTGCAAAGGAGAAAAGAAAATGGAAGCTGTCATTGGAAAAATCCTCGGAGAATTGGGTACATTTCTGTTCGGTCCCATTATGCTGGTTGTCTTTTTCGGCGTTGGGCTCTACTTTACCATCCGCCTCCGCGGAATTCAGTTTACCCGCTTCGGAACCGCGTTCCGGGAAGTCGTATGGAACGTGGAGAAGAAGTCCGACGAGGGCGTCGGGCAGATCCGCTCCTACAAAGCGCTCGCCACCGCCCTGTCCTCCTGCGTGGGAAACGGCAACATCGTCGGCGTGGCCTATGCGA
>JBGUZS010000002.1:0-3887 GCA_045223835.1 Oscillospiraceae bacterium | reverse complement strand
CTGGGCGTTCCCGGGGTGGTTTTCGGCGGAGTTTGTCTGGTGATCCAGCTCCTGGGCGCCTGGCTGCTGTTCCGGGAATGGAAGAACGGCGGCAGCACCCTGGACCTGGTCCTGGCCCTGCTGGCCGGCCTGGCCGGCGCGGGCTGGCTGTGCCTGCGCCTGGAGGAATGGCGGGGGAGGAGCGAGGGCTCCCGCTTCCTGGCAGGCTGTCTTATCACCCTGTTCTACTGCCTCTGGCTCATCGCCTATTATCACGATGAGGCAGCGGAGCCCTCCCTGATCCTGACGGTGTATGCTTTCCTGGCCCTGTGCGCCTGCTGCGTCGCGGGCTACAGCTATACCGGCGGCTGCGTCGGGCGGATGAAGCCTCGCCGGGCCCTGTTCTTCTGCGGCCTGGCCCTGTACCTTTCCCTGGTGGCTATGGTCAGGCAGGAGGCGGGCGCCTACCGGATCTTCTGGCTGGCCGCCGCTCTGCAGTTCTGCCTGTGCGGCCTGGTGCTCCTGTCTCCCGCAGAGCCGGAGAAGGCGCCGGAGGCCGCCCGGGAGCCGGAGCCCGCCATTCCGGCGGAGAAGCCCGAGGAAGAGCCGGAGCCCCCCGCCCCGGAGGGGGAGGAGGGCTGAGGGATGCGCCTGTTTGCCGCCCTGCCTCTGGGGGAGGCGGGGATCCGGGAGCTGGTCCGCTACCGTCAGGGACTGGAACGGATGGGGGTGAGGGGGAACTTCACCCGGCCGGAGAACCTGCATATCACCCTGGCCTTCCTGGGGGAGCAGCCGGAATGGGAGACCGCGGCGGAGGCGCTGGATACGGTGGAGGCCGTCCCCGGACTGCTTCGGCTGGACCGGCTGGACAGCTTCGGAAAGGGGAGCATCCTGGGCGTCTGCCCCTCGGAGGATGCGCCTGTCCGCGCCCTGGCCGCCGCCGCGGAAAAAGCCCTGCGGTCGGCCGGCTTTGACCTGGAGAAGCGGCGCTTCCGGGCCCATGTCACCCTGTGCCGGGAGCTGCAGGCGCCGGAGGGCTGCGTCCTGCCGCCCCCTCCCGCCGTGGAGGTGCCGGTGGAGGAGCTGGTGCTGTATCTTTCCCACCGCCCGAAGGGAAAGCTGACCTATACGCCCCTGTGGCGGAAAAGATTCGGAGTCCCGGAGGGGTGATTTTCGTCGTTTTTTCCCGGCGGGGGGATTGCGCGGCGATACAGACTGTGTTAGAATCCAGCATATTTGGCAGGGCGTATGCCCGGGCTGACTGATGGAGGTAGAGCCAATGAACGAAAACAAGCGTCCGGAAACCATGCAGCGCATCACCACACCGGCCCTGGCTGAGGCGTTCATCGCCGAACAGCTGGAGGCGCTGCGGAAGCAGATCGGCGGCAATAAGGTCCTGCTGGCCCTGTCCGGCGGAGTGGATTCCTCCGTGGTGGCCGCCCTGCTGATCAAGGCTGTGGGCAGTCAGCTCACCTGCGTGCATGTGAACCACGGCCTCCTGAGGAAGGGCGAGCCGGAGCAGGTCGTCAAGGTCTTCCGGGAGGAGCTGGGGGCGAATCTTATCTATGTGGACGCGGTGGACCGCTTCCTGGATAAGCTGGCCGGGGTCGCGGACCCGGAGCGGAAGCGGAAGATCATCGGCAAGGAGTTCATCGATGTGTTCGCCGAGGAGGCCCGGAAGCTGGACGGCATCCGCTTCCTGGCCCAGGGCACCATTTATCCGGATATTCTGGAGTCCGGCCCGGTGAAGAGCCACCATAATGTGGGCGGCCTGCCGGAGGATCTGAATTTTGAGCTGGTGGAGCCCGTGAAGTTTCTGTATAAGGATGAGGTCCGGGTAGTGGGCAAGGCCCTGGGTTTGCCGGATAATATGGTCTACCGTCAGCCCTTCCCCGGCCCCGGTCTGGGCGTCCGCTGCGTGGGCGCCATCACCCGGGATCGGCTGGAGGCCGTTCGGGAGAGCGATGCCATTCTGCGGGAGGAGTTCGCCCTGGCCGGTCTGGAGGGCAAGGTCTGGCAGTATTTTACCATCGTGCCGGATTTCAAGTCCACCGGCATCACGGATGGCCTGCGCACCTATGACTGGCCCGTGGTCATTCGCGCCGTGAACACGGTGGACGCCGTCACCGCCGAGGCGGCGGAGCTGCCCTTCTCCCTGGTGCAGAAGATCGTGAGGCGCGTCACCGCCGAGGTGAAAGGCGTCAACCGCGTCCTGTGGGACGTCACCCCCAAGCCCAGCGGAACCATCGAGTGGGAATAACAATTTCTTAGTTTCCGAGTCCCGGAAAGCCTTCGGATACGGTGCATAAGGCAGTAATATAAAAACCGACTTGGCATCGTGAAGGCAAAGGGAATCGAGAAGGCGAACACGGATGAGCAGAAATGCTTCTCTGTGTTCGCCTTTTCGCACATTCGTTATTTTCTTGAAATGCTGATACGATTACATCACCATCAAAGTCGGGAGGTGATGAATATGGGAAGCATGAAGCTTCTGACCTTGGATCGATATGAGCATGGGCTACTGATCCGGGCGCTGTATGAAGAATGGCAGCGCATGCAGGCGGAAGAAAAGCCAACAGAGGATATTGAGGATCTAATTCTAAAGGTCATTGATGCGCCGGCGAAAAAACAACTTGGGAGGAAATGTAAATGAACGAAATCACATACCACCGCGAGGGCGATTACTTGGTCCCGAACCTTCTGCCGCCCGAGTCTCCGCATATCGGCATTTGGGGCATTAGGCGTCTCAATTTCCTGAAACAGCATCATAACGGTATCTACACTGGTCTGCTGCTCAGCGGCAAGCTGAACGCCCATCTGGAAGAAATCGACTGTGCTGCTAACAAAATGTTCGAGTTGTTGATGCAGCAGTTCATGGCCTGTGAAGGGATTACGGAAGAACTCAAATCGCGGGATCAGATGGAGTGGGTCAGGAGGATGAATTGCTGTCGGAAAACCGTGGAAGAAATCATACGCGAGGAACTTATATTTGAATGAGACAAATTGACTTAATAATTCAAACACAGATGAAGTAACTTCATTTTCGTGAATTTTTATTTGCGTGTCTGATCGTTTCATGGTATAATCATTTTGTAGTAGACCGCTATCGTGTACTCTAATGTACTCTATATGTACTACTGCAATCGTGATACTGCATCAGCAGATCAGGGGGAGTTTCGCTTGGAACTTGGTCTGGCGGCCTCTTACGGAAGGCTTTGGGCGCTTTTGGCGCAGCGACATCTGAAAAAGAAGGATCTTCAACGCCTGACGAGCCTGAGTCCTTCGGTGATTGCCAAGCTCGGAAGGAATGAGACCGTTCACCTTGAAACACTGCTCAAAATCTGCACGGCATTGAAATGCGGACTTGGCGACATTGTGGAGATCGTACCAAAGGAGAATGAACGAATGGCGAATTTCACGAAAACGGCGATCAAATCGACCTTCCTTTCCCTGCTCGAACAAAAACCGCTCAGTCAGATCACCGTCAAAATGGTCGTCGAAGAGTGCGGCATAAACCGCAATTCCTTTTATTACTATTACCAGGATCTGCCGGCTTTGATCGAGGAAGCGGTGCAGGAGGAAGCCGCCCGTATCATGAACGAATACCCGTCGATCGATTCGATCGAGACCGCACTGAATGCCGCGGTCGATTTCACCTCGAATCATCGCCGTGCGATCCTCCACATTTACAATTCCGTGAACCGGGAGATATTTGAGAAATACCTCTGGAAAGTATGCGACTATGTTGTGTCGACCTATGGGGAATCCGTGCTGAAAGGCAGGGAAATCAACGATTTTGACCGCTGGCTGATCGGTCACTTTTATAAATGCGAGTGCTTTGGACTGATTATTGCCTGGCTGAACGATCATATGAAAACGGATGTTCACATCCATATTTCCCGGATCTG
>JBGUZS010000001.1:0-40620 GCA_045223835.1 Oscillospiraceae bacterium | reverse complement strand
GACACCTGGGTCCAGGCCAAGGCCATCCGCACCCTGGAGCAGCCGGGGGGCCAATGGGCCTTCAGCGTGTTCGACGACCGCTGGCTGGACCAGGTGCGGTTTCTCTCCCCCATCAGCGGCGGTCAGTTCGTGGAGCCGCTGATGGCGGAGTACGGCCATGGCTGGAGCGACGACAACGGCACCAAGGAGTCCATCGACCGGTATGTGCAGAACGGCACCTGCTGCAAGGCGGATACCCTGGAGGAGCTGGCGGAGCAGATGGGCGTGCCCAAGGATACCTTCCTGGCCACCGTCGCCCGGTACAACGAGCTGTATCAGAAGCAGAACGACGAGGATTACGGCAAGCGCGCCGCCCTCCTCACCCCCATCGACAAGCCTCCCTTCTACGCCCTGAAGTTCGGCCCCTCCCTGCTGGACGTGTTCGGCGGGGTGAATACGGACGTGAAGCTCCGGGTGCTGGACGCCAGGGACGAGCCCATCCCCGGCCTGCTGGCCGTGGGCATGGTGGCGGGCGGCCTCTACGGAGTGGACTATCCCCTGCTGTTCAACGGCAACAGCCACGGGCGCTGCCTCACCTGGGCCCGCCAGGCGGCGGAGACCATTGTGAACGGAGAAGCGTAAACCCAATTTGACCGGAATGCCCCGAAGCGGCGACGCTTCGGGGCTTTTTCGGATGTAAACCGGCGGATTCTACCGTTGGTCGGTTGCGCCGGAGAATCGGCAAAGCTAAACTGAGCCCGAGGTGATTGAAATGGAAAAAGCGGAATTCGGCAGTTTTGTCGCCCTGAACCGTCGGGAGCTTGGCCTGACCCAGAAAACCTTGGCGGAGCGGCTCCATGTGACGGACAAGGCCGTGAGCAAATGGGAGCGGGGACTCAGCTACCCGGATGTGACCCTGCTGGAACCTCTGGCCGCCGTCTTCGGCCTGGGCGTTTCAGAGCTGGTATCCTGCCGGCGAAAAGAGGACGAAGCAGCCGGTGAGGAATCCGTAACCCCGGCAGAAACGCCGCTGGTCCAGGGCCTGCTTGCCATTTCCTGGGACAGCATTCGGAAGGAGCGGACCAGTCGGCGGCGGTGGATCGCCGTTTTGGCCCTGCTGCTCCTGGCGGCCCTGGCGGTCGTGGGGGTACTGCTGACCAGGCCCGAAGTGTCGGAGAGCGGCACGCTGATCGTCCTCCACACGGAGGAGCGTGGCGGAAACCTGCTGCTTTTCACGGAGAGGGACGGCCATCTGCTGCAGCTCGCCTATGCCGGAAACGAAGGGGAAAAGCAGGAGCTGGCCGGGCAGATCGCCGACGGATATTCCCTGGAGGCGGAATACCGCTGGAGCCGACGGACCTGGACGGGAAAGCTGCTGAACTGGCATACGGGCGGTATTGCCATAGGCACCCGCATGGACGAGGTGGGGTCCTCCTTCGTTTACTATGATGGCGACGGGGACCTTTTCGGTTATCCCCGCATCTGCGTGAAGATCCTCTCCCGGCAGCCAAATCCCCGGGGCCCTGGTTATCTCTCCACCTACGTCTTCACCCGGGGCGGCGATGGGGAAGGCTGGCTGCAGCAGCCCATGACGGATCTGCTCACGGCGGCGAACTGCCTGGGCTATGGCAGTTACGGGGACGCCGGTTATCGGATCGTGGACATGGACGGGGACGGGATCCATGAGCTCCTGACCCGCACCCCCTGGCCGGAGAAGCCCTGCATCCTCTATGAACTGACGGAAGCGGGGATCAGGTCCACCTGGCTGGATGAGCTGCCGGAGGAGATGACCGGAATGCCGGGCTGACCTACGCCTGGAGCAGCACGACGCCGCGGAAGACCACGATCACGGCCGGGAAGGCAAGGGCGGTCAGGACCCACAGGGCCCGGCCCAGAGCAGTCCGCACCGGCTGCTTTGTTTCCTTCTCCAGGAGACGGAGCCGGAAGCCCGCGCCGCTGCCGGTGAACATGCCGCTGTGCAGGGTCGGACAGTAGTGTCTGGCGCACTCCTCCGCCACGGAGAGGATGGCTTCCATATACCCCCGGCGCTCCCGCCGGGTGGCGGTCTCCCCCAGGACCTGGGCATCCCGCAGGTATTCCAGATCCTGCCGACAAGCCCGCAGGGCGATGCGGATCGGCGGGGCGAACCAGAAGACGCTGTGGAAGGCCAGCAGGATCAGGTTGCGCAGATTATCCCGCCTCCGGATATGCATCAGCTCATGGGCGACTACGGCCTCCTTCCCCTCCTGATGCAGTCGGCCCCACAGCTCCCCCGGGAGCAGGAGAACGGGGTCCCGAAAGCCCATGACGCAGGGGGAGAATATCCCCTTTCCCGTCCCGGAGGCCGGCAGAAGAAACGCATCGACCGATCCCCGGATCCCCAGCCAAAGGCACTCCTGCCGCAGCAGTTCCCGGATCTCCGGGTCCTCCGTGGGAGGGAGATGACGGAGAGCCCGCTTCGCCTGCCTGTACCGGTACACGACCAGGAGCCAGAACAGCAGGAGGCCCAGAAGCCAGACGGCAAAGCAGACCAGGAGGATCCTCGATGCATCCCCTTTTGCCGCCCAGTTCTGGGGTATCGGGCGCAGCCATAACCGGGCCCAGACACTGCCGTCGGAGATACCGTCTACCAGCCGCCTATCCAAAAAATCCAGACTCAGCAGCGGATGGACCAAGAACGCCAAATCATGCCGAAACAGAAAATCATTGAAGCGCATACGACCCCGGCCGGAAAGCAGCAGGATCACCCCCATCCAGGACAGCAGCATGGTCCAGAGGGCTGCGGTATACCGCGGCCCTGCCCGGACCGTCACGAACCGCCGGACCAGGAGGAGCAGCGCAGCCCCCAGGCTGCCGAACAGGGCGGCATAGGTCAGATGGACCAGCCATTCCGCCAATCGGATCATCACGGCGCATCCTCCTCTCCGAAGCTCTCGTCGATCACCCGCCGCAGCTCCGCCAGGTCTTCCCGGCTCAGGGGCTCCAGCTGCATGAAGGAGGAGACCATGCGCAGGCCGGAGCCCCGGAACACCCGCTTCTTCAGGTCCTCCAGCAGTTCCCGCTCATAGTGCTCCCTGGGCTGCGCCGCCCCATACCGATAGGGCAGCCCGCTCCGGGAAACGGTGACGGCCCCCTTCTTCTCCAGGCGGGCCAGAAAGGTCTGCACGGTGTTCCCGGCCCAGCGCTTCCCTGCCCCATCCAGCCGTTCCCGGATCTCCGCCAGGGTCAGGTCTCCCCCAGTCCACAGGACGTTCATGACCTCCCATTCCGCATCGCTCAGACCGGTCATTTCCTTTCCTCCTTCCGCTTCATAACCTACATCTGTAGGTTACCCTACATTTGTAGGTTTGTCAAGGGGAAAATTTCCCGGGAAAAAACATCCCCGGGACGGCTTGAAAACCGTTCCGGGGATGCGGCGCCTTATTCGGCGGAGTTATTTGGTGAAGCGGAAGGCGAAGAGCTTCTTGATGGCATAGTCCTCCTTGGCCCCCTCGATCAGACCGGTGTACTGTTCCTCGGCCATGAGGTTCTCCGCAATGCGCAGATTATACTGATCGCCGTAGCCCACGAAGTAAGCGATATAGAAGCTCTTATCGCTGTAGAAGCTGTAGATATCCCCGGGCTGCCGGGCGGACTCATCGAAGAGATACTGCTCCAGGTCATGGTTCGCCAGGGTGCCCATGACCACGTTTTCCTGCAGGCCGCCGTTGGTGCTGGAGCCGTTATACTCGTTGGCCAGCTTGGCGAAGGTCTCCTCCGTGGGATCGGCGTTGAACTCCTCCATGATGGCGTCCACGGTTTCCTGGGCCTGCTTCATGGTATCGTCCGTCACCCGGCCTTCTTCATCCGTGGCGACGGAGATCACGATGCCCCGGTAATTCACCAGCTTGAAGCGGTTGTCGTTGGCTTCCAGGAACATGATCACATCGTATCCGTTGGTCCCCTGGACAACGGTGGTCTCCCCGAACTGTCTGGCGGTATCCGTCAGCCAGGACCGGTAATTGGCGTCGATGGCGGTGGGGGAGGCGTTGCGGGTCAGGCAGGCGTCGTCGGACTCATAATTCGCTCTCTCCGCCTCGGGCGCATGCCGGCGCACCGCATCCGCAAAGGTGATCTGGTCCACCGCGGAGGCGATCTCGTCCGCCGTGTTCTTCGCAGCCAGCATGGCGGTCTCGGAGTCGATGCCCTCCTCGTCATTGGGGGAGCCGTCCACATGGTACATCATGAAGGTGATGAGGTTGTAGCTGCTCTGCACATCGTCATAGTAGGCCTGCTTTTCCTCATCCGTGGCGGCGGCCTTCCACCGATCCACCAGGTCCTGGCTGTAGTAGGTGGCGGTGAAGGATTTCTGCAGGAGCTCCCGCAGGAGCTTCTCCGTCATGCCCTTGCCGTACAGCGCCTGAAGATAGGCCTTATAATCGGTGTACCCCTGGCTGACGGCGTCGGTCTTCACCTGATTGATGTTGGCCTCGATGTCCGCGGACCGCTCGGCGCTGAGGGTCCATCCCTCCTTCTTGGCCATATCGTTCAGGATGCTCATCTGCTGCAGCTGGGTCAGGGCGTTGCCCTCGAAATAATCCGCCCAGGTCTCGGTCTCGCTGTAATACTGCTTATTCAGCGGTTTCGACGTATCCAGCAGCATGGAGGCATAATCCCCATAGGTGCTGGCAATATTGCTGTAAGTCTGGTAGTAGCTGGTAAAATACTCATAGTTGAAGTCCGCGGCGGTGTACCGCGAATCTCCGATCCGAAGGGCGGGGACGCCCGTATAGAACAGGGTGGAATTCACCACCACCAGAAGCACCAGCACGATCACGATCACTGCAACGGCTGCGGTGGTAATGAGTTTTTTGCGCCGGGCGACCTTCCGGTTATCCTTCGCTCTGATCTGGCGTTTTTCCTTGCCTTCCGCCCGTTCCTCGAAGCGGATCCTCTTCTCTCTGGATGCACTCATATTCTCTTCCGTCCTTGTCTGCAAGATGTATACTGCGGCATTGGTATAGTATATGCGTTTTTCCCCCCGATTGCAAGCAAATTCTGCTATGGCGCGCAGAAGCGGCGCGCAGGAGCCGCCGCCCTTGTGCACAATGGCTGGATTTAACAGGTTTCGACCATCCCCACCTATTGATATTTCCCGGTCTCTGTGGTATATTAAATGCGTGGCGGGGCTCCGCTTCGCTGCAAGGAACGCCCTGCCGTGTGCGTGATGGGCCTATTTAGAACCCACATCAATGATAAGGGACGCTTTTCTCCCGCGGTGAATTGCAGGCCTCCCGCCCTCCGGGCGGACGTTGGAAGCAGAGAAGCCCCGGGGCGGCGACCCACCTGCAATTCGTGCAGGTGATAAACGGGTCCACACGGCACAGGCGGGGAACCGGAAAGGGAAGACTGCCGGATCAGTCCTTTGGCTGACCCGGCAGTTTTTATGCTTTGCCCTTCCCCCGGAGCCGCCGGACGCCGGGGAGAAGCCGGCAAAAACCCGCCTGCCGCAAGCCTGGCAGGCGGGTCGGCGTTCCTCCCGGTTATTCTTCGTCTTCCTCCTGGAAGAGGCGGTCCATAAAGATCTCGTAGACCTTCTGCATCTCCTCCTCGTCCTCGATGACCTCCAGGAGCTCTTCCCCATCCTCTTCCACCACCCGGAAGAGGATCATTTCATAATAATCGTCCTCGGTCTCCCCTACGGGCAGGAAAGCCCGGTATACCCGGTCCCCCAGCTCGATATCCTCCTCGCTGACCCGCTCCAGCTCATAGGAATTGCCCTCTTCATCGGTAATGGTGACGAAATCGTCTCCGTACCCCTTTTGTTCGTCCATAACGCTCTCCTTCTCCGGTCCTGTACAGGAAACGGTATTCTGTAGCAAATCATACACGCATAGGCCCCGGAAAGCAAGGGAAAAAACAGGACTTCCGTCGGCCGCGGGCATGGCCGGGGCCGCTTCCTCCCCCTTCGGGGCGGAGCAGCCTTCCATCGGCTTTTTTGCTTTTTTCAAATCGGCTGCGATAAATCGGGCCGCTCCCGCATTATCCGGGTGAAAGGGCGGACCGGTGAAATCTAAGATAGCGGTCAGGAGAGAACCGGCCGCAGAAAGAACAATCCATTCAAATTGAAGGAGGAAAGGATCGATGAAGAGACGTTTTGCAGCAGCGATGCTTGCTCTGGTGGTCATGGTCTGCATGGCGGTTCCCGCCATGGCTGCCGCGCCGGAGATGCAGAAGGCCGAATATGAAGGCCGCGGTTATGTTGAAGTGGATTTCAAAACGAAGGTCCAGTACAGAAACGTTTCCGTGGTGGTGGAGGACCCGGCGGGAGAAGCGCTCCCGGTCAGGATCACGGATAAGGACGACGACGATATCACCTTTCATGTGGAAGGCCTGAAGCCGAGCACCCAGTATACCTTCACCATTTCCGGCGTCCGGAGGGGATACGCCGGCGCCTACGGCACCGTGACGGGAACCTTCAAAACGCCCAAGAGCGAGCTTTCCGTCAGAAAGGCCAAGTATGACCCCAGGGACGGGGAGCTGGAGCTGGATTTCTACGGACTGGTCCAGTACAAGAACCCCAGGGTCGTGATCAGGGATGCTGCCGGCAAGGTTTATGCATGCCGGATCAGCGAGCTGGACAGGGATGAAATGGAGATCGCCGTCAAGGGTCTCGAGAGCGGAAAGTATACGGTGAAGATCATCGGCATCCGGCTCAAGGGAGATACGGCCTATACGTCGATCACCGCCTCCTTCCGGGTAAAGTAGCGCAGTCTGACCGGGAAAGGGAGAAGAGCGGGTCCTCCGCCTTTCTCCCTTTTTCGGCGCGGTCCATCCGATTTGCTTTCTTCCGCTTCAAATGTCTCCCGATTTCCGGTATAATGGGATGACCGATTCAATTGCGCTGCACAAACGGACAAAAAGAGGTGGCAGACGTGCTGGTATTCGAAGCAGTAGTCTATGAGGCACCGGCTCAGCAGGCTGAGATTCAGCTTGATGAGTCTCTGTTCTCACGCATTGCCGCCGAGGATAAAGAGGCATTCCTCACCCTGTATGAAAAATGCTCCTCAGCAGTCTTCGCCTATGCCTTAAGCATCCTCCGCAACCGCACCGAGGCCGAGGACGCCATGCAGGATACATTCCTGAAGATAAGAAGCGCGGCGCACCTGTATCAGCCCCAGGGAAAACCGCTGGCCTGGATCTTTACGATCACCCGAAATATCTGCCTGATGACGTACAGGCAGCGCGCCCGCATCGTACCGCTTCCGGAGGAGGACAGGGCGCAGGAGCTGGGACTCGATCAGATCGAAAACGCCGACGACAGGCTGACGCTGGAGAAAGCCTTCACGGTCCTTCCGGAGGATACCTGCAGGATCATCATGCTCCATGCGGTAAGCGGGATGAAGCACAGAGAAATCGCCGGCCTGATGGATATGCCTTTATCGACCGTTTTATCTAAGTATAACCGCGGGATCAAAAGACTGCGGTCAGCATTGGAGGGGGTACTGTGAAAAGTCTGAATGAACGGCAGGTGAACGACCAGATCCGCCGGGCAGCAGCGGCCATGACTCCGAACCATGCTGAGGAGCTCTGGGAAAAGCCGGTGGAAAAAGCCTCCGGGGACGTCTGGTATCTGGAGGAAGCGGGGCATAAGAAGACAAAAGCATCCCGGAATTACCGGGGATGGGCCGGTCTCGCCGCAGCCTGCTTTGCGCTTGTCTTCATCGGATGGTTCCAGCTTTTCCGCACCCCCGACGCCACAGTCTGTCTGGATGTGAATCCCAGCGTCTCGGTGGAGGTAAACCGCCTTGGGCGGGTGGTTCGCACCGATGCGGATAACGAAGACGGCCGGATCATCCTGGATAACATGAAGCTCAGAAACACCCATATCGACACGGCCATGAACGCCCTCCTCGGCTCGATGGTCAGGCACGGATATCTGTCTCAGGTGCAGAATACGCTGCTGATCTCCGTAAACGGAAGAAACGAAAGCAGGGCGGAGTCCTTGAGGCAGAGAGTTTCCGAGGATGCTGAACAGACGCTGAGGAATCTTCTCGGAAACAGCATTATCCTTGGGCAGACGATAAAGCCGGACGCCGCTGCAGAAGAGCTCGCCGGGGAATACGGGATCACCCCCGGCAAAGCGACCCTGATCCTGCGGCTCCTGCAGGATCACCCCGCCTGGGATACGGAGCTCCTTACCGGAATGCCCATGACAGGTCTAATCAAATATTGTCGGGCTGCGGGTATCGATATTTCCGGGTATCTGGGAGACGGAGGAGAAATCCTCGGCGATTGGGAATCCCTGCTTGACCCGGAGGATCCCGATGACAACGATGACCGGGAGGATGATGATCACGAGGATCCCTACGATGACGACGACCCGGAGGACAACGATCATGAGGATCCCTGCGACGACGACCCGGAGGACGACGAGCATGAGGATCCCTGCGATGACGACGACCCGGAGGACGATGATCACGAGGATCCCTACGATGACGACGACCCGGAGGACGATGATCACGAGGATCCCTACGATGATGACGACCCGGAGGACAACCATCACGAGGATCCCTACGACGAGGACGACCCGGAGGACGATGATCACGAGGATCCCTGCGATGACGACGACCCGGAGGACGACGACCACGAGGATCCCTGCGATGACGATGACCCGGAGGACGACGAGCACGAGGATCCCTACGATGACGACGACCTGGGGGACGACGAGCATGAGGATCCCTGCGACGAGGATGACGACCGGGAGGAGGATTAAGGATCCTCCTTTGGGAAAGGCTCCCCTCGCGGAGCCGGCCCCAGGCCGACTCCGCCTTTCAGGCAATTTCAAAAAACCGTCCCGGAATGGGAGAACCCGGTCCAACCGGCGTATCTGCCCATGCTCCGGGACGGATATTTATGGGGGTCAGCTTCCCTCCCCCGTTTCCCCTTTGTACTTTCTTCTGGTGGCCGCTCCTCCCCGAAGGTGACGCTCCGCCTTGTTGCGGTCCAGGATCTCCTTCACCCGGCGGTAGAGGGCCGGATCGATCTCCGGCAGACGCCGGGTCAGGTCCTTGTGTACCGTGGACTTAGAGACCCCGTACCGCGCTGCGGCAGCCCGGACGGTTCCTCCGTTTTCGATCATGTAGATCGCGAGCCGGAATGCTCTGTCCTCGATCTCCGTGCGAATAGGCACCACTCCCCGTACTTCCTGATCCCGGAGGGATCATTGGGAGTATATGCGCCCAAGGAGAGGGAAATGAGCCGGGCGGAAAGGCGCACGGACAAAAAAAGAAGGGCGCGCAGCTTGCGCGCCCTTCTTCGGTAAGGCTCAGTTGAGAGAGGGCAGGTAGTAGTCCGCAGGACGGGACTTGATCTCCTGCACCGCAAAGACAATGCTGATCACGGTAATGATAAACATGACGATGAACAAGGCCCCGCTGATGTACTGGAAGCCGGTATTCGCCCACCTCGGAATCAGGTTGCCCGCGAACCAGCCCTTGATGCCCACGATGGACATGATCAACGGGATCAAGTTCGTCATAATGCCCTTTTTGCCCATGGTCGCCAGAATGATGATGCCGCAGACCATGCAGATCACCGGGGCGCCGAGCTGACGCAGGCTGACAAACTTGAAGGGAGTCTCCTCCGAATAGGGGGCGGAGGTCTTATAGGTGGCGTCTTCCTTCATGTAATCTTCAAGCTGCATGAAGTTGTAGTTGAAGAAAATCTCGCCCCACATGCTGTTCTGGGTCTTCAGGTCCTTATCATCCCAGGGATCATACTTGAAATAAGGGAAAAACCAGCTCAGGAAAATGAGGGCAACGCAAATGACGATGGCCAGATGGGCGATCTTGCAGCGCTGCAGGATTCCAGCTCTTTTCGGATCGAATTCCATTTGATCTTCCTCCAGACTTACCAGGTAAAATCAAAGCTACTGCTCTTGTAAATGCAGTTTAGCACAAGACTGACAAAATTACAAGACTGAATTTCGATAATTTGCATAAAAAAACACGGAGCGCACCTTCCGGCGGGAGCCGGTCGGCCCGGGCGAAACCGCCCGGGCGCGGAAAACTTACTCCTCAAAAAACTTCCGGTGCACCGCGCGCATGGCCGCCTCCGCCTTGCTGGCGTCGATCAGCACGGAAATCTTGATCTCGCTGGTGGAGATCATGTGGATATTCACCTGAGCCGCGGCCAGGGCTTCAAAGAGCATCACGGCGATGCCGGATTTATTGATCATCCCGGCGCCCACCACGCTGAGCTTGCTCACCTGGTCGTTCACGGTCAGCTTCTCGTAGCCGATGGAGTCCTGTTCCTTTTCCAGGGCGGCCTTCGCCCGGCTCAGATCGTCCCGGGCCAGGGTAAAGCTAATATCCTTGGTATTGTCCCGGCCGATGGACTGGAGGATCAGGTCCACGTTGATCTTCTCCTTGGCCAGGACCCGGAAAATGCGAAAGGCGATGCCGGGCTCATCCTTCAGGCCCACCAGGGCCAGCCGGGCGATCTTACCGTCCTTGGCAATGCCGCTGATCTTGGTCTCCTCCATGGTTTTCACGACCTCCTTAACTTTAGTACCGGGCTTGCGGACATAGCTGGAGAGGACCTCCAGCTCCACCCCGTAGCGCTTGGCCAGCTCCACGGAGCGGTTATGCAGCACCTGCGCGCCCATGGAGGCCAGCTCCAGCATCTCGGCGTAGGTGATCTCATCCAGCTTCTTCGCATTGGGAATGATCCTGGGGTCGGCGGTATACACGCCCTCCACATCCGTATAGATCTGGCACAGATCCGCATGCATCTTCGCCGCGATGGCCACGGCGGTGGTATCGCTGCCGCCCCGGCCCAGGGTGGTCATATCCCCCCTGCGGTTGACGCCCTGGAAGCCTGCCACCAGGACCACCTTGCCCTGGTCCAGCTCCTGCTGGATGCGCTCGGTATCCAGGCTGCGGATCCGGGCGCTGCCGTATTCCGAGCTGGTGCGCAGGCGAACCTGCCACCCCAGCAGGGAAATGGCCGGGATCCCCAGCTCCTGCAGCGCCATGGCGCAGAGGGAGATGGAGATCTGCTCCCCGGTGACCATGAGCATATCCAGCTCCCGGCGGTTGGGCTCCGGGCTGATCTCATGCGCCTTGGCAATCAGGTCGTCGGTGGTGTCCCCCTGGGCGGAGAGGACGACGATGACGTCGTTCCCGGCCTTCTTTGCGTCCGCGATGATGCCGGCCACCCGCCGAAGCTTGGCAGCATCCGCAACGGAGGAGCCGCCGAATTTCTGTACGATTAGCATTGTTCCGATCCCACCTTATTTCAACCGTATACCACGGTTCCTCTTCTCATTTTTCCAGGACCCGATAGCAGGCGGCGTCCTCCCCCGCCGGTCCGGCGGGATGCGCCTCTGCGATAACGGCGACGTCGCCCCGCCGCACATACCAGCGCCCGCTCACCGCCATGGGATCGCTGAGCACCGCCGGGTCCCCGGACCAGCTTATGTCCCTGCGCTTGTCCCTGTGCCGGACGGCGTCCAGCACATCCCCCAGCACGGCGCTGGCGGTGGGCTCGCTTCCCGCGCCGGTGCCGTAGAACATCACGTCCCCCACGGCGTTGCCGGTGATCAGCACGGCGTTGAAGGCTTCGTCCACGGCATAGAGCATGCTGCCGGGCATCACGACCTGGGGGGCGACAAAGGCCGTCAGCCCGCCCTCCGGCAGGAGCTTCGCCTCGCAGATCAGCTTCAGCTTGCCTCCCAGCCGGGCGGCGCACTCCACATCCTTCAGGCTGACATTCTGGATCCCCTCCCGGGCGATCTCCTCTGCCCGGACCTCCCGGCCCCAGGCCAGGTCGGAGAGGATGGCCAGCTTCCGGGCGGCGTCCATGCCGTTCAGGTCGTCCGTGGGATTCGCCTCGGCATAGCCGCGGGCCTGGGCGCTGCGCAGGGCCTCCTCCAGGCTCAGCTTCTCCTCCCGCATGGCGGTGAGGATATAGTTCGTCGTGCCGTTGAGAACACCCCGTATGCGGGTGATCCGGTTGCCCGCCAGGTCGAACTTCAGGGGCCGGAGCACGGGGATCCCGCCGCCCACGCTGGCCTCGAAGAAATAATTAACATTGTGCAGCTTCGCCAGCTCCAGCAGCTCGCGCCCGTGGGCGGCCACCAGGGCCTTGTTGGAGGTCACCACATGCTTACCGGCCAGGATGGCCCGGCGGGTGAACTCCAGGGCGACGCCGCAGCCGCCGATGGTCTCCACCACCACCCGAACATCGGGATCCCGCTCCACAGCGGAAAAATCCTTGGTGAGCAGAGGGGCAAAGGGACTATCGGGAAAATCCCGCACGTCCACGATATACTTCAGCCGTACCGCTTCCCCGGCTGCAGCGTCGATCTGCTCCCGGTTCTTTTCCAGTACGCCGGCTACGCCGGAACCCACGATCCCGAAGCCGAGAATTGCGATTGATACCATGCTCGTCACCTGTGCTTTCCTGTATATCTCTTGACCTAGCCGTTAGGATTTGATGATAGTATCATAGATGGAGGAAACTTGCAATACATCCCGGGGGAATTCTTCTCCCATTCAGCGAAATAAATCACCTTCCCGCTCCGGGGAAGTACCGGGCGACCGCCTCCCGGAGGCAGGCGCAGGCCTCCCGGACCTCCTCCGCCGTATTCTCCGGGCCGAAGGAGAGGCGGAGCGCCCCGTCGATCACCTTCGCCGGAAGGCCCATGGCCTCCAGCACATGACTCCGGCGGCCCCTGGCGCAGGCGGAACCCCGGGAGACGCAGATCCCCCTTCTGTCCAGCTCGTTCATCAGCGGCTCCGCCTTTGCTCCGGGAAAGGAGAGGCTGCAGATATGGGGGGCGCAGCATTCCGGATCCCCCAGGAAGAGAGCGCCGGGGAGCTCCTCCATGAGGATCCGCCGCAGCTCGGCATAGCGGGCGGCGCGGTCCTTCCCGGCGGAGAGCGCCTCCGCAGCCGCCCCAAAGCCCAGAATGGCGGGCATTGGCTCCGTGCCGGAGCGCAGCCCCCCCTCCTGACCGCCGCCCCGAAGCAGCGGAGGAAGGCGCAGGCCGCTTCTGCACCACAGGGCCCCCGCCCCTTTGGGCCCGCAGATCTTATGGGCGCTGAGGGTGATGAGATCCGCCCCCAGGGAGGCCGGGCTGAAGGGCACCTTCAGGAAGGCCTGCACCGCGTCCGTATGGAGCAGGGCTCGGGAGCCCCGCTCCTTCAGCAGCTCCGCGATGCGGGGGATCTCCGTTACGCCTCCGGTCTCATTGTTCACCAGCATGAGACTCACCAGGACCGTATCCGGCCTCAGGGCCTCCTCCACCGCCCGGACGGGGATCCGGCCGGAGGCGTCCGGATCCAGCAGGGTGACTGCCCAGCCCTCCGCCTTCAGCTCCTCCAGGCATTTCAGCACCGCCTCATGCTCGACCTTCGAGCTGAGGATATGCCTGCCCCGGTGGATCTGCTTTTTGGCTCCGCCGAAAAGGGCCAGGTTATCCGCCTCCGTACCCCCGGAGGTGAAGGTCAGGCTCCCCTGCTCCCCGCCGGGTCCCAGGGCCCTCAGCACCTGCTCCCTGGCCTTGTCCAGCGCCGCCCGGGCCTCCCGCCCCGGGGCATGACCCGCAGAGGGGTTCCCCCATAGCCCGGTCATGGCCCATGCGACCGCCTCCGCCGCCTCCCGGCAGGGCTTCGTGGTGGCTGCGTTATCCAAATAGATCATATCCGTTTCATTCCTTGTTTCAAATTGACTTGCCCAAGGCAAAAGCAGTATAATCAAACCGAAAACGAATTGCAAGGAGGGATCCCCATGGAACCGATCAGGATCCGCATGAGCACCATAGACGACGTGAAGCACTTTGTTACCCAGGCCAACGCCCAGGTAAGCGATATCGATGTGGTCTCCGGCCGCTACCTGGTGGACGCCAAGAGTCTGCTGGGGCTGTTCAGCCTGGATCTGGCGAAGCCCGTGGATGTGGTGGTCCACGGCACTCCCGGAGACCGGGAGCGGTTCGCGGAGGCCATCAGCCGCCTCATCGTAAAGGACTGACCGTGCGCTTCCTGTTTGAGACCCTGGGCTGCCGCTGCAACCAGTCCGAAACCGCCGCCATGGAAGCCCTGCTCCGGGCCAGGGGCCACAGCATCGTCACGGAGAACGCGGACGTCGTGGTGCTCAACGGCTGCGCCGTCACGGCGGAGAGCGCCCGCAAATCCCGCCAGGCCGCCAGAAGGCTCATGAAGCAGAACCCCGGGGCAAGGCTGGCCGTCTGCGGCTGCTGGCCCCAGGCGGAGCCCGGGGAGGCGGAGGACTGCCGTCCCGCCGTCATGGGGGGCAGCGGAAGCCGTCTGGCCTTCGTGGACGCCCTGTGCGCCCTGGAAGGAGATCCCCCGCCGGTGAATCTGCTGGACCGTGCCCTGGAGCGCCGGACCTTCGAGGCGCTGCCCCCGGACCGTTCCCTGGGGCGGACCCGGGCCTATCTGAAGGTGGAGGACGGATGCGTGAACTTCTGCGCCTACTGCATCATCCCCTTCCTTCGGGGGCCGGTGCGGAGCCTGCCTCCGGAGCAGGCGGTGAGGGAAGCCCTGCGCCTTTGGGATTCCGGAGTCAAGGAGCTGATCCTCACGGGGATCGAGCTGGCCTCCTATCAATATGGACTGGGGGACCTGGCCGCCGCCCTGGGCAGAGCCGCGCCCCAGCTGCGCCTGCGCATGGGATCCCTGGAGCCCAGGGTGATCGACGAGGATTTCTGCGCAAGGCTCCGGGAGATCCCGAAGCTCTGCCCCCATTTCCACCTCTCCCTGCAGTCCGGCTGCGACGACACCCTCCGGCGCATGGGCCGGAAATACGATACCGCCCGCTTCCGCCGGAGCGTGGAGCTCCTGCGCGCCGCCTTCCCCGGCTGCGCCATCACGGCGGACCTGATCACCGGCTTCCCCGGGGAGACGGAGGAGGAGTTTTCCCGCACCCTGGATTTCCTCAGGGAATGCGATTTCGCCCATGTCCACGTCTTCCCGTATTCCGAACGGAAGGGGACCCGGGCCGCCCTGATGCCCGATCCCGTCCCCAAGGGAGAGCGGGAGGAGCGGGCCCGCCGGGCCATCGCCCTGGCGGCGGAGACCCGGGCCGCTTTCCTGGCCGCCCAGGTCGGCACGGTGCAGGAGGTGCTGTTCGAGAGCCGCCTTGGCCGAACCCCCAACGACTGCGAAACCGAGCTGCTGCCCGGATACGAGGGGCAGATCGTTTCCGCGGAGATCAAGGGGGTGCGGGACGGCCGGCTCACCCTGGCCCCGCTCCTCTGAGGGAAGAAAGAAAATGTGCAGTCCCGGATTCCCGGGACTGCCCTGCTTTTCCTAATGGATCGAAGCCTAAAAGACGCCGCCGTTATACTTCCTCTGCACCCTGGACAGCAGGACGACGGCGAGGATCAGCCCCGCGAAGAGAACGGCCAGGGAAGCCGCGACGACCCCCTTGCTCTCCCCCAACAGGGCGATGAGCCCGCTGAGCAGGAACGTTCCGCAGAGGACGAACAGCACCCTGCCGAAGGCTTTGGCGTAGGCCGGACGGTCTGATTCCCGGATCCGCCTCCGGTGATAGTCATGGATGAGCTTGGTATTGCCCCGGAAAATCGAGGCGCCGACTCCCAGAAACAGGAGCCCCATGACCACCATGATGACAAAATAGACGATCATTCCGTTTCCTCCCTTCCCTGACGCTGCCGGAGCCTGTCCTTATCCGGATCATACCAGATTTCGAAGCCTTATTCAAGGACGCCGCGCAGGGGAGGATGGCGGAAAAGGGCCGGCGGCGGCTTGACTTTCTCCCCTGACCTTGCTATAATATCGGATAATTCAATCATTTAATGTATTATTCAGATACCGATCATCCATCATCAAATATCATTAATTTGGAAAGAAGGTCTTACTATGCCTAAGGATCGCGTTTTCAACTTTGCGGCCGGCCCCTCCACCATGCCTCTGGAAGTCCTCCGGGAAGCTCAGTCCGAGCTTGTAAATTACGGGGGTACGGGCATGTCCGTCATGGAGATGAGTCACCGAAGTAAGGCTTTCCAGGCGATCCACGAGGATACCAAGGCCCGGCTCCGGGCTCTGCTGAAGGTGCCGGAGGATTTCGAGATCCTCTTCCTTCAGGGCGGCGCTACCCTCCAGTTCGCCATGGTCCCCCTGAACCTCATTGGCCGCACGGGAAAGGCGGATTACGCAGTCACCGGCTCCTTCGCCGGGAAAGCCGCCGACGAGGCGAAAAAGTACGGCGAGGTCCGCATCGCCGCCTCCAGCAAGGAGAAGAATCACACCTTCATCCCCGCCCAGGAGCAGCTGGACCTGCATGAGGACGCCTCCTACTTCTACTACTGCGCCAACAACACCATTTACGGCACCGAGTGGCAGTATACCCCCCAGGCTCCCGCCGGGGTGCCCCTAGTGGCGGATATGAGTTCGGATATCCTCACCCGGTTTATCGACTGGGATAAGTACGCCGTCGTCTTCGCCGGAGCCCAGAAGAACATGGCTCCCGCCGGCGTCACCGCGGTCTTCGTGAACAAAGCCTATGCGGGCAGCGCCCTGCCCATCTCCCCGGTGATGCTGGACTATGCCGCCATGATCAAGGGGGACAGCATGCACAACACCCCACCCTGCTGGTGCATCTACATGATGGATCTGATGCTGAAGTGGGTGGACGCCCAGGGCGGCATCCCCGCCATGGAGGAGCGCAAGCGCGCCCGGTCCAAGCTGCTGTACGACGTGCTGGATTCCAGCAGCCTCTTCAAGGGCTGCGCGGAGAAGGATTCCCGCAGCTTTATGAACGTGACCTTCGTCACCGGGGATCCCGAGATCGACAAGCGCTTCATCGCCGGCGCCAAGGAACGGGGCATCGAGAACATCGGCGGCCACCGGAGCGTAGGCGGCATGCGGGCCTCCATCTACAACGCCATGCCCATCGAGGGCGTACAGGCGCTGGCGGACTACATGCGGGAATTCGAGAAGCAGGGCTGAGGAGGATCGGAGAACATGTTTACGGTAAAAACGCTCAATGCCATTGACCAGGCAGGCCTGCAGCGCCTGCCCAAGACGGATTTCACCCTGGACGATAATGCCCAGGATCCCTCCGCCATCATCGTCCGCAGCGCGAAAATGCTGGATTACGAGCCCGGTCCCGGCCTCCTGTGCGTGGCCCGGGCGGGGGCGGGCTACAACAATATCCCCACGGACCGCTTCGCGGAAGCCGGCATCATGGTCTGCAACTCCCCCGGCGCCAATTCCAACGCCGTGAAGGAGCTGGCCGTCTGCGCCCTCATTCTGGCCTCCCGGGATATCGTCGGCGGTATCCGCTGGTGCCAGACCCTGGCGGGCAAGGGGGACGAGGTCGCCCCCCTGGTGGAGAAGGGCAAGAGCCAGTTCACCGGACCCGAGCTCATGGGCAAGACCCTGGGCCTTCTGGGCCTGGGAGCCGTCGGCGCCAAGGTGGCCAAGGCGGCCCATGCCCTGGGCATGACCGTGCTGGGCTGCGACCCCTTCCTCTCCGACGCCCTGAAGCAGGAGCTGACCGGCATCGTGGAGATGGTTCCGGATCAGGCGGCCCTCTTCGCGCGCAGCGAGTATCTCTCCCTCCATCTCCCCCTGAACGCCGATACCAAAAACACCGTCCGGGCGGAGACCATCGCCCTCATGCCCGACGGGGTGCGGATCATCAATATCGCCCGGGGCGAGCTGGTGTGCGACGGGGATATGGCCGCCGCCCTGAAGAGCGGCAAGGTTGCCCGGTATGTGACGGACTTCCCCAATGGCGACACGGTCTCCATGGAGGGCTGCGTCTCCATCCCCCATCTGGGGGCCAGTACGCCGGAGAGCGAGACCAACTGCGCCATCATGGCGGCAGACCAGGTGACGGAATACCTGCTCCGGGGGAATATCGTCAACAGCGTGAACCTGCCCAACGTGCGCATGGACCGCTCCGGCAAATACCGGGCGGTGATCCTGGCTAAGAAGGACGCCCTGGTGTGCGTGGATGCCGCGGCGAAGGCCGAGGCCGTGCGGGGCGGGATCAAGGCCATCCTGGCGGACCGGGACGATCCCTTCGACCAGGCGGCTCTGGCCGCCCAGCCCGGAGTGATCCGGGTCCGGGTCCTGTAAGCCCGGAAAAGCGCAGAAGCAAAGCGCTGCCGCGGGACCGAACGGTCCCGCGGCAGTTCATTTCGTTTTTCCGATCCGGGTCGGGGCTCAGTCTTCTCCGCCGCCCTCATCCCCGGGATTCTCCGCCGGTTCGGGGGTGACCTCCGGCAGCTC
This sequence comes from Oscillospiraceae bacterium, assembly GCA_045223835.1. GTDB lineage: Bacteria > Bacillota > Clostridia > Oscillospirales > Oscillospiraceae > UBA1774. The sequence goes on along the minus strand of JBGUZS010000001.1, from coordinate 22,372 downwards.
CGTCCCGGGCTCTTCCCCCGGCTCCTCTCCGGGTTCTCCCCCGGGTTCCGGCGTTTCGCCGCCGGGCTCCGGGGACTCCGTCGGCGGCTCCGCGGGCTCATCCGTGGGCTGCGGTTCCTCCGTGGGCGTTGGCGGAATGATGGGCTCCTCATGGCCGTAGCCGGGAGGCCGATGGTACTTGTAGCGGGTGTAGGCAGCCAGATCCTCCTCCGAGAGGAAAACATCCTGCCCCGTATGGGGATCCACATAGTTGCCGGTATCCGGGTCGATCAGGTAGCCCGTGAGCCAGTCCACCTGCCACATGGAGTACTGGTCGATAAGGATATCCTTCTCAATATCGTAGTACATGCCGGTGTTGGGATTGATGAGGTAGCCATGCTTCGCCTCGATGATCCAGCCGGAAATGGGATCCAGGTTATGGTACCGGCAGTGAAGCATTTCGCTCAGCACATAGCGGGTGCGGTTTTCATCCCGCCATTCCTGATACGCCGCGTCGGAGCCGAAGCTCCGCTTCTTGGGATACCTGCCGCTCTTATAATAATCCGGCAGGGTCAGGGTGCCGCCGTACCGGCTGGGATCCAGCACCGACAATCGCACCCGGCAGCTTTCCGGGCAGTCGGACCCGACCAGGTCCAGGCTCTCGGAGCAGATATCCTGGTACACATGGGCCTGGCAGACGCTGGTGGGCATTTCGCTGGGGTACATATACAGGGTCATGGTGCGGCTGCCCCGGATCTCATGGTCGCAGGCCTCGGAGGCCAGGAGCCCCGTATCCACGCAGACCGTGACCCGCCGCATCCCCTCGGGGGTCTCAAACTGCTTATCCTCATACCCGAGGTACTTGTGCACCCGCTCCATCACCTGCTTCCACATGCCGGTGGCCGGGTTGGAGGAGCCCATATTCTCTCCGATATCGTAGCCGGTCCAGCAGGCCGCCAGGAGATAGGGGGTATAGGCGATATACCAGCGGTCATGCCAGCTGCTGCTGCCGCCGGACTTGCCCGCGATGCCCATATTGCCGAACTTGGAGAGCCAGCCGGTGCCCCGGTTCGCTGCGTTGTTCAGCATCTCGGTCATGTAGTAAGCCGTGGTCTCCTTCAGGGCGACATGGCTCTCCGGCACGTTCTCGTACACCAGCTTGCCGGAGGCGTCCAGGATCTTGGAATAGGTGCGGCCCTCGGTATAGACGCCGTTGTTGCACAGGGGCGTATAGGCCTGGCACATCTCCCGCACGCTTTCGCCGTAGGAGAGCTGACCCAGGGCCATGCCCGCATAGCTCACATCGGAGAAGCCGTTATAGTCCTTCACCAGGTGGGTGAGGCCCAGCTTGTTCACCAGCTGGTCATAGGAGACCTCCGGGGTGAGCATATCCACCATCTGGGCCGCCACGGTATTGATGGAGACCTGGAGAGCGTAGCGCAGGGTAACGCCGCCGTCATTCTGGCTGTCGTCATTATTGGGGTACCAGGAGGTGCCCTTCAGCTGGACAAAATCACTGTCGTCAAAAATCGTCCAGGGATGGACCAGGCCCTTATCCAGGCAGAGGGAATAGCTGGCGATGGGCTTGATGGTGCTGCCGGGGCTCCGGAGCATATCCGTCGCCCGGTTGAAGATGCGGCTGCCGTTCTTCTCCCCCAGGCCGCCGCTCAGACCCAGGATATCCCCGGTGAAGGGGTCCATGACCACGATGGAGCTCTGCAGATCCTGGGTGGAGCTCTTCCGGTACCCCGCGGGGAGGTGTTCCCCGGTGGAATACACGTCGTCGATGATCTCCTGAACGCCCATGTCGATGGTGGAGTAGATCTGATAGCCGCCGTTGAAGAGCATGGTCTCGGCAGTATCATAGTCCACGCCCTTGAGCTTCATCAGGTCCCGGATCACATCCTCAATGATCACGTCCACATACCAGCTGGTGCTCCGGGTGACGCCGGTGACCTCGTCGCTCTTGCTGCTTCGGAAAACCAGCTCCTGGTTCAGGGCCTTGCGGTACTCCGCCTCGCTGGAAATGAAGCCCTGGCTGTACATCTCGGAAAGGATGTATTCCTGTCTGGTCTTGTTGGCGACGGGATGGAGATAGGGATCATACATGCTGGGGTTATTGGTGATGCCGATGATGCAGGCGCATTCCGCCATGGTGAGCTCGCTCTGGTCCTTGCCGAAGTAATTGTGGGCGGCTGCCTGGACCCCGTTGCTCCGTTCGCCGAAGAAGACGACGTTCAGGTACCACTCGATGATCTCTTCCTTGGTATAGGTCTTTTCGCACTGCAGGGCCCGGAAGATCTCCACGATCTTCCGGCGGACGGTATCTTCTTTATATTCGGTCACATTCCGGATGAGCTGCTGGGTGATGGTGGAGCCGCCGAAGACCTCCCCAGAATCCCCCAGGAAGACCTCGTAGAATGCGCCGAAGGTGCGGAACCAGTCCACGCCGTAATGATCATAGAAATTATGGTCCTCGATGGCCACGGCGGCCTTTTCCAGCCAGGGGTTCAGATCCTCGTAATTCACCCAGATCCGGTCGCCCCCCAGACCGGAGAGCTGATCCAGGAGCTCATATTGCTGGGAATCCTTGTCCCAATAATAGATGATGCTGGACTGGCTGAGGTTGAAATCGGAAAGCTTCACCGGCAGGTCCTCCGCCAGGGTGTTCTTCACATAGGTGGAGAAGATCACCAGGAACAGGAAGCCGGTGCATATGGCAATGAGCAGAACCGTGAGCAGGACCTTCAGGGCGAGGCCGATCACACGGCCCGCGATCCGCAGGACGCCCAGGAGAAACTCCTTCAGCACGTTGAGCCAACTGACATTTTCAAACCATTCCTTGAGCAAATGCCTCACCTCCGCTTCTCAACGGTAAGGATTAATATATACCATTGTACCCGTTTCTGTCAATCCAAACCGGTTTGCTGTGGCGAAAGCAGGGGAACTGTGCTACAATACGAAAAGCGCCCCGGCCGCGGAGCGCAATTCCCTTCCGGATGGGTATGACGATGAAACGACCTGATCTTTCCCGCACCGGCGCCGTGTTCCGTCTGGCCGGCCCCACCATGCTGGAGCAGCTGATGCACACCGCCGTACAGTATATCGATACCGCCATGGTGGGCGCGCTGGGCACCGCCGCCACCGCCGCCGTGGGCTCCACCACCACCGTAAACTGGCTCATCGGCTCCACCATCGGCTCCATGGGGGTGGGCTTCCTGGCCTATATCTCCCAGGCCAGGGGCGCGCAGGACTACGACCGGGCACGCAGGGCCTCCGCCCAGGCGGTGCTGATGATGCTGATCATCGGCCTGGTGTTCACCGTCCTCCCCCTGGCCCTGGCCGGAGTCATCCCCGTCTGGATGCAGGTGGAGGAACCCATCCGCCCCCTGGCCTCCCGGTATTTCTTCATCATCTATGTCCCCACCCTGTTCCGTGCTGCCAGCATGCTGGCGGGCACCCTTCTCCGGGCGACCGGGGACACCCGCTCCCCCATGCTGGCGGGCATCCTCATGAACATCGTGAACGTGATCCTGAACGCCCTGCTCATTTTCCCCGCCCGGACGCTGACCCTCTTCGGCGCCGCCTTCCGGATCTGGGGCGCGGGCTGGGGGGTGGTGGGCGCCGCCGTGGCCAGCGCCATCAGCTTCGTGCTGGGGGGCGTGGTGCTGATGCTGGTCCTCTGGCGGCATAAGGAGATCTCCCCTGCCGGGTACTCCCTGAAGCCGGACCGGGCGGTGCTCCTCCCCTGCCTTCGGGTGGCCGTCCCCGCGGTGCTCCAGCGCTTCGCCACCAGCCTGGGCTACGTGGTCTTTGCCAGCATGATCAACTCCCTGGGGGAGATCTCCACCGCCGCGCACACCGTGGCCAATACGGTGGAATCCGCCTTCTATGTGCCGGGCTACGGGATGCAGACCGCCGCCGCCACCCTCACCGGGGAATGCATCGGCGCCCGGGACCGGGAAAGGCTGCGGAGCATCACCTCCGCCATTCTGGTGCTGGAAACGGGGCTCATGCTGCTTTCCGGCGCCCTGCTCTTCGCCTTCGCCCCGGTGATGGCCGGCCTCTTCTCCCGGGACGCCCGCGTCATTGCCCTCAGCGCCCGGGTGCTGCGGATGGTGGCCCTTTCCGAACCCTTCTACGGGGTATACATCGTGCTGGAGGGCTGCCTCCAGGGGGCGGGGAACACCAGGGTCCCCTTCCTGTTCAACATCATGGGCATGTGGGGGGTGCGGATCGTGGGCACCTTCATCCTGGTCTCCCTGCTGCACCATGGCCTCACCGCCGCATGGGGCGCCATGATCTGCCACAATCTGCTGCTCTTCGTGATCTTCGTCCTGTACTACCGCTCCGGGCGCTGGACGGAGCTGACCCGAAAAAAAGCAACGTAAAATGCGCGAAAAAGGCGTTGTCCCGGTCCGCTCAGCGCGGGGGACAGCGCCTTTTCTGTTCGCTCCGATCAGCCCTGGCTCAGCTTCTGCCGGGTCTGGTCGATCTTCTGCCGGTCCGCCTGCTCCACCTGATACCAGCCCTTGGCGGTCATATCGCCGAACAGGTCCGCCTGGATCCGATGCTCCTCATCCAGGATGTTCAGGAAGGTGCTGCGGAGCTGGGGGTTCACACACTCCCCCGCAAAGGTGTTGTAGGATGCCGCGATCTGCTTCTGGCTCGCCAGGAAATCATTGAGGATCTCCTTGTCCCCCAGGGTCGCCGCGCAGCGGTTGGGATCCGTCATGCCGCGCCTCCTTACTGCAGGAAGGTCATCAGCGTGTTGCAGTGCTGCTGATGCTTATCCGCCATGCCGTTCAGGTCTCCCTGGATCTTGGCGTCGCTGCAGAGGCACGCCATGGCCTTGTACTTCTTGACCAGGACCTGCTCGGTCTTGATCTGGTCGTCAAGAGCCGTGAGTTCTTTGGTAGTCAGATTCGTCATTGCTCTCTCCGGTATATCAGATTTGGGCCACCGGCCTTAGTCTGCCCCTCCTGCGGGGCAATTAACCGTGGGCGAGCCTTCCATGATCCGGAAGACGATCCAATTTCTCCCATTTATTGTCTCCGGGGAGCCGAAGCAGAAGATCGGCATGGCGGCAAAGGGGCGGCCCGGATCCAGGGGCACCGCCAGGAGGGTGGCCTCCCCTTCCTGCCTGGTCAGGACTCCCTCCCGGGCCAGCACCCGGCCCAGCTCCTGCAGGGCCGGGTCCCGGAACAGCCGCTCCGGGCTGCGCTCCTCCTGCCAGCCGGCCTCCCAATCCTGGGTCAGACGGCAGCGGTCGATCCGCTCCAGCCCTATGCTCCGCAGCGCCGCCGGGGAAAAGCGCCGCTCCAGACCGAAGCCGCTGCCGGAGGGGGCCATCACCCCCAGGGGCAGGAGCCGCCCCCCGCTCTCCGCCACCAGGCGGAACACGCCCCTGCGCCGGCTCCGGCACAGAGCCCGGAACCGCAGGTAACCGCCCCAGGGGGAGACCTCCAGCTCTCCCGCCTGCTCTTCTCCGTCGTAGATGGGATACTTGCCGATGAGATTCATGGTGCAAAAAATCCGGGGACCGGCGGCAGCCGGTCCCCGGTCCTTTCCCGAAAAAAGTCAGCTGATCACATACTCCCCGCGGACCATGAGCACCGCATGACCGGACGCCCGGACGCCGTTTTCCGGGATGGTGATCATATACAGATGGTTCTTTTCCAGGCTCTGCCCGTCCTCCAGGCTCCCGGCGGTGGTGGAGTCCACCAGGCCGGGGCTGTTCCGGGCGGCGACGGACGCCTCTCCGATCCGCAGGATGAGCTCGATGCCCCGGTCCCCGGAAAGGGTCTGTCCCTCCTCCAGAGTAACCAGCTGATAGGTGCTGGCGCTGACGGCCCGGGCTTCCCGGCTGGCCTCCTCCAGGGCGGCGATCCGCTGCTCCAGGTTTGCCTCTATGGCCTGCGCCCGTGTCTCCACATCCTGAAGGAGCTGGTCGGAGATATAGCCCGTGTACACCTGCTCCAGGTAGCTCAGGGTGACCAGGGGGTCCCCCTGTCCCCCCGGGGCGGGATCGTCCCCGGCGGCCAGGGCCGCAGCGGCAAACAGAAGGATGGCCGCAGCGGCGGCGATCATGGTAAAGCGCAGGAGTTTTTTCATCTTTCTCTACCTCATTTCGGCGGGAGGAATCACATGGCGGCTCCCGCCCTGGTCTCCCGGGGGCCCAGGCCGAAGCTCACGGCAATGGCGCTGTCCACCCGGCTCATCATGTTCTCGTCCAGCTTGCCCATGCGCTCCCGCAGGCGCTGTTTATCGATGGTGCGTATCTGCTCCAGCAGGATGATGGAATCCTTGGTCAGGCCGCAGCTCTGACCCCCCAGGGCAATATGGGTGGGCAGCTTGGCCTTCCCGGTCTGAGAGGTGATGGCGGCGGCGATGACGGTGGGGCTGTACCGGTTGCCGATATCGTTCTGCACGATAAGTACCGGCCGCATCCCGCCCTGCTCGCTCCCCACCACGGGGCTCAGGTCCGCGTAATAGATGTCTCCTCTTCTGACGCTCTGCAGCATAATTCTTCACGCTCCGCTGAATGGATTGCCGGTACATCCTATGTCCGACGGTCTCATTCTTCCACAAAGCGGAAGACATTATACTTTCGGCGTCTCTTCGGCGCGGGGAAGGCAGCGGCAGGCGAGGCGGACGCTCCCCTCCGATTCCAGCTCGGCATAAACCGGCTCCCGGTCGGATCGGCGGAACCAGACCCGGCAAACCAGGCTCGTCTCCGCTCCGGCGCCGCCCAGGTGGATCTCCGCCGCGACGCAGTCCTCCCCGTACAGCCGCTCATGCCAGCATTCCGCCACGCTGCCCCGGAGCCAGGCCCGGATCATCAGCGGAAAGGCCTGCACCGGGCTCTCCTCCCCCGCCAGGGCGCCGGTATCCAGCATCACGTCCCCGCAGCGGAGGCGGGTATGCCCCTCCTCCAGCTCCACCCGGATATCCTTCAGCTCCAGGGGTTCCTCGATCTGCAGGACGCCCTTTTCGGCGTTCCCGGCGTAAGCCAGGCGATAATCGTACACCCGATCCCCGTAATCCGCCCGCAGATCTGCCCGGAGGCTGAACTCCTCCCGCTCCAGCAGGGAGGCGCGGATCTCCAGGAAATCCTCCCGCTCCCGGTCCCCCAGGGCGCCGCCGCAGGCGGCGAGCAGCAGGGGCAGGAGCAGCATGACGAACAGGGCTGCGGAACGGACCAGTCTCACGCAGAGCCTCCTTCTCCGGCTCCCGGGAGCCGGTCTACTCTGCTTTCAGCTTATGCCCGCTCTGTGGGGTATAGTCCATCTTTCTGCCCAGGTAGCCGGAAAAGGCGTCCAGAAGCCGCTCATTGGGGGTCAGATAGACCAGCTCCCGGCTCCCGTCCTCCCGCCGGCAGACAAAAAACCATCTGCCCTCTCCCCCGGCGCGCTCGGAGGCGTCCGTGGTTCGGGTGAAGGATTCGGCCAGGGCCTCCTCATGGGTGCCGCAGGGCGCCATCAGGGCGATATCCCGGCAGCTGCAGCTGAAGATGGTGCTGCGCTTCCGCTTGCCCCGGATCATGTCGATATCCACATCCCCGCTGATGAAGGAGTATTCAAACTCCTTGACGGTATACACAAAGGCGAAGAACTCCAGGATCACCACCAGGGCGAAAAGGACGGGGAAGAAATTCCGCGCCAGGACGAAGGCCAGGGTGATGAGGATCAGCCCCAACAGGACCGCGCCCAGGCGGAAGACCGCCTCCCCTCCGGGACGGCGGCGGCGGACCAGCTGCTCCACAAACACGTCATGATAGGTTTTCATTTCCTCACCCCCAACGGTAAATCATCCTCAGTATACGCATTTCTCCCCGGTTTGTCCACCGGAAAAAGCTCCGGTCCCCGGCTCAGCTCCCGGCGCCGGCCAAACCGTTTTTCAGGCTGTCCAGCAAATCATCCAGGCTGTTGATCTCCTCTCCCTCAAAGATCTCCGAGAAGGAATCGGAAACCCGGTCCCAGTTGGCCTCGATGCCGTTCCAGAGCCGGATGCTCCCGAAGATCAGGAATCCCAGGATAATGATCCGCCAGATGAGAGTGGCCAGGGCATGGTGCTTCAGGCTCTTGTTTTCCGGCGCGATGGACAGGACCAGGGAGGCGAAGAACCCCACCACGGGGATGGCATACAGGAGCTTCAGCGCCCAGAAGCCGAGGGTGCTGACCGGCTTCCCGCTCCGGTCCGGACTTGACGGCCCGGCTGAGGGCCGGGGCGGGTAAGCTGCCTGCTGCGGCTCCTCGTATCCATTCTGCTCGGGAACGGGCTGAGGCTGGGGAACGGCGGGATAAGGCTCCTGGCTCGCCGGCACAGCCGGCTGGGCCGGGTTCGTTTCGGCCTCCGGGGCTTTCGCGCCGCATTCGATGCAGAAGCCAGCGCCCTCCGGGATCGCGGTCCCGCATTCGGTACAGAATCTGGCCATAAGATAAACCTCCCTTTTGCCGACGTACGTCTTCTCTCTATTCCTGTAAAGCATACCACGATTTCCCCTCCGGCGCAACGGCATCGCGCCTGCCCCGAGGCAGGAGGCGGAAAAGCCTTGCAATCCGGGAGACAAAGTGGTATACTCGCCAAAAATGGCGTTGAACGGGAAAATAGCGGAGGCCGGGATCTCAGAGAAGGGCGCGTTTGCTGCGAGCGCCCCGGTCCAAGGACCGCTTGGTTCGCCCGGGAGCTGCGGCGTAACGGCCGACGGTCTGACCCCGTCATCGGTCAAGGGGAGAGTCCTTTTCCCCGCAGAGTGCGTCTTCCGGCCCGGCCGGAGGCGAATATGGGTGGTAACGCGGAGCCTTCCGTCCCATAGTTTCGGGACGGAGGGCCCTTTGTTTGACGAATACGCCGCTCCTCGGGGCGGCTCACAGGAGGCAGAAGATGAAAAACAAGCTGGAGGAGATCCGGGCCAAATCTCTGGCGGCCATTGAGGCAGCCCTGGATCCGAGCGCCCTGGATGCGGTTCGGGTACAGTATCTGGGGAAGAAGGGCTCGCTCAGCGCCGTGCTGAAGCAGCTGGGCAGTGTCAGTCCGGAGGAGCGCCCCGCCATGGGCCAGCTGGCCAACGAGGTCCGGGCGAAGATCGAAGCCGCCCTCAGCGAGCGGGGCAAGGCGCTGCAGAACGCCCTGCTGGAGCGGAAGCTCCGGGAGGAGACCCTGGATGTGACCATTCCCGGCAAGGCTGTGGAAACCGGCGCTAAGCACCCCCTGCAGATCGTGTGGGACGAATGCGTGGATATTTTCGTGGGCATGGGCTTCCAGGTGGCCGAGGGGCCGGAGGTGGAGCTCAGCACCTATGACTTTGATAAGCTGAACATTCCCGAGGGCCATACCGTGCGGGAATGGACCGACACCTTCTACATCACGGAGGATGAGAAGGTCCACCTCCGCTGTCAGACCAGCCCGGTGCAGGTGCGGGTCATGGAGCGGCAGAAGCCCCCCATCCGGATCATCTCCCCCGGCCGGGTCTACCGGAAGGACGAGATCGACGCCACCCACTCCCCCATGTTCCATCAGCTGGAGGGGCTGGTGGTGGACAAGGGCATCACCATGGGGGACCTGAAGGGCTGTCTGGACGTGATGCTGAAGCGGCTTTACGGCCCCGAGACCGTCACCCGCTTCCGCCCCCACCACTTCCCCTTCACGGAGCCCAGCTGCGAGGTGGATATCCAGTGCTTTGAATGCCACGGCGAGGGCTGCCGGGTCTGCAAGGGCGAGGGCTGGATCGAGGTCCTGGGCGCCGGAATGGTCCACCCCAAGGTCCTCTCCGGCTGCGGCATCGACCCGGAGGAATACAGCGGCTTCGCCTTCGGCGCGGGACTGGAGCGCCTGGTGATGCGCCGGTTCAGCATCAGCGACCTGCGGCTCCTGTTCGACAACGACGTGCGCTTCCTGCGCCAGTTCAGCTGACGGGACCGGATAGGAAAGGAGGAGCAGCAATGAAATTATCCAGAAACTGGCTCGATGAATTCACCCGGGTGGGTGTTTCCGATAAGGAATTCTGCGACCGCATGACCATGTCCGGCTCCAAGGTGGAGACCCTGGACGTGCTGGGCGAGGATATCGCCGACGTGGTGGTGGGCAAGGTGGCGGAGATCGTCCGCCATCCAGACAGCGACCATCTCTGGGTCTGCCAGGTGGAGGTGGGCCGGGACGAGCCCGTGCAGATCATCACCGGCGCCCAGAACGTACAGAAGGGGGACCTTGTCCCCGTCGCCCTGGACGGCTCCGCCCTGCCCGGGGGCAAGCGCATCGAAAAGGGCACCCTCCGGGGCCTGCCCTCCGAGGGGATGCTCTGCTCCCTGGGCGAGCTGGGCCTGACGGTGAACGACTATCCCTATGCCATTGCGGACGGGATCTTCATCCTGCAGGAGCCCTGCGCTGTAGGCCAGGATATCCGGGAGGTGGTGGGCCTGCGGGACAGCGTGGTGGATTTCGAGATCACCAACAACCGGCCGGACTGCCTGAGCGTCCGGGGCCTCGCCCGGGAAGCCGCCGCTACCTTCGATACGCCCCTGAACCTGCCGGAGCCCAGGGTGAAGGGCAGCGGAGACAATATCCTGAACTATCTGGATGTGGATATCCTGGAGCCGGACCTGTGCCCCCGGTATACCGCCCGGGTGGTGAAGAACGTCCGCATCGCCCCCTCTCCGGAGTGGCTTCGCCGCAGGCTTCGGGCCAGCGGCATCCGGCCCATCAACAATATCGTGGATATCACCAACTATGTGATGGTGGAATACGGCCAGCCCATGCATTCCTTCGACTACCGCTGCATCACCGGCAGCCATATCCTGGTGCGCCGGGCGAAGGAGGGGGAACAGATGGCCACCCTGGACGGAAGTCCTCGGGCCCTGACGCCGGATATGCTGGTGATCGCGGACGAGAACAAGGCCATCGGCCTGGCCGGGGTCATGGGCGGCGAAAACAGTGAGATCACCGAAGCCACCACCTCGGTGGTCTTCGAGTCCGCCAACTTCAACGGCACCTCCATCCGCCGCACCGCCATCGCCCTGGGCATGCGCACGGACGCCTCCTCCCGTTTCGAGAAGGGGCTGGATCCCCTGGGCACCCTCCCCGCGGTGGAGCGGGCCTGCGAGCTGGTGGAGCTGTTGGACGCGGGCGACGTGGTGGACGGGGTCATCGACGTGGTGGCCAGGGACAGCGCCCCCACCCGCCTGAAGCTGGAGCCGGAGAAGGTCAACCGCCTCCTGGGCATCGAGGTGAGCGCGGACTATATGCGTCAGGTTCTGGAGAAGCTGGGCTTCACCTTCGACGGGGATACCATGACCGTGCCCTCCTGGCGGGGGGACGTGGAGCACTATAGCGATATCGCCGAGGAGGTGGCCCGGTTCTATGGCTACGACCGCATCCCCGCCACCGCCTTCCGGGGCGTCATCACCCAGGGCGGCCTTACGGAGAAGCAGACGCTGGAGCAGGCATGCCGGCGTCTCTGCCGGGACCTGGGCTACCACGAAATCCTGACCTATTCCTTCCTGGGCCAGTCGGATAACGACCTGAGCGGCATGCCCGCGGATCACCCTCTCCGGGATTCCTTCCGCATCCTCAACCCCCTGGGAGAGGACAGCGCCATCATGCGCACCACCCTCCTGAGCACCATGCTGAAAAGCCTCGCCCTGAACAACAACCGCCGCAACAAGGACGTGAAGCTCTTCGACCTGGGCAAGGTCTATCTGAAGGACACCTCCTCCCCCCTGGCCCGGGAGACGCGGCACCTGGCCCTTGGGGCCTACGGCGAGGGCGGCGAGTTCTACGCCATGAAGGGCGCCCTGGAGGCCCTCCTGCGCCTCATGCGCATCCGGGAGCCGGAGTTCCGGGCCTGCACGGATCACTATGCCTACCACCCCGGCCGCTGCGCCAGGATCTATGGGGCGGAGGGACAGGAGCTGGGCATATTCGGGGAGATCCACCCCAATGTGCGGAGCAATTACGGAATCTCCGATCCCCTCTGCGCGGCGGAGCTGGATTTCGACGCCCTCTGCGCCTGCCGCGGGGAGGATCCCCAGTATGTTCCCCTGCCCCGCTTCCCCGCCGTGCTCCGGGATCTGGCGGTGGTCTGCGATGAGGAGATCACCGTATACCGGCTGGAAAAATGCATCCGCGAGGCCGGAGGCGATCTGCTGAAGGCGGTGGACTTCTTCGATGTGTACCGGGGCCTGCCCATCGCCCCGGGGAAGAAGAGCGTAGCCTTCTCCCTGAGCTTCCGGGGGGAGGACGGGAGCCTGAAGGACGGGGATATCGAGCCCCATATGAACGCCATCCTGGAAGCGCTGGAATCCCGGCTGGGGGCGAAACTGCGCTGATCCCCGCCCCGACAGGGCGAAAAAACTTTACAGGAGGGAACAAAGCGGGTATAATAGGGTAATCGGAGGAGGGATACCATGGATCAGTTCACGCGGAAGTTCGGGATCGTAGACAAACGGACGGAAACGAAGGAGATCATCACCGCGGTGTACAACGCCCTGCTGGTCAAGGGATATAATCCCATCAACCAGATCGTGGGCTATATCATCACCGAGGACCCCACCTATATCACCAATTACAAGAATGCCCGCGCCCTCATCAGCCGGCTGGACCGGGACGAGCTCCTGCAGGAGCTTGTGCGGAGCTATCTGGAGGGCTGATTTCCCGCGTTTATCGGACGCCTTGCGGCCTTCCCCGGAAGGCCGCAGGGGTCTTTTGCCTTGACAGGGCGGCGGATAGCGTATAGAATAACAGTCACCTCGTTCCGTCGGGCAGGCGGACGTCTCCACAGGGAGGGAATCATGGCAGCTGCGAAAAAACTCATGTATAAGGGCCTGCCTCTGCGCAGGAAGGACAATCTCATCTACTATGGGAACATGTCCGACAAATACATCGTCATGTTACAGATCCTGGACACCGAGCCGGTGGAGGATCTTACCCTGGCGAAGCGGGTCTCCGTTCAGCTCCAGCTCACCGATCCCGATATCCGTTCCCGGGACCGGGTGGTGAAGAAGGGCGAGAAGGAAGGGCTGTATACCGCCCTGGACCTGGGCGCCGTTTGGCTGGAAAGAGCCCGGACCAACGGCTGAGCCCACCGACACAAAAGCATTTGAGGAAGCCAAAGGACGGCTGACCGGGAGGCTCCGGCTGCCGGATTCCCCTTCGGCTTCAGCAGGAGAAAGCTTATGCGGAAACAATCATTGCGTGTTCTGGCCATGGGGCTGGCTCTGGCCCTGCTCCTGGCCCTTCCCGTCCTGGGCGTCAGCGTCGGGGAGGCGGAAGTCACTGCCACCGTCCTGAATTTCCGGGATGGTCCCAGCACCGATGCGGAAATCATCGGTCAGGCGCCCAAGGGGGCGACGGTCACGGTCCTGGAAGTGCTGGACGGCTGGTGCAAGGTCGAGTACCAGGGCAAGACCGGGTATATGAGCTCCGATTATCTGGAGTCCCCGGAGGCAGCCCCCCAGGAGGAAGCCGATCCGGAACCGACAGCTGAACCTACAGAAGAGCTGACGGCGGAACCCGCGGAGGAGCCTGCGGAGCCCGCGCCTGAGCCTGCGGAAGCCCCGGAGGAGCCCGCCGCCGAACAGGAGACGGAGGAACCCGCCGCCGGGCCCGAGGCGCAGGAGCCCGAAGCCGAACAGCCGGAAACGACCGGCGAAGAAACGGGCATGGGCACCCTCACCGGAGACTGCGTCCGGCTCCGCACCGGCCCCTCCCTGGACGATTCCGTCACCCGCTACCTTTACCGGGGCAACCGGGTACAGGTGCTGAGCCGGGAGGGAGATTGGTACAAGGTGCTCCTGGACGGCAAAACCGGCTATGTATACAGCACCTATGTCGCGCTGGATGCGGACAAGCCGGAGGCCTCCGAGGCCGTTTCCTCCATCCTGGATCTGGCCCGGGAACAGCTGGGCATCTCCTATGTCTACGGCGGCGCAAGCCCCTCCACCGGTTTTGACTGTTCCGGTCTCGTGTACTACTGCTTCACCACGAACGGATACAGCATGAACCGCACCGCCTCCGGCCAATACCGCCAGGGCGTCAGCGTGAGCAAGGAGGAGCTGGAGCCCGGGGATCTGGTGTTCTTCGCCAGCACCGGCGGCTGGTACATCGGCCATGTGGGCATCTACCTGGGGGACGGGGAGTTCATCCATGCCTCCTCCGGCGGACGGCGCATCATGATAAACAAGCTCAGCGAAACCTACTGGACCAAGTATTATTACGGCGCCCGCCGTCTCGTCGACGGGGAATAAACCTGCTTGAATAAAGATCGCGGGGCAGCTTCTGGGAAAGCTGCCCCGCTTTTTCTGTATGCGCCCTCAGGCGCGATTCATGGCCGGGAGGAAAAGCTCACCCTTCCCCGGCCATGGTATCGTCGTTTTCGATCCAATCCTGCACCGGCGTATCCGTATACTCGGTCTCCGAGGTGCGGCAGACCACATTTCTGATCCCCGCGTTGATGATGAGCCTGCGGCACATGGAGCAGGGCGTGGTGCCGGTGAGGTAGGCGCCCGTGGCGGCGTCCCGCCCCGTCAGATACAGGGTGCTGCCGATGGTTTCCTTCCGGGAGGCCGAGATGATGGCGTTGGCCTCCGCATGTACGCTGCGGCACAGCTCATACCGCTCCCCGGAGGGGATATTCAGCTCCTGCCGCACGCATTGGCCCAGCTCATCGCAGTTCTTCCGGCCCCTGGGCGCGCCGTTATAGCCCGTGGCCACGATCTCATCGCTGGCCACGATGATGGCCCCATACTGCCGTCTCATGCAGGTCGAGCGGCTGCGGACGCTGTCCGCGATATCCAGATAATAGTTTACCTTGTCCTTGCGCATGGGGCGTTCCTCCTTCTCTTATTCCCAGGTTTCCCAAATCTCCGGGGCGCAGCCCACGGTGGCCTTCTTCCCGTTTCGGACGATGGGGGTGCGCAGAAGCTCAGGCTGCTCCAGCAGCTTTTCCAGCCGGTCCTCGGGCCGGGCCAGGTACTTCACCAGCTCGGCTCCCTTCGCCTTTTCATCCAGCAGGTTCTCCGCGCCTACGGCGGCCCGGACGCTCTCCAGCTCCCGGCGTCCCATGCCGTACCGGGGCAGGTCGATATACTGGTATTTGATCCGCCGCTCCTTGAACCACCGCTCCGCCTTCTTTGTATCGAAGCACTTGCTCTTTCCGTAGATCTGAATGTTCATTCCGTTCCCTCAGTTCTCCATGATCACCGGAAGGATCATGGGGCTGCGCTTGGTCTTCTTCTGCAGGTAGGAGGACAGGGAGGTCTTGATGGAGGACTTGATGGCGGTCCAGTTCGTAATGTTGTTGTTCTGGCAGGCGTCCAGGGTATCCACCACCTGCATCCGCATCTCGTCGATCAGGGCTTCGGATTCCTTCACGTACACAAAGCCCCGGGTGATCACGTCCGGGCCGGAGATAAGGCTGTTGTCCTCCCGGCTCAGGCTCATGGCCACCACGATCATCCCGTCCTCGGCCAGATGCTGCCGGTCCCTGAGCACCACGCTGCCCACGTCCCCGATGCCGGCGCCGTCCACCAGGACCCGTCCCGCCTGGACGGCGCCGCCCAGGCGGGCGGACTTCTTCCCCAGCTCGATGACCCGGCCGATATCCGAGATCAGGATATTCTTGCTCTCCATCCCCACATCCAGGGCCAGCTGGGCATGGCAGCGGAGATGCTTCTGCTCCCCATGCACGGGGATGAAGTACCGCGGCTTTACCAGCGCCAGGATCATCTTCTGCTCCTCCTGGCAGGCATGGCCGGAGACATGGAGGCCGGAGCATACGTCCCGGTACATCACCTCCGCCCCCTTCCGGAAGAGCTCGTTGACGATGGCGCTGACGCTCTTCTCGTTCCCGGGAACGGTGGAGGAGGAGAGGATCACCCGGTCTCCGTAACCGATCTCCACCTGCTTATGGCCGCCGAAGGCCATGCGGTACAGGGCGGACATGCTCTCCCCCTGGCTTCCGGTGGTGAGGATGAGCTGCTGCTGCTTGGGATAGTTCTTGATCCTGCCGATCTCCACCAGGGTATCCGGGGGCAGCTTGATATACCCCAGCTCCACGGAGGCTGCCACCATGTTTTCCATGCTGCGGCCGGTGATGGCCACCTTCCTCCCGTGCTTCGCCGCCAGGGTGATGATCTGCTGCACCCGGTACACATTGGAGGCGAAGGTGGTGACGATCATGCGCTTGGGACAACCGTCGAAGAGTCCGTCCAGCGCGTCGCCCACGGTGCGCTCCGAGGGGGAAAAGCCCTTTCGCTCCGCATTGGTGGAGTCGCTGAGCAGGGCCAGGACCCCTTCCCTTCCCAGTTCCCCGAAGCGGGTCAGATCCGTCATGGGGCAGCCCACCGGGGTGGTGTCGATCTTGAAATCCCCGGTGTGGACCACCATGCCCACGGGGGTGCGGATGGCAAGGGCGACGGCGCAGGCGATGGAATGGTTCACATGCACCGCCTCCACCTCGAAGCAGCCTACGGAGAAGCGGTCTCCCGCCTTGAACTCCCGCAGATCCGCGATATCCGAGAGGCGGTGCTCCTCCAGCTTCATCTTCACCAGCGCCAGGGTCAGGGGGGTGGCGTAGATGGGGGCGGAAATATCCTTCAGCACATAGGGCAGAGCGCCGATATGGTCCTCGTGTCCATGGGTGAGGACGATGCCCCGGACCTTGTCCGCGTTTTTCGCCAGATAGGTCACATCCGGGATGACCACGTCGACCCCGTACATATCCCCATCCGGAAAGCCCAGGCCGCAGTCCACCACCAGGATATCGTTTCCGTATTCGTACACAGTCAGATTCTTGCCGACCTCGTTCAGGCCGCCAAGGGAAATGATTTTCAGTTTTTCCGTTTTCGGTTCCTCCTTGAATTAATACACATGTATCCCGGGGCAGGCAAAAAGCCTGTCCCTCAGGTTATGTGATCCGGCCGGGCCTTCCGCCCGCCGGTGCAGTCCATACTCAGTTTTGCCGGTCTTCCCCGGTCTTAAACGGTCAGATTTCCCGCCGCCCCTCCAGGGCGCGGAAAAGGGTAGCGTCGTCCGCGAATTCCAGATTGCTCCCCACGGGGATGCCGTAGGCGATGCGGGTGACCTTGATCCCCAGGGGCTTGATGAGACGGGAGAGATACATGGCCGTGGCCTCCCCCTCCGTATCCGGATTGGTGGCCATGATGACTTCCTCCACGGTGCCGTCCAGCCGGGCCAGCAGCTCCCGGGCGGTGATGTCCTCAGGCCCCATATGCCGCAGGGGGGAGATGACCCCATGGAGCACATGGTACAGGCCGTTATACTCCCGGCTCCGCTCCAGGGCGATCACATCCCTGGGCTCAGAGACCACGCAGATGATGCGCTTATCCCGCTTGGGGGAAGCGCAGATGGGACAGACCTCCTGATCGGTCAGATTCTGGCATTTTTCGCAGCGGCGCACCCGGCGCTTGGCCTCGGTAATTGCCGCCGCGAAGGCCTCCGCCTCCTGATCGGACAGGCGGAGAAAATAGAAAGCCATCCGCTGGGCCGATTTGCTCCCCACGCCGGGGAGCTTGCTCAGCTGATCCACAAGGCGCTCGAAGGGCGCAGGGTAGAGACTCATGCCGGTTCTCCCCGCAGCGCCCGGATCCGGGCCGCGCGATCCGGCGCGCCGAAAACGTCGCTCCCGGCGACCAGCACATCCGCCCCTGCGGCGGCGGCCAGGGCGGCGGTCATGGGGTTGATCCCTCCGTCCACCTCCAGGAGGCAGGAGAGACCGAAGCCCTCCGCGCAGTCCCGAAGCTTGCTGAGCTTGGGCAGCATATCTGCCATGAATTTCTGCCCGCCGAAGCCGGGCTCCACGGTCATCACCAGGATCAGATCCGCCTCCTCCAGGAAGGGCAGGGCGGCGTCCCAGGGGGTAGCGGGCTTCAGCGCCAGTCCCGACTTCTTCCCCAGACGGCGGATATCCCGAAGGGCGGCGCGGATATTCTCCTCCGTATCCGCCTCCAGATGGATGCAGATCAGGTCCGCCCCCGCCTCGCCGAAGGCGGAGACATACCGGCCGGGCCGGTCGATCATCAGGTGCACATCCAGGAACATATCCGTATACTTCCGCAGGGACTTCAGCACCGGTACGCCCACCGAGAGATTGGGCACGAAAAGCCCGTCCATCACATCGAAATGGAGCCAGTCCGCCCCGCCGGCGCGGACGCTGTCCACCTCCGCCCCCAGGCAGGCAAAATCAGCGGAAAGAAGGGAAGGCGCGATCTTTACCATGGCAAAACTCCCCGATCTCCCGGGCCGGAACGGCGCTCCGGCGGCGGGCATAGGTATGGAACGGGCGGGGCTTCGCGGGCTCCGCCGTTCAGATAGGGGCTATGCCAGCCAGTCATAGCCCCAGCTATCTGTTCCGGACAGATAGAGTATTGTACACCGGTTTGAACCGCTTTGCAAGCAAAACCGGGTCACACCTCCGCCCAGGCCGCCCGGAAGCCGATATCCGGGTAGAGAAAAGCCCGGGTCTCCCGCAGGTACAGCTCCCAGATGCCGCCGAAGGCGCCGTCGAACCAGCTGCCGCCCCGGGCAGCCGTCCGCTCCCCGTAGTTCCGCAGGAAGAAAACGCTGGAATCCTGGTACCCGTCGGGCATGGGCATGGCGCCCAGGCGATAGAGCAGAGGCGGGACCTCCACCCCCTCCGCCGGGGCGAGCGCTTTGAAGAAGCACCAGCCGTAAGCCCGGTGGGCGGTATCCGCCTCCTTCCCCGTATAGTTGGGGAATTCCACCCGGGTGTTCAGCCGATAGCCTCCCCGGATCCCCACGTCCTCCGGGGAGTCGGTACCCGGAACGGTCCCGTCGTATTTCAGGGCGCCGGGGGTGCCGGGGGGCACGAAGCTCCCGTCCTGGAGCACAGCCCGCCAGAGGGGACTGTCCGGCCCCTCGTCCACGTTCATGGCGCTGTCGTTATCCGGGATGAACTGCAGCTCCCCGTCCAGGGTCCGGAAGCCCGCTACCCAATCCCAGGCGTTCCCCGCCAGGTCGGATACGCCCCAGGGACCGCCGTCGTGGTTCCACCGGTCCGGTCCGGTTCCGGTGAGGGTGCGCATTTCCTCCTCCAGTCCCCGTCCCCGGCGCTGAATGGACAGGACGCCCCGATCCCAGGGCCGGTCCGGATCCCCGCCGAAGGAGGCGTTGCCCCGGGGAACGGTGCCGTTCTTCACGCTCCAGTGCATCAGGGCGCACCATTCCGCGTTGGTGAGAAGATGCCACCCCTTCCCCTTGGCGGCGCAGGCCGCCCGGGCTTCATCGATGGTCAGGGTATGGGCCGGATCCCGCCCGGGGAGGCTGTATCCCCGTCCGTATTCGATGACGTTCATGTACTTGCTGACATAGATACAGTCCAGCACCTTTCCGCCCACGATGAAGGCGGAGCAGGGCTCCTTCGGCGCGCCCTCCAGCACATCCGACCACAGGAACATGGGGATGCGCACCATGACGGAGGGGCGGCCCAGGTCGTCAAACAGGAGGGTGTTCTTTCCCCCCGAGGCGGCCTCCAGGGCAAAGCGCGCCGGCTCGTACCGTTCCCGGGCCGCCGCCGGATCCTCGTCGGGCAGGGTCACCGGTTCCGGCTCCCCCACCTTCTTCAGCACGGGAAAGCCGATATCGTCCTTCACGCCGGTCTTGATGATCTCCATATCTCTCCCCTTTTCCCTCGGCGCCCGGCAAAGCGGGGCCGGGTCGAAGCTAAAATTCCGTCCTGCCGATCAGGTCGTTCTGCAGCGCTTCGCTCAGCTCCACAAAATAGGCGCTGTATCCGGCGATGCGCACCAGCAGGCCCTGGTATTCCTCCGGCTTCCGCTGGGCGGCTCGGAGGGTCTCCTTCCCCACGATGGAAAACTGGCTCTGCATGCCGCCGTTTTCAAAATAGATCTTCATCAGGTCCATGAGCTTTTCCCGGCCTTCGTCCCCCGCCACGGTGCCGGGGGAGAATTTCCAGTTGAGGATGATCCCGTTGCCGATGCGGCTCTGGTCCATCTTCGCCACGCTGTTGGCCACCGCCGTCGGCCCGCTGAGGTCGTGGCTGCCGAAGCGGGTATGCACCGGACCCATGCAGTCCGATACCGGCTCATAGGCCCGGCGTCCGTCCGGCGTGGCGGCGTCCACGCTGCCGTGCATCACGTTGTTGGTCACGCTGAACACCCCGGGCATGTACTCCCCGCCGTGGGGCGTGGGCCGATGCTCCACATTCGCGCAGTATTCGCCGATCACCAGCTTCGCCAGCTCGTCGGCAAAGGGATCGTCATTGCCGTAATGGTGGACCTGGGGCCCGTTCACATAGGCATACAGGGTCTCGTACCCCGCCCAGTCCGCCTTCAGCGCCGCCAGGAGCTCCGCGCCGGTGACCCGCTTCTCCTGGAACACCAGCTGCTTGATGGCGCTGAGGCTGTCCGCCGCGGTGCCCAGGCCCACGGCCTGAGGGCCGCTGTGGTTGTACCTTGCGCCGCCGGCGGTGATATCCGTTCCCCGGGCGATGCAGTCGTCCATGAGCAGGGATAGGTAAGGCAGGGGCTTCAGCCGCTGCTGGGCCAAGTCCATCTTGTTGATGCAGCTGATCATCAGATCGCACCAGTATTTCATCTGAGCCTTGAAGGAGGCAACCACATCCTCAAAGCTTTCCGCCGTGGCCAGGCTGCCCGTATCCGGTCCCAGGCCGGCGCAGGAGGCATGGTAGGGGCAGGCTTCGCTGCAGTCGATGCACCGGCCGCCGTTGATGGCCAGCTGCAGCACCTTGGCCAGGTTGAAGGAGCCGGAATCATGCATGCCGTAGGTCTTCCCGGGCACGCAGGGCTCCACGCAGCCCACGCCCACATAGTTCCGGGCCTCCTCCAGCGGCTTGCCATAGTTCGTCAGGGCCCGGATCATCATATCGTCGTTGAAGATCTTGGGTTCCCCGGTGCCGATGCGGATGACGTTGAAGGTCTTCTCCCAGAAGGACCGGGGGTTCTTTTTGTTCAGGCGCACCCCCATCCAGGGATTGGGGATGCGGGTATGGGCGTGGGCGTCCAGCACCATATAGCTCAGGTCGTTCACCGCATCGTTCCCCTGGGCGTCGATGCCGCCCACATCCAGAGCGGTGCCGCCCATGATGGTGCCGCTGGAGAAGATGATGGCGCTGGTATCCCGGATCTTCCGCAGCTCATGCATCTTGATGAAGGCGAGCTCGATGAGCTCCTGCATCTGCTCCCGGGTGAGGGTCCCCGCCGCCGTATCCCGCTCATAAAAGGGGCGGAAAAGCTGGTCGAAGCGGCCATAGGTGACGCTGTGGCCGTTGGACTCGATGATGATCATGTTGGTCGCCAGATGCCAGAGCTGGATGGCCTCCCAGAAATCCCGGGGCGGTTCCTCGGATACCCAGAGGCAGTTGGAGGAGATGCGCTCCAGCTCCTTCCTCCGCACCGGATCCTTCTCGGCGGCCGCCATGCGCGCCGCCAGCTCCCCATACCGGCGGAAATAGGTGCAGGCCCCGTCCAGCGCCGCGTCCTCCGCCAGGTAGAAATCTCGCTTCCGGGCGTCCTCCGCCCGGGAGGTATCCAGCGAGGCCAGGTGCTCCCGCACCTCCCGGCGCAGGCCCTTCCAGCCCACCCGGAACAGCTTTTCATAGTCTGCGCACACATGGCCGACGCCGGCATAGACGAAAAGCCCGTCCAGCACCACGCCCTTGCCCAGATGGTTGCCCTGCTTCTCCTTGTCCGTATAGGAGGCGATGATGGCCTCGGACACGGTTTTTCCCTTCCAGAAGGGCTGGAGCACGTCGAACACCGTGCGCTTGACCTGGTCCGAGATCACATACCGGTCGTTCTTCCGGTCCTCCATGGGCCGATAGAGGAATTCATCCGCCAGCCAGTCCACGCTGAATTCCGGATACAGCGGGGCGCCGCAGGGCTTCGCCGCCAGCTCGCCGACGATAAGCTCCTCCGGCCAGATATGGATCTCCACCCGCTCATACAGTTCCCGCAGGGTCAGCGCCCAGCGGAGGGCGGGGGAATAGGCCGCGTATTTCGTATAGCATTCCGTGACGATCAGCGCCCGCTGATCATCCGCCGTGGATTCCAGATGATTCGCCCGGTACAGCAGCCGGTTCACCCGGGGAAAGGGAGAGGGATCCTCCGTCAGCCCGCTGACGCCCACGCCCCATTCCCGGTCCACCGGCTCTATGGCCAGGGGCGGCATTTTTTCCATCATTGCGGCACGCTCCTTTCCTTTCAGCGCAAGCCCTCTTTTTGAAGAGAGTATACCATATTTCCCCGGGGATTGCGAGGGGGATATCCGTTTTTTCCCCGCCGGCGGCGCAGTGATATGGTACAAATGATAGGTGACAAATAAAAGAGGAAATTCAACTCGAACATGGTAAGATGTAGTTGCTACACAACAACTGCCA